>JBBCAX010000033.1:0-126890 GCA_051382335.1 Deltaproteobacteria bacterium TL4
TGCTTGCGTTAACAGACTTATACAAAAAGAAACTTTTTAAACCCTTTGCCTGGGATATCCAAATTTATTTATGAAGAGAGTGAGTATTTTTAATACTCATTAGGTGGTCCTGAATAGGTGGAATTTTTTTCTCAAAAGTGGTCCTAGATAGGTGGGACGTAGCAGTTTCCTGAAAGTATTGCCGCATAAACTCTACTATCACAGGAAAATTTACAGCAAGCTTGAGTTTAAGCTGGTTGCTTAAAATACACCTGCACAGGTGGAAATTTTTGAGTTAATTATGCTTTCACCAAAAATGCGTAAGAACCTGAAGGGGAGCACACAACACTCGAGTTTTTAAAAGTGGTCGGTGAAACTGAGTTTGTTTATGAACGTTCAGAAACAAGAATGGTAAAATAAACCTAAATCACTGAGGAACCATTTATTATTTATAAAATAAATTAATTTTTGTTTTAACATCTCTTTTATTAACCGATCTCTATTAATTGAATGTGGCAGATCTATATCTTTGGTGAATAAACCCGCAGCACTAGAGGCAATTTGCATAATAATTTTTTTTTCTGCTTGAGCAAATGGTGTTTGATGATTTTTTACATGAATTAGAATATGTTTGTAAATGATTTTAGAAAGATAATCCAGATGATTTTTATCTGAATTTTTACCTCTTAAGCATAAAGACATTTTATCTTCAGTTCCTGAGTTCCTAACAAAAATACTTGCCGCTAATTGATTTTGAGGTTCAAAAATATAGAAAAAAATCATTTCTGGTTCTTCCGGTTTAAATTCATAAGAAATTTGATATTCTGGAAATATAATTTCTAAATGGTGCAATATAAAAAATTTAGTTTCCTTGTAAAAGGATGAGTTTGGAGATAATAGTGATTTGTTCACATAATAGATAGGCCAACTTTTTTTATATCCGTCTGTATATAAGCAGAGCCATGAAAAAAAACAGTTTGGGTCTATGGGAGAAAGTGTGTTGATTGATGCTAAAGAATTTAAAGCAGATTTAAGTCCATTGCCAATATAAACAGGGAGACAGAAATTGGAATTACTAAGTTTTCCCAATGTGATGATATGTCCTGATTCCTCACCGCCGATAATGAATCGAGATGAACCGACAGTTGTTAATTGATCATTAAGTTTCTGAATCTGGTTATTAGAAGCGCATTTTAAAAAAACATCGTCCAATTGAGAAAATAATTCAGATATTTTTAATGCGTTAAATGCTAAGTTCTTTTCCATAGCATATAAATGAGTGTCAATATTATGAATTTCATCTGACAATCTGGGGAAATGCATAGCAATAAAACTTTTTCTTACTTGCCAATCCTGTAAAACAGCTTGCCAAAGAATCCATTTATCTCCTACAGCCGTTTGTAATACCTCAAAATCGCATTTTTGAGCATTGCGGCTTAACTCAAGGTCACTTTCCACGGTATTAACAAATAAAGCTTTGTTTAGAGAGTTATGGGTTTTTATAAAAATGGACTGTAAATAAAGTAGTTTATCACCTGATAGAATTACAATTTCATCAAGTTGTGGATTATATATTAAAATAAAACAACGATCACCGTCACCATCAAAGACTATTCCAATACACCGATAGGATAAATTATTTTTAGTTTCTCTGCCCTTTTTGAATAAAAGTTGGATTGTTTCATAATTTGTATATGTGCCTGAGGTAGGATCAATCATATCTGAGGTAATAACATGATGTCCCTCAAGGTCAGCCACGCCTGAATTGACATTGATTCCCTTGTCAGGAGAACAATTCGAATAAAATAAGTTTGTTGAATGAAAAAATTTTCCAAAAATCGGTTCTACTAAAGATGAGAACGCACCATTTGCGGCATCGATAATTAAAGTCAGATTAGAAAAATTGGAGTAAGTCAACCATGAATTGAAAGAAGTCGTAGAGTAGTCAATAAAAAGGTTACGAGCAAGAATATGATGGTCTTCGAAAAATCCAGAGAGGGGAAGTTGGGATAACATAGAATAATCAACATCATGAATTTTACGAGTAAAACATTCGTCATCATGTGGGAAAAGCTTCAAACCTCTTGGGGCAAGAAAAATTTTTATGCCATTTTGATCACTTGGGTTGTGTGATGCTGTTAGTACAAATGAGCATACTGCATGTGTCGATAATTGATAAAGTGTTATTGCAGGTGTTGGCAAGATACCCGTTGAAAATACATTAAAACCGGCTTTTCGGGCTCCTAGAATCGCCGCTTGATTAAACTTGTCTGTAGGATCTCTTGGATCCCACCCAATTATAACAAGATGATTATCAGACAAAGTAGAGCTTAAAAGCTCTTGGCAATAACAATAAACGTAGAGTTCAAAAAAAGATTCAGTGAGGACATTATCTTCTAAATAAATCTTAAGAGGATTTTCATCATTTGAAATTGAAAGTCTGGTCGTTCCACGAATACCATCGGTGCCTTGTATACGTTTCATAGACTATTATAGTGAAAGTTAATAAATGTGAAAAGTGATGTTTTATGCATAAAATAATAATTACGATAATTATATCAGTCAATTATGCACATTATGAGCTACATGAAAAATCGCAAATGTACTCTCTTACAAAGCAAGAATGGCAAGCAATACATTGTAGCTGACAACCGTCACTACAACAAATTTAACCGTATCTAATATTTTATCCGATAGGGACACCACTTCCAGAGTCAATGGTTTGCTTGGTACATAAATCATATCACCGATTTCAATGGAATCAATTTCAGCCACAGGAACGATTGAACCATCCATGCGAAATACGATGATTTTATCGATTGCCGCATCTGGTGTCATCTGACCTGATTTATTAATATAATCATCTAACTTCAATTTCGCATTATGAGTAATAATGGTGGGACGGATCACCGCTCCAGTGACATTAACGGTGTTAGGTGTTCTCGGAATTTTGATTCTATCTCCTGCTCTCAATTTCAAGTCGCTTGCTTCGCCAGGGGAAGAGAGTGCTCCAGGAAGGTCTATGATCACTCTTTCTGATGGTTGGAGTTCCTTTTCGTCCAGTTCTCTTGCAGGGCTGGTTGTGAATGAACCCTCTTCAAAAATTCCAAAGGCTTTTTCTGTTGTTTGACCCGCTGTCTGTGCGATTTGAGGTGCGGTTAACGTTTTAATCACCGTTTCTTTTGAAGCTGAATCGCTAACGACAGGTGCGACACTTTGAGAAACGGTTGAATTTTCTTCAACTCTGTTTTCTTTCCTGCTAAGATAATTACTTCTAGCGACCTGCCGTTGATATTCCATTAAGTTAATTCGATTAAACAGGGAGTTAACAGATTCGAGATCCTTTCGTATTTCCTCAGAGGGAATCAACTCACTTTTCCGAAGAAACACGGCTCCTTTCAAATATCCATTTTTCGTAACCTCCCCGGCTCTTTTCATAAGATCACTGAGGCGATCATGCTTCGTTCGTAAGGCATAGGTTCCTGGATATTGGACTTCTCCTGTTATTTCCACAAGAATAGGTTCATTGAAAAATGACTGTTTACTGCGGACCATGACAATATCATCGTCCTCAAGCAATACATTGTGTGTTGAATCTCCCTCCATCACTTTATTGATATCAATTTCTAAAATCGTCGTTTTACCGTCTGTTCTCGCGCGAACTAATTCGAGCTGTTCGTAGAAATCCGGAAGTGTTCCTCCTGCTACAAAAAGGAGTTCTTTTAATCTCATCCCCTTAGAACGAGGATATCTTTCCGGCCTTTGAACTGCACCAAAAATTGAAACAAAATGGGCTGGGATATATTGAACTTCCTTGTTGGAATAGATTTGGAGCGAGTCTCTATCTTGTAAAACGAGATTTGCCGATTTATCATCCTCTAAAACAGCTTTTAGGTTGATCGGGAGAAGCGTGGTGATTTGTTTTTCAAAATCATAGCGTAATAAATCAGCTCGCTCAAGGTAAGTATCAGGGAGTATATTTCCAGCATAGTTCAACAGGTCTTTAACCTTCATATCCAATGAGCGTTCGTAATCACCTGGCTTTTGCACATTCCCTTCAATTTTAACTAAATGGGCTGGGATATATTGAACTTCCTTGTTGGAATAAACTCGCAGCAAATCTCTATCTTGCAAAACGAGATTTGCAGATTTATCATCCTCTAAAACAGCTTTTAGGTTGATCGGGAGAAGCGTGGTGATTTGTTTTTCAAAATCATAGCGTAATAAATCAGCTCGCTCAAGGTAAGTATCCGGGAGTATATTTCCCGCATAGTTCAACAGGTCTTTAACCTTCATATCCAATGAGCGTTCGTAATCACCAGGCTTTTGTACATTCCCTTCAATTTTAACTAAATGGGCTGGGATATATTGAACTTCCTTGTTGGAATAAACTCGCAGCAAATCTCTATCTTGCAAAACGAGATTTGCAGATTTATCATCCTCTAAAACAGCTTTTAGGTTGATCGGGAGAAGCGTGGTGATTTGTTTTTCAAAATCATAACGCAGTAAATCAGCTCGTTCAAGGTAAGTATCCGGGAGTATATTTCCCGCATAGTTCAACAGGTCTTTAACCTTCATATCCAATGAGCGTTCGTAATCACCAGGCTTTTGTACATTTCCTTCAATTCTAATCGTTTGAGCAGGAATAAATTTTACATCCCACTTGGAATAGACAACTACTTTATCCTTTACAGCAAGTCGGATATTATGTTCCGGATCACCTGACAGCGCTTTGCCAAGATGAACAGAGATTAATCGGGTTGTCCTTCCATCCTCATTAAACCTCACAATATCGGCTTTTTCCATGAAGGCATCTGCCAGAGGTGTGTTAATCTTTGAAAATAAATCGGAAACTCTCATGTCAGTTTTATATTCACTCATCCCGGGTCTAATAACAGCACCTTCCAACATTACAGTATTGTCAATATTTGGAAGAATAGGAAAAACGGTAATCTTATCTCCATCATAAAGAGGGGTAGCTGATAAGGATTGTTCCTTGGTTAAATCAACATCAATGATAATTCGTTTTTGATTGGGTATGACTGATTGAATTTGAACTTTTTCGTAAAGGCCACTGGGTTTGATTCCACCTGCTAATTCAATAAGGTGTTTTAACTTTTCACCTTCTTTCAACTCATAGATAGCAGGTCGAACTACTTCACCATCAATCGCCACTGATTTTTGCATAAGAGGAATAAAAATCTGGTCACCAGACTGAAGAGGAAGATCACTTTGATTATTTCCATGCAATAAGTAATCATAAAAATCGACACGAATGGTCTGATCGTTTCTTAGAAGCCGAATATCCCTCAACGAGCCAATGTCACTGGGACCCCCAGCCGCATGAAGTGCATTAAAGAGCGTTGTTACTGAGCTAATAGCGTAACTACCCGAACGAAAAGCCTCTCCGGTAATGAGGATGGGAATACTTTTCAGTTCCTCGAGGGTTGCAGAAAGTTTGATATGCTTGTCTATGGAGCGTACAAACAAAGAGTTAACATTTTCCTGGAATTGGTCTAAGGTCATTCCTGCAACCATCAGTTGCCCAACGTCAGGAATGGTAACAAGACCTTTTTTATCCACAAGGAGTTTGACTTCATTAAAACCTGTCTTATTTCCGGAGTAAATCAGGTTGATCATATCTCCAGGAGATAAAACATATTGATGGGGTGTGGTTGCATAAACCGAAGATGAGATCATCTCCAGTGGCCCGACAAAACCGGAAATAGCGTTTCTCTGATCTGGAGCCTGGATCTCCCCTCTGACAATTTTTCTTTCCATTTCCAGAATTCGTCTCCTTGCAGACTCAAAGAAATTACGTCCGAACTGCTGGAGTGGTATTTTTTGCATGACCTGTTTCGCCGTTTCCTCTTTTTTCTTTTCTTCCTTCTGTTTTTCCTCTTTCTCTTTTTCTTTTTTCTTTTCTTCCTTCTGTTTTTCCTCTTTCTCCTTTTCTTCCTTCTTCTTTAAAAGATCCTTAGTCTCTTTGCTATCTTGAGGTTTTTGATCCTCTGCTCTTATTTCACTGTCTGAAGTGGATTTTTGGTTTTCTTGCGTTGCAGGTGCGAGTCCTTCCTCACTTGAAGTTCCCTGATTTGATTGAGTATTTGGATTTAAAGGGAGAGTTTCCATCTTTAAAACGGGAGCGGTTTCTTGAACTTGCGGTGAAAGTTGTGTCTGTTTTTGGTTTAAAGGCAATTTGCTTGTTGTGGGTGTCAATGTAGGTGTTGCAGGTATTGTTGGTGTTGGTGTTACAGGTGTCGCAGGTATTGTTGGTGTTACAGGTGTCGCAGGTGTTGCCCAGGAAGTAAAAGAACATAGGAATAGGACAATCAATAAATGACTTTTTAATGTTAACTGGACTTTGAACATTTGATTCATGGTTTTAGTTTTAATTATTCAATAATATCAGTGGTTTTATTTTATGAATGAATTAATGCAAGGTTATTATTTCCCGTTTTTCAGGCCAAACCTATCATTAATTCTAATACGACTTTATAAGTCTCTGATTTTATTCAGGAGTAATATTGAGCAAATTGTTCAAAGTCGAGAATGTTAATAGATACTTCATTATTCGTTCTATAGGAAAGTTCTACCTTACTGAAGAGGATAGATATTGGTTAAAGAAGTATTCAAACGAGTAGTAATTTTTACTTTTAGAAACTCGCCAAAGATGAATTCTGAGAAATGAGCTTGATAACAAATCGTAATTTTTGTGCTGACTCAAGATGCCAAATGGGACGATTAGACATCATCAGGGGAACACTATCAAGTTGTATTTCTAGAACAATACGGAGAATCCCTTAACCACTTAGAAGCAAATATTGTACAACAACGTAAACAATTCATCTCGACTTATACTCTAAATTGTGAGAGCTAATTGGGCCTTTGTTATACACATAGTGAATAGCATTTAAAAAACGCAACAAGATCGCGTATGAGATCCTTTTTCTTTACTGAATTGCCGATGAAAACGACTGTTTTAACTTTATCGATATTAATTTCATTCCTATTACCAGCCACGGTTTTGGGACAGGAAAGGAAATCAACTTCACCGCTGATCTACTCGTCCTCAAAACAAGCACCGAAAAGATCTAATCGCCCTACCAAAAAATGCAAAGAAACCAGAGAAATTGACAATTCAATAACAACCACAAACGATAAAAAATTCGGTCAGCCAATTAACAAAACGGAAGAGGAATGTACTGATTTCACGGATGAAGATGAATTTGAGAGTGAGGCAAAACAGATTTCACAACAACAAGAAGAAACTAAAGCTAAGGAAGAAGATTATACCAAAGTCAATCAAGCTTTTGAAAAGGAGAATCAATTTGACATCTCAACCTTTTCTTCCTTAGAAAAAATGCTTCAGCCTTCCTTAAAAGTGGGATTATCTTACGATGAAAATACAATACTTCCTCTGGAACAATTTGGGTACTCCCAATTAACCGCAGATAAATTTTCTTTTGATCCGATTGCAAATCCTTCGTTGCCTCAAAATTATAAACTTGGTCCTGGAGATGAGGTATTTATCCATAACAGTGTTGCAAAAACAGCAGAGCCCTCAGAAAACAAAACAACCCAGATTAATCAGGAAGGTGTCCTACATATTCCCGGAGTCTCACCAATAGTGGTATGGAATTTAACGTTGACTCAATTGAATGAAGAATTAAAGAGACAAACAAAATATCTCTACGCAACACTAGGCAAACTTCGCTCAATACAAATCAACATTGTGGGTGAAGCCAATGTTCCAGGATTACATAAAATGCCTGCAACTGCCTCTGTTTATAATATTTTAGCATTAGTGGACGGTATCAAAAAAACGGGGAGTTTACGTCACATTCAATGGAAACGTAAAGATCAAACGATTGCGGAGATTGACTTATACGACTATTTTTTAAAAGGTCATTCTCTTGACATGGTTCATATGCAAAGTGGAGATACGCTGTTTATTCCAGTAATTCAAAAAGCGATCGCTATTGCTGGCCAAGTCAGACGTCCGGGTATTTTTGAGTTGAAAGAAGAATCCAACGTCAAGGAAGTTCTTGTTGTTGCCGGAGGATTACTACCAACTGCCAATGAAAAAAGAATATTAGTAGAACGCATCAACCCCACTCAAAAACGTGTTGTAGAAACACTAGTCCTCGAGTTGGAATCTCCTCAAAGTTCCATACAAAATTTTGACATTATCAAAGTATTTCCAATTTCTAAACAACAGGAGCGGTTTTTCTCTTTAGTGGGTCCGTTCTCTCAGCAAGGAACCTTTGAGTTAAAACCTGGGTTAACACTTTTTGAGGCCTTGAAATATGGAGGAAAAATCACCTCCGAGATTTATGTACTACGCGGCCATATCCAACGGCTCACTTATCATCCAGACCGGCCTTATCCGGAGTCTCATCTCGTTCTTTTTGATCTAAATAAAGTCATTAGTCAGGAAAAAGATCATGATCTTCTCATCCAGGATAGAGATATCATTCAACTTTTAGCTCAGGAGAATTATATTTGGATTCGAGGAGAGGTCGTAAATCCTGGTAAATATCGTTTTATCAACGGGATGTCTTTTGAAGACCTATTGTTTCTTGCTTCCGGTTTTAATTCCAATGCCTACCGGGAACGTGCTGATATCCATCGAAAAGTTGAGGGAAAACCTTCAAAACTTGTCGCTATTGATCTTAAAACCCAAGAGGCTTTTCGAACGCTTCTTCAAGCAGAAGATGTGGTTGTTGTCTATGATAAAAAGAAACTTAGCAGAAATATTGCGGTTAAAGGCGAAGTCCAGAATCCCGGGCAATTTCCCTTTTTCGAAGGCATGACCGTAGAAGATGCTTTATTTTTGGCAGGAAGCTTTGGTTTGAACGCAAATGCTGAGCGTGTTGACATTCAGCGAAGAATCATAGGACAACCACCATTGCTCCTTCGTATAGAGCTTGAGAAAAAGGACGCAGTGCGGACTCTTTTGAAAACAGATGACATCGTAATCGTTTATAACAATGAGGCAGTTAGTAAAAATATCATAATAGAAGGCCACGTTAAAGCTCCAGGAACCTACCCTTTTTATCAAGGCATGAGTGTTGAGGATGCCTTGTTTTTAGGCCAATCATTCAAGCCCACAGCATATCGGGAAAAAATTTACCTTCAGCGGCAATCTCAAGATGGGAAAAAAGAATTAATTCAAGTTCCTCTGATACGAGGAACCTCCTCTTTTCCTCTTGAAGCAGACGATAAAATCATCGTTTATCCCTCTGATATTGTTGCTTCGCGGGCAATCAGCATTGATGGGGACATTGTACAACGCCCAGGTAAATATCCTTTTCTAGAAGGCATGAGGGTCAAAGATTTGATTTTTCAGGCTGGAGGATTAAAATACAAAGCACTGGATTCCAAAGTAATATTGAAACGGTGGATTTATGGGGGTGAAGAAATTAAACGTGAGTTGATTCATTTGAGCATCAATCCCATCACCTGGGAAACCGCGCCTGAGATGATCTTACAAGAAGAAGACTCTGTTTTTTTGAGAAAACAAGTAAGTTATCAATCTCCACGATTTGCAACAATAAGTGGTGAAATACTCTTTCCTGGAACTTATGAACTCAATGAAGGTGATCGAGTTAGTGACCTGATTAATAAAGCAGGCGATTTCACTCAAAAAGCTTTTTTAAACGGGTCAGTTTTTACAAGGAAGCTGTTGAAAGTCCGTGAAGATTCAGCCGATCGTCGTTTGAGTCGAGATATCAGCAGAGGACTCTTGCGCAGCACAGTAGAAGCTTCTGCTAGTTTAACTTCTCCAGAAACTCACTTGCAGGCACTCACCGCCATTGAATCTAAAGTGGAAAAAGAAGCTTTGATCCAACAGAGTCAAAGAGATCCCAATCAAAACGACGCAATCGAAAAAGAAAACTCACAGTCTATTGGTGAAAGTGAAAAAAATGTAAAACGAAAAGAGGAGGTTAAAATTGAAGCAGTCAATGTAGGTCGCTTAATACTTTCACTTGATCCTTACAACAAATTTTATGAGAGTCCAGAAAATGTTGAATTAATGGATGGAGATACTTTAACCATTCCTCCCTTTATGAATACCGTTTTGATTAAGGGCGAAATGCTTGGAGAGGCATCATTAATTGTCAAAAAGGACAAGACTATGAATTACTACCTTGATATATTCGGAGGAGCACACCCCCTTGCCAAAAAAGAAGACTCTTATGTGATTCAAGCAAATGGCATGATCATCAACTCCAATTTGGAGAACTATGTAATTCAACCGGGAGACACCATTGTCGTTCCCCCAGACCTATCTCCGCGAGAAAGCAATCTCAAAGAAATGGCGACCATTGTGGATATAATATTTAAAACGGTTACTACTCTAGTTATATTTATCACCTTGAAAACCGCGTTATAATGTTAAAATTGTCAGTATGAAATATGGCCCGATTCTAGTCTAACTGAACTGATGGCTGAAAATTTAGAACCCTTGAAAATCATAATCTCAAAATAAACATTTTTGAGGGCGAAGAAATGAGGAATAGCCTTTAAATAACCCCGTTTCCCACAGAATTTACTGGACAATTTTTGTTAGCTATGAAAAAAATGACACCTCGTAGAAAGAATACTCCCCATAATTCCATGCAGAGTAATCCCGCTGCTCATCAAAATAGTGCGACAAAAACGAGTTTAGCTGTGCTCACCTCAAATGAATCACCTAAAAGAATCATGCAAATCAATGGTAGAGCCGATCTGAGTGGTGGGCCCATTTATATGCTTGAACTCATAAGCCGATTGAATCCCGAACGCTTTGAGCATTTTGTCCTTTGTCCTCCTGAAAAGAATGGTATTCTTGCGCAGCTACAGAATAAAGAGAATTGTCATGTTACCGCCATGAATATTCGTTCTTTCAGCCTCATTACCTTCTTCAAGATCCTGTGGATTGCTCGGAAGAGTAAAATTGATTTGATACATTCTCATGGAAAAGCCGCAGGCATTTATGGTCGACTTGTCGGCAAATTCACCAACATTCCAGTAATACATCACCTACACGGAATTCACTATCGCCAGTACCCTGCTTTTTTACAAAAATGCTACTTTTATCTCGAAAAACAATTAAGTCGCTGGACACAGAAAGTTATATGTGTCTCTCCAAGTGAACAAGATGAAGGATTATCTGCCAAGATGTTTACCTCATTACAGTCAACCGTCGTTCCCAACGGTGTGAATGTGGACAAGTTTATTCCGGCCAAACACCTCGCCTCTGCCTTAAAACAAAAGTGGTCTATCCCTGAAAATGCAAGAGTCATCACTTCAATCACACGATACTGTTATCAAAAAAATATTCCGTTAACTCTTGAAATCCATCAAAAAATTTGCGAGCACTTTCCTGAGACTTACCTTGTTCTTATTGGTGTCTCATCAAAGAATTCGCATGTTCAACGGCTTTTAAGGGCACTCCCCAAAAAAAATAAAGTTATTTTGATCGAACACGAGACGGAAATGAATCAACTTTTAAATATTTCAGATATATATTTAAATACTTCACGATGGGAAGGGTTATCCTTGGGCGTCATTGAAGCAATGGCTTTAGAAATTCCGGTTGTTTTAAGTGATGTTGTTGGAAATCATGATATTGAGAATGAGGACTTCAAAGTTGCCTTTTTAATCAAAGGGGAAAAAGAAGAAAGCTATGTTGACGCCATAAGACAAATATTCGAAAACCCCGACCTTGCTCAGCAGACTGGAGCGAATCTTAGACAACAAGTTCTCAGTCAATTTACATTGATAGAAAATGCCAAAGCTATGGAAAAGGAATATCTTTCCTGTATAAACAAGGAATAGCCTTTGGAAACAAAAAAGGTATTGATTTGGGGTACATTTGCCTTTGTCGTTCAAACGATATGTGGTCTTTTTATTCCTGTTGTGTTTATCCGAACATTGGGTGTAGAAGGTTTTGGACAACTTTCATTTTTTATGTGGTTGCTCCATCCCGGATTTTGGTTCGATTTCACAGGCAATTTGAATGCGGGCTTACTCTCTAAACTTTCCTCCAATGATCCGTCTCAATCTTCAAATTTACTGCATCGATATTATACGGCAACGTGGTTCTGGTGGTCCTTGGTTTGGTTTGGAATTACTTTTGCTGCCTACGCCTTATCTATTTCGTTCTTTGCTTTTACTTCCCTTCTCGCTTTAATCCTGCTCCCCTTGTGTATTACAGGAGGATATATATTAATTTTAGATTACTATCGAACTCAGCAATTTATTAAAGTTTATCAATTTCAAATCATAACTATCATTAGCTGGTTAGGAGGAATCTGGATTTTAAGTCACTGGATTCCAATGAAAGAGTCCTTGCTGATATTTACTATGATGATTGGTGGTTTTTTTTGGATAATTTCCTATTGTAATCATAGTTTTTCAAAGGCAAGTGACTTTGACAGGATATACGATTTTAGGTGTTCTCCTTTTCAACTTAAAGTAAAAGAGATTGAAACCTTAGGGTATAGGTATTGGAATCACTTTAGGAGCAGCCTTCAATATCAAAGTTTATTTTTCCTGCAAGCATCTTTAGGAATTATTACCCTTCAAGTAGATCGGATCATAATAGCTAATCTCTCTTCATGGGAAAATGTTTCTTATTACATTGTTCCGATCGCAATTTTGTTTAAATTTCCTGCCCTTCTGGCTTTTTTTACCAAACCCTTGTTAACGCAACTTTCCCAAATGCATGTTGAAAATAATTTCAAGGCCATTCAGCACACTTTTTTTATAGTCCTATGGGGATGTGTTGGGATGGGAATGATTATGATCCTTCCTCTTTCTCTCTATTTTGTCCCATTGGTCTCATTTTGGCTGAATCTTGAATTTGCCCAACAAGCATTGCCTGTCATACAACCTCTCATCTGGCTGTTACCCTTTGCGATTTGGGTCATGATGTGTCAAAGTTTTTATATTGCATTGGGTTATGAGAAAATATTCAACCTTGCGTGCATTGGAATAACCCTATTGCATTGGATAGGAATTATTTTAGGAGAATACTATTGGGGAAAACAAGGAATAAGCTTTGGGTTCTTTGCCGAGGCTTTTGGGGGGATGCTCATGGCAAGTTACTTAGCATGTCACATTTATCCTTTTGCGGAAAGGCTTAAATTTGGAATACTCTTCTTGTTCCATTTATTACTTTGGATTGGAATGATTACTGGAATTCAGTTCCTAACACATTCTTCCCCTTCGATAGGGTTCATTTTGAGCATTATAGTGGTTCAAAGTCTTGGCGTCCTCGGTTTTGGAACTTGGTTATGGAGAAAAAGTCGCTCAGTTCTCTAACTAAGAAAATATTTACCACAATAACATGCTCATTGAGTAAACGCAATTCCTAGGGAAAACGCCGAAGAAGTGACAAACTTCCCAGCAATTAGACCAAAATTTTGGTAATGCTGTTGCTGAAACCAATAATTAATCCTCAGTTTGGGAAATAGATACCAAAAGCCTTGAATTCCCATTTCCAGTTTTTGTTCCTGTCGCTTGCCAGGGTAGGTTCGTATTCCATGAAGTTCATGATCACGATAGAGCATCATCGCATATTGTGGTGTATGTATTCCTATCCCAGTAAAAAAATCTCTTGAATCTCCACCCATATGATGTCCAAAATTGATTCCATTATATGTCCAGCCACTTTGATACTCGGAATGTGTGTACCACTGAACAATACTTCTTTCTAAAAACCGTAAGGCCTGAGTATTATCCGCACTTTCAATGAGAACAAAGGTATCAGGAATAAAATCAATAAATTTTAAACCCAGAATGTTTGCTTGAGAATGATCCCAATTACGAATCAGGTTTTTTAAATTATGCTCATGATCTTCTCGCCCAAACTCACCATAGAAAAGTGTTTTCAGTTCAGGGATCTTTATTCTAAAGTCTAATACCAATTGCTGATTACGAAGATCTGAAATGGTTTCAACACCAGCAATGGGTTTAAAAAATTCGGTATACAGATCCCACACGATATTGGAAAAACTGTTGTTTTGGCCATCTCCTCCCGCAAACCAGGAACGGCTCAAGCCCATTTCAATACGTTGATCCGTGTTCCAGTCAATTCGGAGTCCACTAAATTTTGGTCTGGAAATAAAACGATTTTCTTCCATTTCACCAACATACGTCAAAAATGAAAAGGCACCAAGTTTAGTGTGCCAAGGGCTTAGGGTTCCTAGTCGAATCATAGGGAAAGGTTCTGCTGTATTACTCAGATGCAAGGTATCGTGTTTTCCTGCGCCAAAACGAAGGTTGTCTTTCCCTAAAAAAACATACCAGTTTGAAAACCAGGATAATATATAAGCGGAATGAATTGTAGTGAGCGAGTAGGACTCGGATTGTTTGGGATATCTAAAACTGCCACCGGTAGTGGGTTGTGACCGACCTTCTTCATAACGTTCCAAGGAAAGGTTTTCATGATACGTCACCAAAGGATCAAGAACAAAGGAGAACGACTTATTGATATTGGAAAGGCTGGCGGAGACTAAGTAATTATTTCCTTTTGTGATCCAAAGACCTTCTCTATTTTGAACCACAGGGATTAAAGTACTTTGACTGTACTCCATTTCAGTGGGGCCCATCTCAAGTATTGACTCCTTCCAATCTTGTTTTTTTAGAATAAGGGGACGTGTATTGAGTTGAATGGAACTTGAGGTTCGTAACTCTGAGTTTTCCAGCGAATCATAATCCCAGTAATCCAGACTTGAAAACACATATTGAGCATGACACGGCTGCGTAATAAGAAAAAAAGAAAAACACAGTCCACTGAAACAACAAAGGAGCCAATTATTGATAAATGTTCTGAAGTCAGGCATCGAAAAAATACAAGTAGATTATTTGCAAATGTGTGGAACCCACTTGGATCGTGCGTCCTTTGGGCGAAGTCATCGTACTTTCTCCTACAAATGCTAATAATTGCGCAATAATTTCATGCTTGGGAGCTAAAACATAACTAACTCCTAATCCAACCATAGCTCCTAAAGTATAATCAACCTGAAAATTTTTTTTAATCTGTTGACGTTCTTTTCCTCCACTTTCAGTTATTAAAAACGTTTCTTCATTTTTTGTCAAAACGGATTCCATCAAAACAGGCCCTCCCTGAATTTGAGCAGACACATTCTCAACAAGAGGGACCGCATAGAGGTAGGAGGCGTAAAAACTTAACACAGACAGGTCATAATCAGTAACAACTTTTATTGCCTCAGAAATGTAGGAAACTTCGGTGTGTTGATAAGAAGCAAGCATTTCCTGAAATCCGCTGCGAATGCTAACATTAGGGGAAAGTCGAAATTCAATGGAAGGAAATTCCAACGAAGAGAAGGGTAAGAATTCAACTCTTGAAAGAGAAATCTGGTCTTTGACCAACGCAAACTCCTGATCATGTGCAACACCTTCAACGCCCAACCCGAATCCAAAACCCATTTCATTTGCGGCATATCCATAATGAGCAGATGTGATGATCCATAGGAAACAGACCATACACTTATGCTGTCGTTTAAACCACATCATTTCAATCTTATCTTATTGAGATTCTTTGCGAAATTGATTTTCATAGATTAATTTTTTTAACAATTCGATGAAAAAAACAGCAAAAATAGCCAACATAACCGAAGAGACAAAACCCAGAACCACAATCATTTTTTTATCCGGTTTTGCTGGAAATTCTGTCGGAATGGCACGGTCAACGATTTGAATAGAATCCAACTCTCGTGATTCTTTGATCTTAGTTGTTTCCAACTCTGTGCGTAACAGTTTATAAATTTCTTGCTGAATGTTCATCTCACGTTTCAATCGCGCAAACTCCAACCCCAATGAGGGTAACTGATTTAACGACAGATTATAATCCTTTTGTGTAGAATCCGAAGTTTGTACTGTTCCATTCTCCAGTTTCAATAACTGCTCCCTTAAAGCGAGCAGCCTTGCTTTCTCAAATGCAACCTGTGGACTACTTTCTCCATGGAATTCCCTGAGAACCATGAGCTGAACTTCCTGCAGGGCAATCTCTCCCCTCATTTTACCAATAGAACTCGCCAGCATTGAAGCTTGGTCAGCTACCTCAAAAATTCCATGCTTTTGGCTAAAGGCTTTGATTGCTTCTTCTGATTGATTTAAAGTTTGTTCTGTTTTTTGCATTTGATTTTCAATAAATATCCGACTTTTTTTAGCAGTCGTTAGCGTATTTTGGAATAAAAATTTTTCTAAATTGGTTAGATATTGATTTGCAATCTTTGCCGCTAATTGAGGCTCGTCCCATGTAACTTTAATTGAAAACAGCTCACTTCCAGGCTCTTTTGAAACGTTAATAACACTATTTTGAATCATCATGGTTGCCCGTGATAAGGTATATTGTTGTTTCAGTTCTGCAGATATGGGTTCATTTGGTGACTGTGAACTACTTTTGAAAAAAGTAACAATTGATTGGATGATCTTCGCTCTCAAACTTTGCTCTTCTTCAATCAGTGCTCCTGTTCTGGGATTGTAAGAATCTTTAAACAAGACAGGCAATAAATCCAGATCACGCACGATGTCTTCATTAAAAGAACGACTTTTTAATAAAACCTCAAAATCAATTCCCTTAGAACCTGAAGATCCCAAAGAGATTCCTGCTAATGCAGCAATATTACTGAGGTTTCCAATATTAGGAAGAGAACTTGAGGTGAGAGGTAGGAAGGTCGCTTCAACCTCATAGACTTTTTTCATATTAACCGTAATCACCACTGTCAGAAAACTTCCCAGGAGGGTAACAGCAAGGATAAGTTTTCTATAAGACAATAAGGTATTCCAAAGATCAAGAACGTCAAAATTTTTCTCATAACTCGGGTCAGCGGGATTATGAGCTTGAACGGATATTGATGAATCACTCATAATCAAAACTGGTAGGAGGTTTTCACTGAAAATGCTGAGGAACTCAATTCTTTCCCCATAATCGCTCCAAAATTCTGAAAATTTTGATGCTGCACTTGTACCTGTGTATAAGTATGAAGAGAAGTTTTAAACGTTCCTTGAATTCCAAATTCTAATATTTCTTCTTGAACATCAGGAGATGTATTCCGTAGATTATGTCGTTCATGGTCCCCATAAATCATCCAGGATCGCTTGGGATGCTCAAAACCCATTGCAACGAACAAATCTTTAGAATTCGCCCCCATGTGATGCCCTAAACCAATTCCTTCATAAGTCCACCCACTTTTGTACTCATAGTGGGTATACCAATCACCTCCCGGGCGATCAATAAAACGAGAGGGTTGAGTGTTATCAGCGCTCTCAATAATCCAAAAGAAATCATCAATGAGATCCAGTTGTTTTACTCCAATAATATGTCCTTGAGAGTGATCCCACTTACTTCTCAGGTCTTTAAGATTATGCTCGTGGTCTTCCCTTCCAAACTCTCCATATAAAACTAATTTGATTTCTGGAATTTTAACACGTAAATCGATAACAAGTTGCTGATTTCTATTATCCGTGTCACGCTCAGCTCCCGATCGATTTTTAAAAAGCTCAACATATAAATCTCCCACCATGTGAGAAAAATTTTCGTTTTTTCCATCTCCTCCAACAAACCAGGACCGACTTGCTCCAAACTCAATTCGATTACTACTCCAATCAAAGCGCCAACCGCTAAATTTAGCATTAGGAATATAACGATCCTCTTCCATTTGCCCTAAATAACTCAGAAAAGAAAAAGCGCCCAAGCGAGTGTCCCAAGGTTCCAGGGTTCCAATACGAATCATTGGAAAGGGTTTGGCAGAATTACTTAAATGCAAAGTGTCGTGCTTCCCTGTTCCAAAACGGAGATTATCTTTACCTAAGAAAAGATACCAATTGGACAGATTAAAAATCAAATAGCCTGTGTGAACTTCTACTTCTGTAAACGTTTCCTCTTTTTTGGGATACCGAATATTCCCTGGTGTTCCCGTTTTTACACGTCCTTCAGGATAATCCTCCAAAGACTGGTTTTCATGAAAAGATAACTTTGGCTCTAACCAAATGCTTGCATGAGGCATAAGGCCGGTAAAGCCGGTTGTTACCAGCAAATTACTTCCTTGAGAAATCCAATTCCCCTCGCGATTTTGAATCACTGGCATGAGGGAGCTGTAGCTATACTCGAACTCATATGAATCCCATTGAAATTCCATTGATGAAGCGTTCGCTTGATCCTTCCATGGATTTAAAACGATTGGGCGAGTGCTTAACTGTCTTGATTTTCCCCCACGAAGCTCCTGGTTTTCCAAATGTTCAAAATACCAAAAATCGAGAGAAGATAACAAAACTTCCGCTTTTAATGCCCGTCCTCCCAAAACAAAAGAGAAGCACAGGATCATTAGAGTCGTTGCACTAAACACAGGATTCGATGAATGTTTTAACAGCATAGAATGTCGAGTGAGGTAAAGGAGCGAAAGATTCGCTCCTCATTTCATTGATTTGCTACGTTGAGGTACTTCTTCGATGAAGGCGAATTATTCAACTGTTGAGAAACTTGCTTCATTTCCTCCGCACTTTCTCTCAGCAAGACAGGTTGATCTTGAGTGATTTCATGATAAAGTGTCAACAGACGCTGAAAACGTTGAATCTGTTCCGAAAATGACTGATCTACAATTGTAGGCGCAAGACGACTCAGCTCTTCAGTGAGAGGAGCGCATCCCATCCAACCATAGAGAAAATTGTTATTCTGCAATTTGGAAGGCGGGATATGAGTAAAGTGAAACAATGCCTGCTGAAAACATAGCTTTGCTTGTCCCGGAGAATTCAAGTGAATGTATGCTAACGCCAGCAAAAGATAAGATTGATTCTGTGACATATGATCCGGAGTTGGCTCACTTTTTACAAACTTCTCCAGTTGTCCAATCACAATTGAATGTTTGCCATTGAAGTAATGCATTGCTGCCAGTGTCGTCATAACTTGTTGTTCCATTGTAAAATCGCCCTGCAATGCATGGTGACTCAACAAGTTTTCTAATAGCCTGATTGCACCCTCAAAATCTTCACCAATTTTATACTTCATCACTGCTACTGAAAGTGTCGCCCTGACAAAAACATAGTTGTGCTCCTCGGCATTTTTAACACCCTTAATCGCAGTTAAAGCTCTCATATAGTATTTTAATGCATCTCGATGTTTCCCATAATTATCGCTCAAGGCTCCCTTTACATACCAGCGATATGCCAAGGGAATTTCATCAAAATTATGATCATGAAACAAAGCAATGGCCCTTTCTACCTGACCATCAGCAACTAATTGTTTTAATTGATCTTTTAGAGACTCTTTGCTGATATCCTCATCTTCGGAAGCTCTTAGGCTTTCCTCATGTTGTTCCTGAATTTCGTTAAGGAGTTCATAAGCCCAAGTACTATGACGATCCAAATGATAGGCACCCGCTTCACTCAAAAACTTTGCATTGTTATATTTGGCGTCATGGTAATCTACTATTCGGCCTTCTTGAATAGCGTCAATAACTTGCTGTATCCCCTGTTTCACGGACCAAAGGGGTTGGAAATTCAAGACTCTCCTGATTTTACTAAAACTAACCTGATAATTCCTCCGATCGGTATCCTCTAATTTACTGATCATTTCTGCACTGGGAACGTGTTTATGGATGATGTCTCCAATTTGCTGGATGGTATAGTTTTGCTCATCGGAACCGACATTAAACACTTGACGATCAACAGACTCTAGCGGTACCTCAAGTGCTCTATGTACGGCTGATGCGGCATCATTAACATGCACAAACGGACGCCACTGATTTCCACCAAAAACCGTAATTTGCCCATCCATAACAGCTTTTGCTGTTAATAGATTGACCACCAAATCAAACCGTGTTCGTCCGGAAAGCCCATAGATCGTTCCAAATCGTAGCAACACAGGACTGAAATGTTCATCAGCCATTTGTTGCAAAACTCTTTCGGACGCAATTTTACTACGAGCATAGAGGGAAACAGGATTGAGAGCAGATTGCTCATCCAAACATTCTTCACTGGCACCATAAACAGAGCATGTGCTGGCAAAAATAAATCGATTCACCCGGTTGGCTTTTGCGACTTCAGCAATTAAGCGGGTTGCCATCAAGTTAATTTCAATCGTCAACTCCTCGTCCAAAGCACAGGCAGGATCCCCTACAATTGCTCCAAGATGAATCACTGCATCCATCCCTTCCATGGCCTCGACAACTTGATGAACTTGACGAAAATCAGCCTGAATGATTTCAAACTTCGGATGTTCAACAATATTTTGAATAGGCTCTATCCCATAAAGGAGTAGATCCAGAAGTCTAACTTTATAACCTTTATTCAATAATTGTGGAAGCAGAGCGGAACCAATATAACCAGCACCCCCAATGACCAAAACATTTTTGATACTTTTTGAACGTCGTTTAATCGATAAATGTCGTTCTGCATAAACAACGGATCGCCACAACTTGGACCATAAGCGGGATCCTATCAGCGCAAGGGCTGTCATTCCCCATGCCAATAGCAGAAAGCTTCGAGGCAAAGTAACGGTTCTTGTAAAGATAAATGCCAGAAAACCAAAGAGGATATAGCTTAAACTAACGGCCTGTAAAATCAACAAGGCTTTATAGCGCCCTTGGTATGCGCGGCCACGAGAATAAAATCCACTGAAGAAAAAAACGACCAAACTAATGACAGTAATCCCTACGCCATGAAGCGTGTAATTTTGCAAATGATGGTAGAAGACTTCCGGTAAAGACAGAATATTGTCATAATATGTAACTAGCCATAAGTAATGTACCATTACAGCTAATAACATTGAAAAGTTGATAATTATCGCGTCCGCAATAATCCTTGCAATCTTTTCAAGGGTTAAAACGTTTTTTAAATGAAGCATATAAATATCCCTTGACTGTACAATAGATAATAATCACACCCTGAATCGGCAACTCTAAAACGCAGCATTCTACAAGGAGGATCAATGAAGAGCAAGCTCAATACACCAATTTCTTGCAAGATTATTTTACCTGTAGCAAATCAAAGCATTATATATACCAAAAGTTAAATAAAAGACTAGCTCTTTAAATATTTGGGTGGAGCTATGTTTAGCTGGCTTGATTCATAACCTTGCGAATAACCTGAATGGTTTCCTGAATATCTTCCTCAATCAAGGTAGGATGAATCAAAAACATTAATGAGGTCTCCCCCATTTCTTTTGCGACGGTTAATCTCTTTTCAGGACGAATTCCTGCATCTTCAAAGGCTTTTTCCAAGTATATTTCGCTACAACTTCCGTTATAGCATGGAATTCCCTCGTCACAAATTGTATCTCGAATCCGATCCCGGTCCCATTCGGCATTAAGTAAGGCTGGTTGCACAAATACGTAATATTTGTAATACGAGTGGTAAATATTTGCCGGGGGAAGTGTCAAACGGAGCGCAGGGATAGACATCAGAGCCTCATTTAACAGTTTTGCATAATGCCTGCGTGTTTCGATCCATCCGGGGATTTTTTTCAAAATCATACGTCCTATCGCTGACTGCATCTCTGTCATGCGCAAATTCGTGCCAAACGATTCGTGGAGCCACCTGAAACCAGGAGGATGTTCACGGTGATAGACCGCATCATAACTTTTTCCGTGATCTTTAAGAGACCATACTTTTTCCCATATTTCCTTATTATTTGTGGTGAGCATTCCTCCTTCACCGCCTGTTGTCATAATTTTATCCTGACAAAAGGAAAATGCGGCAACATCTCCCAAAGAACCGACAGGCCGATTTTTATAACGGGCACCTTGCGCTTGAGCACAGTCTTCAATCACATACAACCCCTTCAATCTTGCCAACGCCATGATCGAGTCCATGTCACAGGGCCATCCGGCAAGGTGAACCGCAATAATCGCTTTGGTTCTTGAAGATAAAACCGCTGCAACGGTCTCTGCCGTGATATTCTGACTCACAGGATCAACGTCAGCCATTACAGGCGTGGCTCTACACATCACAATGGCACTAGCTGACGCTATAAAGGTTCGGCTTGTTACCACCACCTCATCTCCTGCGCCTATCCCCAGAGCATGAAGGGCTGCCTCCAGAGCTACAGTCCCATTGGCTAAAGCCACGGCATACTGACAAGCACAATGTTCGGTAAATTCCTGTTCAAATTGACGACCTTCTTGCCCCGTCCAATAGTTGACTTTTCCTGATTTCAATACTTGAGACACCACCTCAATTTCTTCTGCTGAAGCATAAGGCCAAGGAGCTTTACTTAAAACCATAAACACCTTTCTATCTATAATCGATAACTCATACGGACAAAGTACTTTAAAACACGCTTTCCGATCGTCGTCTTGCAGGTGATCCAACAACAGTCACACCTTCCGGGATATCTTCAATCACTGTTGATCCCGCACCAACAATCACATTTTTACCAATCTTGATATTTGGAATAATGGTACTTCCAGCACCGATCATACTGTGCTCACCGACTTGAACATTCCCACAACAAATCGCACCTGGACCGATATGCGCATAGTTTCCAATAACACATTCATGATCTATACTTGCCTGAGTATTAATGATTGCGTTTTTTCCAATGCTTACATCAGGATTGATGACAACTCCAGCCATAACAACCGTGCCCGCATCAATCCTTACGCTCCTGGAAAGTTGGACTGACGGATGCACTGCTTTGACCAGGCCGATCTTATTGTTATGAAACCAAGCGTCAAGTAAAAAGCGAACCCGATTACTTCCAATAGCGATAATCCCCGGAGGAATAGCGTCTCCCTTGAACTGTTCGATCAGGTAGTCTCTACTCCCCAAAACCTGATAACCGTAAACTTCTTTCCCTTTCAACGCAATGGCATCATCAACCAGAAATAGGATCGTATCCTTACCAGAATTTTCAATGATATCAATGACAACTTTCGCATGACCACTGGCCCCAAAAACAAATATATCACTCATGAATTTCTATTTCCTCGAAAAGGTTCCATCGTCACATGCCCTTCCTGATTAATTCCCTCGGAATGAATAATTTTTAGAACCGTTAACCAGATGATTTTTAAATCTAAAACAAACGATTGATGTTCAACATACCACACATCCAGTTTAAATTTTTCTTCCCAATTGATCGCATTCCTGCCATTCACCTGGGCCCATCCCGTAATCCCAGGTTTAACTTCGTGACGTCTTGCTTGTTCTTTGCTGTACAGAGGAAGATATTGTGTAAACAGAGGACGAGGACCAACAAAGCTCATGTCACTCTTAAGAATATTAAATAACTGAGGCAATTCATCCAAACTCAATTTTCTGAGCCACTTCCCCAACGTCGTTAACCGTTCCGCATCAGACAATATCTTTCCCTGCGCATCTTTAGCATCCGTCATCGTTCTGAATTTATAGATACGGAATGGATTTCCTAGAAAACCGCCTCTTTGCTGGGTAAACACCACTGGAGAGTCCATTTTGCTTTTTATCAAAAAAGCGACAATAAGAAGTAAGGGGGACAACAGCAGCAAAAGGATGAGACACAACAGCATATCGAAAATTCGTTTCATGAAACCAATCCCATTGATTTTAATATCACTTGATTTACCTGATGGACATCATATTTTTGTTCTGCGAGGGTACGGCTTTTTTGCCCCATGACAGCAATCAACTCTGGATTTTGTATCAATTTTTCCATGGCTAAGGCTAAGGCCTGAGCATCTTTTACGGGGACTAGAAATCCATTTTCACCATCAATAACCGTTTCTCTGCAGCCTGGAACATCGGTTGTGATGATGGGCCTTCCCATTGCCATGGCTTCTAATACAGTACGAGGTGTACCCTCACGATATGAAGGTAAGACATAGACATTCACTTGACTGATAAACGGTCGAACATCGGGAGTTTCGCCTAAATACTCAATGTACTGGTCTTTCTCCCATTGTTGTACTTGCTCTAGTGAGATTTCTCTAGAACCTACCAAAAGCGGACCGATTAGCCTAAAAGAAGTATCAGGATATTTTCTTTTGATAATTTTTGCGGCGTCAATATACTCGCGAACCCCTTTTTCTGCAAGTAATCTCGAAATCATCAAAAAAATAACTGGATGCTTCAACGGTGGAGTAAAAGGGAAATATTCCAAATCAATTCCGGATCCGTTTATGATTTGAGACTGTCCTGGTAAAACAAGGTTTAGGTTTTGAAATAACTGAAGATCATCAGAATTCTGGAAAAAGATAACATTATTTCGTCTGAGAGCTCTACGATACAAAGGTAAAATCAATAAACGAACCAGTTTGTGTTTGAACGAATCACCAATCAGCAAATGCCCAATCCCCGTAACCATTGAAAACCGATGAGGGACTCTGGAAAAATACCCGGCTAATGAACCATAAATGACAGGTTTAATCGTGTAGGAAAGAATCATATCAGGCTTGATCTTCCTAAAAAGCCTAAATAATTGCCATAAGGTTTTTAAATCCTCCCAAGGGTTCATTCCTCGATTATTCATATCGACCGCATAAAATCGAATATTCTGCGCATCTAAGGTTTTTTCAACCTCCTTGTAATCCTGAAGTAATCCATCTCGAGAGGCACAAGCAATCACTTCATGCCCTTGATCCTGGATATCTTTCAAGAGAATGCCTCTAAAATTGATTAAAGAATGGGCAAGGCTTCCAAAAACAACGATTTTCATATAACTATTGAGATGATTAAATTTTGTAACTACTCAGGTGTCTGAGTTCTGTAAAATCAGTGACTTATAAAATGAGGACCCCTGATTTTTTGCTTAAAACAGCCTGTTTTTGAAAATTGCTTCAAAAAAAGTCCTGTAAAATCAGTACAAATGATACCTGAGTAGTTACTAAATTTTATTGAATTAATTGACTATAAAGTGTTTGGTATTGAGCCACTATGGCAGGAAGAGCGTAGTGCGTGATGATTCTTTGTCTCGCATTTTTGCCATATTCCTGACGTTTTTCCTCAGGAAGTTGAAGCATTCTCTCCCAAGCGCTAGCTAAACTCTCTGGGTTTTGAGGTGGAACGACAAAACCGGTATCACCTATTAATGTCCGAACATCACCCACATCTGTTGCAATACAAGGTGTTTCACAAGCCATTGCTTCTCCTATAACAGTCGGAAAGCCTTCACCACAAGAAGATAAGGTTGCAATATTCAGCGCGGAGTTGATTTCAGGGATGTTAGCACATTCTCCCAGCAAATGAACAACATCGGATAAATCACTCTTGTGGATCCACTGAGTTAATTGAGTATTATGTTCATCAATTTCTTTTCCACACAACAAAAAGTGGGTATGGGGATGCTTTTGATGAAAAATGGCTGCTGCTCGAATAAAGTTTAAATGGTCTTTTTGTGGATGGAATCTGGCGATCATTCCAATTAAATCTACTGATGGTGAGATTTTTAACTTATTCCGTATTGCTTGAGAAGCGGTTTCTCGATAATAGAGTTTTCCTAAATCAAAACCAATAGGAATCGTTACCATTTTACTTTGATCATAACCACATTCAACATGAGTGATACGCGTTGCTTCAGAGCAACAAACGACTTTTTGAGGAACTTTTTTTGAAAGCAAGGCACATAGTTTATTGACCCATAAAGTGGTTCGCTTATTTGATGAGGGGGATAAATTACTATGGTGCAACCCCCATACAATAGGACATTTCTTTAAAAACAATGCAGCAAGTCCACCCATCAAATTAGCGTGATACATCCACGTTTGTATCAGATCCGGATGAATTTTTAATAAATATCTTACCATGCGTCCAAGAGCAAAAGGACTTGGAATTCCCTGCCGCATATTTAAGTTGAGTACAGGTATTCCCAATGCTTGAATTTTCTTTCCAACCTCACCAATATCTCTTAAGGAAATAACATAACAATCGAATCTTTTTGTATCGATGGTCACCAGCAGATGATAGAGCATCATTTCAGCGCCACCTAAATTAACCGCGGTAATGATATGAACAATTTTCTTTTTATTACCGTGCTGCACACTATCTCCACATTTGAGTTCCGGAACAATATAAATCACAAAACAAGCTGCTAATATCCCATAAGGAAGGGGATAAAAACAGGAAGAGATTTCATCGACTTAAGGCGGTGAAAAAAGAGCTTTTTCATTGGAGGGACTCATCTTGTTTCCTGAGTAAAGTGATTTAAGAAAGATCCAAAGGCAATGATACTGCATCCAGGCAATGCCAAAAGTAAGCTGGAAACGGTGTCTTGGTCCTTGTTGTCCTGCAAACGCGGCAAATAACAAGCATACCGCAAGAAAAAACAAGAGCATTAAATTTACTTCTTTTGATCGTTTTTTCCATAGTAGTAAAGCACCAAAAAGGGTAAATATAAAGAAAAACCAGTTGAATATCGCGGGTAGCAATAGAAACGAGGAACCCTCGTCAATTCCCCAGGGACGAGGCGTTAGTAAAAAACGAAACAACCCCGGAATCAAACTCCCCGCAGAGAACACAAGAAATTTTTTCATATAATAAATAATTTCTTTGGTTCCTCCGATTTTGTGTCCTACATAAAGCGCAACAATGACTCCCAGTATCATCACAAGATATTTTTGTTTCCCTTTTGAATAAAAAAGAAACCACACTCCTATACACGCTAACCAGATTATAGGCTGATAAAATCGAATCAATAAGTACAACACAACACAACCAAAACAGGCTAAACCATAAAGAATATGTCTGGTTTCCAAGAAAACGGAAGCAAAATAGAGTGTTGCCACATTGAGCATCATCACTATCGGATCCTTCAGATTGATCAGGGAAGTCCATGCGACCAAATCCCAATGTAACAGAAAGAACACAAGGAAACCTTGGGCGTAAACCACGGACGCTCCGACAAACCTCACGATACGGTACAGGAAGACACCTGTCACACAAGTAACGAAAATATTAAGAAAGACGGGCGCAAAATAGAATCTTCCAAATAAATACTGGGCTAAAGCATTCCACCAATAATACAAAAAGGTTCCTCCTCCCGTTACTTGAAGTAACACCTTTTGACCTCCTGTAGTAATCAAAGCAGTAAGCGGATTATATCCCCTATCCAAAATGTACGCACCACTTCGCAAATAGGTAATATCGTCTAAAAAATTCCAGTGGCCATCAAAGAAAAATCCAAAATAGAAAAGAGGTATCATTATGCGAACAAAGGTAATGAAAAGCGCAACGCGAAGATCCAAATAAGCTTTAAGCATCCAGAAGCATAACAGGCCAATCACAAAAGCTTCAAAAAGTAAGTTTCCATTCAATTGAATCGTCATTCAGCAAAGACCTTTTGGTAGCTTCGGATAATATTCTCTATCCCAAAATGATGATGTAAGGCCTTCCGGCAGTCAACCTTTTCAAACCAATCCGTACTCCAGTTCAATTCGGTAACCCATCGGTTGGTAAGTTTCATCAGTGTTAATATTTCGTAGGTTCCTCCTGGATGCCTTACAGAAACAACAGGACAATCACAAGCCAAGGCTTCAAGAACAACATTCGGAAGGCCCTCGTAGCGAGAGGTAAGCACCAATAAATCCGCATGTTTCATCCAACGATAGGGATCCTTGTGATATCCGGCTAAATGAACATTCTCCTCAAGTTTAAGTGTTTTTATTTGATTGCGTAGCTGAGACTCCAAAGATCCCGTACCTAAAATCCATAAATGAGCATCCGGTTTTAATGTTAGGAGTTCGGAAAAGGACGCAAGCAAGAGTTCCATATTTTTTTGATAGCTCAGTCGACCTACTGTTAGCAGATGGGGGCCGTGACCGTGGCTCAAAAAAGGAGAGGCACCTTCCGAGTTTTTAATGATTAAATCAATATCTAATGGATTATAGATTCGCAGGAGCCGGTCAGGAGGAATAGCAAAATTTTCTTTGAGATCGCTTAACATATAATCCGACTGACAAATCACACAATCCGCAAAGGGATACAGTGTCCGATACAGTATGCGCCATAACCAGGGATTCTTCAGATGCTTAATTGTTTCCGTGGGAGTATTTCCTTCCCGGACAATCAGCTTCAGTTTTTTTGACAAAAATGGTTTTAGCAAAATAATAATAAAATTCAGATATTGGAGCGTTGAGAGCAGAACATCAGGCTGGAGAGTTCGAATCATTCTAAGCATAGGAAAAAATGCTTGACGAACACGTTGACAATCTAAGAAAATAGGCTGAACCTCACTGGGAAGTTCTTTTAAGAAGGCACCGGTCCGAATCACAACGACCAAGGAAACATCAAATAAAGAACGATCCAAGTGTTTGTATAAGGTTAACATCACCCGCTGTGCTCCGCCTTCATTTAAGTTTGGCAAAACGAGCATCACTTTTTTTTTCATAACACTTACTTCAGCTTTCTCATCACTAGATATGCTTGCTCCATTAAAGTATCCTTCCAGGATTTTGGATACGCTTTGCTCACTAATTCCTCAAAATCAGGACAAAACTGATCCTGATGGGCTTTCATAAACTCTTCCATAATCCGGATATCATGTTCAGTCATGGCATTCGCATGCTGACAAAAGGTCCAAACTCCCATCGGCATCGTCCGGAAATTCCAAAACTGTTGTGGAATCCAGGTCATTCCCTGACGATCTATCCAGTGCCGATAACTGAAACCATCACTAATAATCGTGATCGCATTAGCTTTTAAAACATCCAATGTCGTTTCATCAAACGCATGTCCAGGCGCTATCCAGACCTGTGCTTTGAGTTGATGTTCACTAAATATCCGCAAACCTGCTCTGATTTTCTCATTTTGCACCTCGAACGCATGTCCCGAAAACTCGCTCACTTCTTTTAAGCGAATAAGACTTGGTGCTTGAGAATCATAAAGGTGCTGGTACCCGTGAAGCCCTATAATCCATCGTTTGTTCTGCCACGATCTTGCCCTTTCCCAGAATTGTGGGTTCGGCCCTGAGACTTGCAACTCAGGATCCTGATTATCTGGGATAATCCCCAAAATCGGCTGCATGGAATATTTATCTAAAAGCGTTTCAACTTGATCCCATATACGCCAATCCATTGTTGGACACAAATCATCAAACCTTAGTAAGTAAATCGCTGAACTCATTTTCGAAGCCACAAGTAGATATTATCCGAACTAAAACGATATTCAATTTCCTGTAAATCAAAAGTACTAAAAACTTGCTGAATACGACTTTTTGAAGGATGCGGATGACCGACTTTGAACCTTAACGATTCATTTAACCTTATTTTCAACTTTTCCGTCCAGGGCAAGGAGTAGGATTCTAACATCCCCAGGTGATTGATTATACAATAAGCATAACCATCAGGACGCACGAGCTGATAGAGAACGTTAGCAAATTCAAAATCACTTATACAATAATACCAACATATTCGATTATAAACCAAATCAAAGGTTCGGTTCAATCGAGGAGCCTCTTCCAAATACCCAATACAGTACTCAATTGAAAGTCGCTCTTGTTGATGTCTTTTCTGTGCGTAATCGCAATACCTCTGACTGATATCATACCAAGTGACTTGTGCTCCTCTTCTGGCAAATTCAGCTGAGTATTGTCCAGGGCCCGCACCCAAATCTAAAACCGTTTTTCCGGTTAGCGGTCCAATTTTAAACTCTATTTCATCTACAATTGTTGGTGTAAACTTTTTCCATTCACTATCACTGTAAACTTGAACATGTTGAGGCGGTACAGGATCCCATCCTTTTTCAGGTCGTTGTAAGTAATAAAACAGTCGATTAATCAT
Organism: Deltaproteobacteria bacterium TL4; assembly: GCA_051382335.1. Classification (GTDB taxonomy): domain Bacteria; phylum SAR324; class SAR324; order SAR324; family NAC60-12; genus JBBCAX01. The sequence goes on from JBBCAX010000033.1 coordinate 29,685, forward strand.
ATGGTTATACTAATAGTGTGTAACAAGCTCAGAAAAAAACAGAGCATAAACGGATCCTCGTAGCTTCACAAGCTGATACTTTAAACAGAATAAGCCGAAGAGTCTGTCAGAGGAATCGGTATCCGAACATATCGCAATCAAAGCATAAAGAAATCAGCTTGCAACAACTATCGGCAGACACATCGGCAAATTATCTTGTGCAATATTGCTATAAATGATAATTAATCTGTTATTTTAACATGTTAGGTGATAATATTTTTATGAAATATCGGCAAATATGTATAATCACCCCAGCCAAATGGAACCCTTATTCCCTGGTAGTACTCATCAGTTGATAGATCTTGCTACTGAAGTTATTCAAAAGTCAGCTTCATTGGGGTCTCAACTACACCCAATATCTCGGCAGAGTCTTACCATCCTGCTAAGGCTCATCAACAGTTATTATTCTAACCTCATTGAAGGACATAACACTCATCCAATAGACATTGAACGCGCACTTCGGAATGATTATTTTGATGAACCAGTCAAACGCGCTCTACAAATTGAGAGTCAGATTTATATTGAACTCCAAGAAGCGCTTGAACGGGAAATCAGCGATAAAACCCTTAAGCTCAGTTCTTCAGAATTTATTCAATCCATTCATCGTCGTTTTTATGAACGTTTACCAAAGGAACTAAAATTAATTAAAAATGAGGAAACGGGACAAGCGTTTGAGATTTTTGCAGGGAAACTGCGTCAGCATGAGGTTGAAGTAGGACATCATGTCGCCCCTACTTATACTTCGCTTACTGAATTTTTAAAAAGGTTTGAGATAGCCTACAATCCTGAAAAACTGCATGGGGAGAAACTGATCATTGGAGCAGCGGCTTCTCATCATCGACTCACTTGGATTCATCCTTTTTCTGATGGAAATGGACGTGTTGCCCGACTGTTTACCGATGCTTTTATGTACAGAATTCCTCTAAGCGGTTACGGTTTATGGACCATAAGCCGAGGATTAGCTCGTCATAAGGAAGGATATCTGGCAGCGTTAACATGGGGAGATGCACCTCGCCAGGGAAATCTAGATGGACGAGGGAATCTTTCCTTAAAGGGATTAGAGCGATTTTGTCTTTTTTTCCTTAATATTTGTTTAGATCAAATCGATTTTATGGACAAATTACTTCAATTAGATGGCTTGCTGGATCGAATCAAGGGATATGTTCAATTAAGAAACCAGAACATGATTCCTAACACCGAAGTGCTTAAACCTGAGGCAACTTATTTACTCCAGGAAGCTCTTTTACGAGGTCAATTTGCTCGTGGGGAATCTTCACGCATTACAGGATTACCAGAGAGAACCGCAAGGATGGTTTTAAGCACTTTGGTTAAAGAAGGTTTACTTCTTTCTGATACGCCTAAAAGTCCTGTCTATTTGGGTATCCCAGCGTCAGTAGCCACTTATTGGTTTCCAAACCTATTTCCAGAAAAATTGCAAACTTGAAACAAGCAATGAGTAATGCGGATGACTCTGGCCTTAAACAGGGCAGAGTTGTTCAAAGGCTGAGCCTTTACTTTGAAGTTTCAAACTCAAGCCACTGCTGAAACATTAAAATATCCCACAAGTAATAATGCCATTGATATTTTCCTGATAAATGCTGTTTCCACAGAGTTCTAACCAGGCGTGTGTTTAGAAATCCTTGTTCTTGGAGGGTTTTCTCATCTAACAAGTGTTCCGCCCAATCTCTAAGTTCCTTCCGAAGCCAGCTATCAATCGGTACACCAAATCCCATTTTAGGACGTTCTAAAAGTTTCTGAGGAACATGTCTGTATAGCAGTTTGCGGAAGATCACCTTGCCGACTTCCTGTTCTACTTTGAGAGCCGTTGGTATTTTTGCGGCAAACTCAATGACTCGATGATCCAGAAGGGGAACTCTTGCTTCCAAACTTACGGCCATACTTGCCCTATCCACTTTTGTTAAAATGTCATCAGGCAAGTAGGTCATAAGATCCAGTAAGCTCATCGTATGGCTTTCATCCCCTGTGAACAAACCCTTATCAAAAATATCTTCAGGCTCTTTGGTATTAAGTACTAATTGATGTGGATTTTTTTGATGAGATCTAAAATACTGGTAAAATTTTGAAAAATCACTTCTTCCCATCAAATCACCACGCCATTGAAGCTTGTATCCAGCATTGCCCAGATTTTCGAGTAAGCGTGCAGGAAGCACTCGGATGAAACGGTTTGCGTTTTTACGAAAAACCAGAGGAATCTTATTAGCGGTTTTCCAGGTACTTGCCGTTTTGAAATATCGGGTATAGCCAGAAAAAAGCTCATCGCCACCATCTCCTGATAAGGATACAGTTACATGCTTTCGCGCCAATTTTGATACTAAAAAAGTGGGAATTTGGGAAGAATCGGCAAAGGGTTCATTCCATATTGTCGGAATTTGAGGAATAACCTCTAACAGATCTTTATGAGTTACATAGAGTTCTGTATGATCTGTTCCTAAATACTTTGCCACCTCTTTCGCATGGTGCGCTTCATTATAGTCGCCTTCATTAAATCCTATGGCAAACGTTTTCACAGGGGTAGAACTTAATTCCTGCATCAAGGCCACAACTGCTGAAGAATCAATGCCTCCAGACAAAAAAGCACCTAGAGGCACATCAGAAAGCATTCTCAAGCTGACTGCGTCCCTAAGTAACTCTTCCAGTTGCTTGATGATTTCCTCCTCGCTCCCTTTCCACATCTGTTTTGCTCCTTCTTGCCACAATTGAGGCAGGGACCAGTAAACCTGATGCTGCAATCCTTCAAGACCTAACTTTTGAAAGTCCTCATACTTAATTCGCAGTATCGTTCCTGGTTCCAACTTAAAGATGTTTTTATAAATGGAATAGGGGGCGGGAACACAGTTATACCTGAAATACAAACACAGGGCATCTCTATCAATGGGATTATCAAAACCGGGATGCTCTTTGAGGGCTTTCAATTCCGAGCCAAACACGAAACTGTTGCCTACCAGTCCATAATACAGAGGCTTAATTCCAATACGGTCTCGGATTAAAACAAGTTCACGCTTCTCACAATCCCATAAGGCGAACGCAAACATCCCAATGAATTTTTGAACTGCTTTTTCAACCCCCCATTCTTCAATGGCTGCCAGCATAACTTCGGTATCTGAATGTCCTCGGAATTCATACCCTAACGTTCGCAGTTCTTTTTGAAGCATACGACAATTGTAAACTTCACCGTTGTAGCTGATTACATATCGTTTTGAGGCAGAGACCATCGGTTGATGGCCTTCAGGTGATAAATCCAGAATGGAAAGCCTACGATGTCCTAAGACTAATCCTGTTGATGGATCGAACCAAATTCCAGCGTCATCGGGTCCACGATGTACCAAGGTTTGAAGCATTCGGTGGCATAACTTTTCTGCATCCTGATGAGGTGTTGATGGTAAAAATCCCGCAAATCCGCACATGATAATCTCGTATTATTGACCTTTATTTTCAGAAAAATATATACAACTCAGGTTCTCATTAGTGCTAAAATTTGAGAACGATTGGAGTGGGATACTCTGACGCAACATTTCTGGAAGATCCATATCCAGTGATCCTATTCGACTTTTCTAATATTTCCATATGTAATCGCACTCGCCCTACCAATTTTACTATTCTCGGATAGCCTTTTAGTGGGTGAGCGCATATCAGTTCATAACACTGTTTATTAATATTTCCCATTCCTTCATAATATTAGGAAGTTTTAATAGCTCCCGTATTTTACTTGCTTCTCTTCCGAACTGTTCACGCTCATTTTCGTTCAACATCAGACGTTTCATTGCAATACTCAACTCATAACTATTTTCAGGAGGCACAAGTAGTCCATTAACTCCATGTTGAATGATGTCACGGGGGCCGCTAGGGCAATCTGTGGATATTACAGCCAACCCCCAGAACATCGCTTCACATAATGCATTGGGGAAACCTTCAAAGCGAGAAGCAAGAACAAAAAGATCTGCCTGTTCCAAGTAATTTTCTGGATCATGGACTCTTCCCATAAAAACGACCTTGTCGTTGAGTGAGAGTCGCCACGATAAGGTTTCAAGTTCCTGCCGCGACTCCCCTTCTCCTATAATCCACAACTTCCAATCTGGAAAATCACTTGTAATCTTAGCAAAAGCTTCTATTAACAGATCAAATCCTTTTTGATGGGTAAGTCTGCCGAGAGCTACAACGATTTTTCCGTGAGTCTTCGAAAAATCATTAGTTCTTTTGTAATTACAAAAGACAGGGTTGGGAATAACCTTTATTTTTTTTTTGAGATACTGAGGGTAATATTCCTTTGCCTCTATGGTTTGTGTGACAATGACATTTGCACTTAAAAAAACATACTTTCTTAAAAATTTCCAAACGTTTCCCGGATTATATAAAATGGGGCTAATTCTTTCTGAAACGATTACTGGAATGTGCAGTCCTTTTGTTGCGATCAAAACCAATACATTCGTTCGATCCATAAAACTGATGACCACATCAGGATGATATTTTCTTATGCTTTGACGCAAAAGCCATAACCGCATCACATTGTTTTTGATTGCCTGAAATAGGGAGTTTGCGTTTTTAAGAAGTCCAAGCTTGTGATGGTTTACCTCTGGGTGCAATTCATAAAATGAGGACTCATTCGAAAAGGTAATGATTGTAATAGCCCAACCTTTTTCTACCCAATAATTAGCCATAGTACTCATCACCCTCTCAGCACCGCCAGCGCTAAGCGAAGAAATGACAAAAACAATTTTCATGATACTTCTGTATTCGTTTGAGTCAATTCTTGATAGATACTTTGAACACGGCAAGAATAAGTATGTTGATCCATTATAGCTTCATAGGCTTGGTCAACAATTTTTTGACGATAACTTTCATCCATAAATTTTTCCAACACTTCATCAACGTTAGAAAAGTCTAAACGTAGTGCGATATAATGCTCATTGGGTATTAATATTCCATTATATTTTCCTTCAAACATGATTTGACATGTTTTTGTTCCAATCGCGTCAAAATGCCGAGAAGAAATACATTTTGAATAAACTGGTGCAGTATCTTTGTCCTGATAAAACTGATTATAGATTTCTTCAAAACTGATGGCATTCGCATCTATCGTTGTGGTTTCGTAAACATCTCGCTCACGGACAATTGATTTGGACGTTTTTGATAAAAGTGTGGATTTTATGAGGTTTTTTAGTCCTTGTGGTAAGTAGTCCCACATTTTCAAAATAAAAGAGGAATCGTCAACAACCATTGAGGAGGTATCTTTTTTTGATTTTTCCAAGATATATGCCTGAATGGCTTGAACCGTATCATCATCTCTCTCCAGAAACCATGATCCCGCCTCTGTCGCCAAAGTACCTTTACAACGATTCAAAAAGTCGGCCCATCCTTCGCGATTAAAACGCTGGTCATGGTTCGTACTAAAGTCTTTTTTCAAATGAGGCAAAACTTGGTCTTGGCTAAAATAATTCAACAGCTGGTTCCGTTCGTTATCCCCTAAAAAAACGGAATATTTATACGTTCGAACCCCCAAATCAATCAATCGTTGTGGTTGAGGAATGACAGGCTGAAACGCTTCTGGATTTAAGGCATGGGGTAATGCGATCACTTTTGAGTGAGAACATGCTTCAAAAAGCCATTTGCCAGCTTCAAGAGGAAGTTGAGTCCCTATATAATCAGCGTTAATGTCCTGAATGAATTGTATTTTATGTTTCATGGATACGCCGGGCAAGTTGACTTCGTTTCCGACGAAGGTCAGTAGTTTTGCCTTTCTATCCTTGAGAACATTTTTTAGAGGTTCTAAATAACTCAAAGTATCAGCATTTGTTGAGTGTAATAATACAATAAACTCATACTCCTTGATCGTTTTACGGAGTTTAGAAACATCTTCCGGATTACAAAGATTCAGGATATCTGTATTAAACTGTTTGGATTGAACAAAAGCGTCAATCCAATCGTTATAATACGACAGGGTTTGCGTGTAGAGAGCATATAGCACTAATGTGCGTATTTGTGAAACAACCATCATCTCGTCACTTTATTGAGGAATTAAAAGGAAGGAAATCAAAAAAATTAAAGATACGCTTGATGCTTCGCCATGGTTGCTTCAATAAGACTCAAATTTTCTTGAGTCCATTGTATGGTTCGTTTCAATCCTTCTTCCAAAGGAACTTCCGCAGAAAAGCCTAATTGATCCCTTGCCTTAGAAGGATCACCAAAGCGTTTACCTGACCGATCCCAGTCTCTTTTGGGTTTCAGTGCGATTGGAGTAGGATTTCCAGTAAATTCATTAATCTGCTGCGCCAAATCGTGAATAGTTGTCTCATACCCACTTGCCAGATTATAAACCTCACCTACACCACCTTTTAGCGCACATGCAGCCAAACCTTTGGCAATATCTTCAACATAAATAAAATCCCGGGTGGCAATTCCTCCATTCTCTATCGGCAACGCTTCCTGCTTTAAGGCCTTGTAAATGAAAGTTGGAGTAACATTTCTCCAAACCGTCGCCGGGGTTCCTCTCCATTTTCCCGCACCCAAAATTTCGCCAGGACCATAGACATTCTGAAACCGGGCTTTTACAAAGGGCATCCCATATTGTCGGGCAAAATAATTCCCATAAAATTCACCAATAATCTTGGAAATAGAATAGGGACTATCCATATACAAGGAAACAGGCGCATCCTCTGAAGTTGCTTGAGCTTGATCAAACGTTTTTTCAGCAACAGCACACCCCGCGGAAGAATAAACAATCTTTTTCAGACTTTTAAAATCTTTAACATGATTGAATAATTTCAACGAGGTCAGTGTGTTGTTCTCATGGTCCGCTAATGGATCATGAATGGAACTTTGATTTCCATGATAAGTCGAGAGATGGAAAATATAATCGATATCATCATTCAGCTTTGCCAAAATACGATCATCTGTGATGGAACCTTCAATAAAGTCAACTCTCTGATCATCAGGAATATTCACCTTTTCCGCAGAAAGCAGGTTATCTACAACAAGGATTTGCTGACATTGATTCCTCAGTAAATTACGTACTAAATTACTTCCAACAAAGCCCGCACCTCCAACAACAACTATTTTTCGATTTTCGAAATTTTCCATAACACTCTTTCTAATCTTTTAATTTTAAATGGGTAAAGGTTAGCTCAATACCGAACTCTTGATAATATTCAATTGCTTTTTTTACTCCGACTTTCAACGGAGTTGTAATTTCCCAATCAAAATCCTGATTGGTTTTCGATGGATCCAACAAGATGGAAAAAACATCATCGGGATTACGGGGGCGTTCTTCAACAGGTTCCTTCAGTGTTACGCCTAAAGCAGAGACGGTTGCGTCAAACAATTCCTTAATGGAGTAATCCTTACCCGATGAAACGTGATAATAGCCCTTACCTTTTCCATCCAAGGCTTTTTCAACGACATCAATCAAATCTTGTACATAAATGAAGTCTCGTCGAGTGTCCATCACAAAACATTTTTTCCCACTGGTTAAACGTTGGAAAAAGGTAGGAAGCGGACCTGAGATATTTCGTGGGCCATAAGCATTTGCCAGCCGGAAAGAAACAAAGTTCAACCCTGACAACTCAATATAGTGCTCTGCAGAAGTTTTACTGATAGCATAACTACTACCACGTGGATTGAAAGGATGACTGAGCGTGATGGGTTGCTCTTGAGGATGTAAACCATATCCCAACGCCGTTTGAAAATATATAAACCGCTCTACTTTTAATTTTTGAGAAGCACGAAGTACATTAATGGTACCGATGATGTTGGTATTAGCATCTTCAATCCAATTTTCGGGATCTTTGTAAGATGCAGCCGCATGAACTACATGTGTCGGTTGAAATTCTTGAAAGGTCTGAGTGACAAGTTCAGCATCCGCAATGGTTCCTTCAATAATTTTAAGATTTTTGTGTTTTATTAAATTGTCTCGACGACCTGTTGAATAATTATCAATAACACAGACCTGCACATTTTTTGCTAACAATCGATCTGTCAAATGGGACCCAACGAAACCTGAGCCTCCTGTAATCAAAACTTTCATACATTCTCCTTTAATAACTGGTGATATTTATCGGCTTGATCATGAAATTCCTGCATCCATAACTCCAGAGATAAAAGACCCCATATTTTTCTGCTGAATTTGCCTTCTTGATTCAAGCGGCTTAAAATGACATCGGAATTAAAATACTTCCTTTGTCTTGCACTCTGAGTGTTGAAAATGTCACATACAAACTCCCGTAACTCTCCTTGCATCCATTCGTTAAGAGGAACCGGAAACCCCATTTTATCTTTACGATTCACAATAGAATCCGGCAGAATATGATCAAAAGACTTGATAAGCAAGCGCTTTAGGGTTCCGTCCTTAAATTTAATATCGGCAGGAATTGTTGCCACCAATTCGACGAGAGGATGATCCAGAAAAGGAACGCGGGACTCCAACCCATGAGCCATACTCATCCTATCCTCAACTTGAAGTAATGCGGGAAGCAACGTTTTAAAATCAAAATGAGTCATTAAATCAAAATAGGACTCATGTTGAACATTATTTCCGAGAAATATTTCTCGGAATGTGTCTTCCGGTGAGTAACTCCCCAGCTCCTGCCAACGAATCTCTTCCTTAAGTGTGGGGGCACGATCCACTAAACTAAAATATCGCTTTTCCAGAGAATCAAAAAGACCCTTACTCCAAAATTGCTTTAGCAAAGGCTTATATTGCTGCAATGTGACCAGATTGGGTATAATTGACTCATAAGTAACAATAAAATTCCCATTTTGTAATGAACCTTCAATCCCACCTTTAATACACTGTTCGAAATAAGCGATCAGGTAACGCGCATATCCTCCAAAAATTTCATCACCACCTTGTCCTCCAAGCACCACTTTACGATGCTGACTTGCCAACTGTGATACCTGATACTGAGGAAAAGATCCAGGCCCCGCCACAGGAACATCCAAATGATAAATAACCTTTTGAATATTATCGATAAAATTTTGACTGGAAATATCAATTTCCAGTAAAATCATCTGATACATTTCTGCCAAATCACGGGCATATTGGCTTTCATCATACTCTGGACCGTAAGTAAATTTGCCAGTAAAGGCATAAAAGGGAGCTTCTGTATACTTTGTGGCCATTGCCGCACTAATTCCTGAATCTCGCCCTCCACTGACATAAGCCCCAACGGGGACATCACTCCTCAGATGTAAACTGATGGATTCTTCCAACAAAGCCCTTACTTTTTCAACAAAATACTTTTCAGTATGATACCAATCGAGATCATAATAAACCTCCCAATATTTTTTAATCTTAAGCTCTCCATTTTGAACCAACAAAAAATGTCCAGGTAAAAGCTGTTTAACCCCTTGAAATAAAGTCTTTTCTCCAAGAGTAAATTGAAAAGCCAAATAATCCTTCAAACCGCTTTCATCAGTTTCAATAACTGGCAGAAAAGGTAACAGCGTTTTTATCTCTGATGCCAGATAAAGAGTTTTCTCTACAACTGTATAATAGAAAGGTTTAATGCCAAAACGATCACGAGCACAAAACAATCGTTGCTTCTGCTCGTCCCATAAGGCAAACGAAAACATCCCACGAAATTTTGCCAGGCAATCAACACCCCAGCGTTCGTAAGCGTTCAACAATACTTCTGTGTCCGAAGTGGTTTGAAATTCCTCTTCTCCAAGTTCCTTACGCAACTCGATGTAGTTATAAATTTCACCATTATAAGAAACCACATTTCCATTGGGGGATTTCATGGGTTGCTGACCAGTTTCCAAATCAATAATACTCAATCTTACATGAGATAGTCCCAAATTTTTTTTTGGATGCTCCCACACCCCCTCACCATCGGGTCCCCTATGTTTTTGCAAATGGTTCATCACTTCTAAAGAGTGAACAATATCACGATGCCCCTGCTGATCTAAATCGATAATTCCGGCAATTCCACACATAGCTAATTTTACTTTCCTTTTCTTGTTTTTTTCTAATCATCCAAATAATTGAAAAAGATTTTCTACAATCATTTGAGCCGCTTTTCCATCACCATATAATGCAGACTCTTCTCTCAGTATATTCTTGAAAGGAGCTATATGTGGAGAATTTCTGTTTAAGCCTATTCTTCCATTTTGAATAATTTTTTCATAATCACTACTGACGACAATATTCCATCCAGCCTCGACCGTTTCAACCCACTCGGTTTGATCTCTAAAAGTAACACATGGTTTTTGGAAAAAATAGGCTTCTTTCTGAACACCACCTGAATCGGTACAAATCAGACGACACTGTTTTTCCAGTAAAATCATTTCCAGATAAGAAACAGGCTCACAAATAATGAGTGATTGAGCATAACTGTTGAGAACCTGGTGTTTTTTAATAATTTTTTTACTACGAGGATGTAAGGGTAAAACTACCGGAAAATCTTTTGTTAATTCACTCAACGCCGATAATATTGATTGAAAACGCTCAATATCGTCTGTGTTTTCCGCTCGATGAATCGTTGCAAGTATAAAAGGAAGAACTTCATCTCCCGTTCCAGAAAGATTTAATCTTGCCAACAAATTTCTCTTACTATCCGACAGTGGCGCATAATAAAGCACACAGTCATACATCACATCCCCACTTTGAATCATTGCTGGAGAATCGTTGGTGGGCGCTGTTTTTGTAGTATTAGGGACAAAACCTTCTTTCTTGAGATTATCAATAGAAACCTGCGTAGGACAAAAAAATACCGATGAAAGATGATCGGTTAAAACCCGATTTTGTTCTTCAGGCATTTTTTTATTATAAGAACGCAATCCCGCTTCTACGTGGGCAATCGGAATGTGTAATTTACTGGCGGCAAGGGCTCCCGCCAATGTTGAGTTGGTATCGCCATAGACCAAGACAACATCAGGTTTGCTTTCCTCAAAGATGTCCTCAAGCTTACTGAGCATTTCTCCTGTTTGCGCTCCATGCTTTCCCGAACCCACTTGAAGATTAATACTTGGATGCGGAATACACATCTCCTGGAAAAAGACCTCGGACATGCCGGCATCATAGTGTTGCCCTGTATGAATAATATCTTCAGCAATGATCTTGTCCTCAGAAACATTCTGATTCCATAGGTTGATTTCACGACTTACCGCGGCAGCTTTAATGAATTGAGGTCTTGCTCCTACAACTGTTATTATTTTCATCTATTTCTTTCTATTTAGAATGGAATCGAGTGCACCCTATCACTGTCCCCGCAATAAACGCTTTACTCTTCCCGCATATCCTCTTACTTTTTTGTATTGCATAAAAACATGCATCCTGTAGGGAAACATTCTATTATATTCTTGAACCCATAACAGGTAAAATGAATCCATTGGTTGTTTTTTAGCAGGCTCAAAACATTGATCACGAACACTGTTCAGGACCTTTTCAACAAATTTTCGATACGTGTATCGACCCGATAAAACGATATCCTGGTAGGCAACTTCGGCAATTTTCTCACAAAATTCAACATCTTTAATTTTTTTAATCACCTCTTCCAGGTTACTCCAGTCCTTCTTGATTTCTATGTAATGAACACCCGCTTTAAAAATACCATCGTACTCGCCCTCTACTAAAGCCTGACAGGTTTTAGTAATACAGCACTCATAATGTCTAGGAGAAATTGCAAACAGTTTTAAGTTGTTATCTTGTCCTTCAAAACATTGTTTTTCTGCTTCTTCAAAGTTGGCATCAGGATACTGTTGTGTATAAGCATCAACTCGTCGACGTATTGCACCATCAGGGTCATGCATACTCGCTCCCCCCTCACAACCGAGAACAACCCTGCATCTTAGAAGGAAATTATACCAATCTTTTCCAGTAAACACATCGGCAGGATCGCAAGATATATCCATCTTCAAACCCGAACCCTCTGCCGCATTACACACTTTCTCTGCAAGCAGATGTTTATACTGCCCGTGATGCCCCAACCAATAAGGGATCTTTCTCGCACGATACCCTATATCAATATCCCGCTGGTGATGCGGTGTGTTTTTAACCTGACTTTGAAGTTCTTTCAAAGCATCCTCATCAATATACCCTGTCGTGACGGTTACATACTGTTCAAGCCCCGATTCCTTTTGAGGATAAACTTTCTGATACTCAGATTCAGGAAGACAGGTGAAGATGGTTTTGACTCCAAATTCTTTAAGAAAAAAGTTAATATAATTGGAGTTCATATATTCATCCTGGTGTATTGCCACCTTATAACCATGTACTTTTTTAAGTCTTCTACACTCCTTTTGAATCTGTAAGAATTCATCAGAATTCCATTTCATTGCTAAAAAAGTATAGTGATAAATCACCAAATCAAAATGAATTTTCTCTACAAAAGGAGGTAACGATAGAGAAGCATTAACATAATAACAATCTTCTCCCGAGTATCGCGCAAAGCTGAACAAGTGCTCATCGATTGTGTTCCTGATGTTTTTTTCCCGAATATAATAAATAATGAGAATTTTCATTCAAAATTACGCTGATTGAGGATAACAAGAAAGCAACCCCTAAAACATTCGCACAGATTGCTAGGAACAGTAATACTCAGGTGCAACATCCAAAATACCATAGGTTTCTTTGGGATTTTCAATGGTCAAAGAATATTTTTTGTGATGCCACACTAAGTGATTACTCATTTCTTTTTCTGAAATAGAAAAAGAAAACTTATAAGTTCCTGTTCTTAATGAAAGGGCTTTGGTTACAATCTTGATCATTACAGAACCTTTAAGAGAATCCCAATGGTAGCCATCTGCATTTGAGTAATGTGAAAAGATTAAGGATTCATCAACATTGGAATGTAAATGCATCATAAAGATTGGATTTTGAACTTCACGATTAAAAAACACAGAAATTTCGAGCTCCAAAGGTTGATGAGCCTGCAGTTTTTCTTTATATTTTACTTCTTGAATTTGTATATTATCGTCCGTGGCAATAATTTCACCCGCACTTGCACCGCTTAAATGAAGCATATACTGTTCATATTTATTTGCGATATCAACCGAATCACCATAATTTTGAAAAATACCTTTTTCAATCCACAGTGCGTAATCACACTGATGTTTTACATTATGCATCCCATGCGTAACCAGAATTATACTGCCTCCACTATTACGATATTCAAAAACTTTCTTAGCACATTTTATCGCAAAACCTAAATCACCAACGGCTAGCACTTCGTCAACCAACAAAATGTCCGGCTGAGAATGAATCGCAATTGAAAAACCCAAACGAGCATACATCCCACTTGAATAATACTTCACCGGTGTATCCATAAAGGCTTCCTCAATTTCAGAAAACGCAATAATCTCATCAAACTTATCTTTAACTTCCTGTTTCGTCATTCCTAAAATTTGACCGTTAATATAAACGTTTTCTCTTCCTGTTAACATAGGATGAAATCCTGCTCCAACTTCAATAAGGGCAGCAACCGTAGCATTAAGATTGATATTCCCTTTATCAGGCATAAAGATTCCACTGATCATTTTTAACATTGTAGATTTACCAGATCCATTACTTCCAATGAGTGCAAGGGAATCTCCTTGCTTTAGCTGAAAACTGATATTGTTTACAGCCCAAAACTCTGTTTTTCTTAATTGATCAGGATTGTGGTTTAATCCAACGAAATTTCGACATATATCAAAAGCCCCGTACAACATACTGTGTCGAAGAGAGCGACTATATTTTTTTGAAACATGATCCACTGAAAGAATGACCTCTCCCATAGTTCAAATTCTCTCTGCAATTTTGGGTTGAGTGATGCGAAAAAACCGTAGAGATGTGATAAATATAATGGCAATTAAAACGGCTGTAATCCAGTATTCAGAGGAAAGAGGTTGGTTGTAGAGGAGTAAGTTTCTTGAGGTATTGATTAGGTAATTGAATGGATTCCAATAATTCATTAATCCCAATAGGCTATGTTCATCAATAGGATACATAATGGGCGTAAGCATCATTAAAACATTAATAAAAATAGGAAGGATTACTATCACATCACGTACGACTCCAGCAACAATTGAAAGGAAAAATCCCATTCCAACAGCAAATAAATAGACAGGAATTAGTGATAAGAACCAGAGAAAAACGGATTCAAAATCAACAGTGACATCATAATAAACCAGTACTGCAATTAACAACGGTAATCGAATTAAAAACTCCACAATCCCAATGGCTGAAGTTGATAACACTAATGAAGATCTCGGAAAATTGATCTTTGCAATCATCCCCCCGGCATTCACCAGACTGGTCGTCGCCGTAGTAAAAGATACCGAAAATAAATTCCATGTCATCAATCCAATCAAGGCGTAGACTATATAAGGGACGTTAACTCCAGAAATATTCAATACTCCTGAGCTATTTAGAATGATAAACATTCCTATTGTTAACAATGGTAATAAAAAAGCCCAGACTATACCCAACACCGATTGTTTATACCTGACTGAGAATTCTCGTACAAAAAAACTCCAAACCAAATCCCAATATTGAGACTGTGCCTCTATCTGCAATCGAATTTTTTTGAAGAATGTTTTCTTATTCACAAAAGACACACCATTCGGTGTATAGTTGATATTGTTATCAGTCATTACCCTCAACTCAAATTTACTTTATTGCAGTAATGTAAAGGTCTAATCCCATAAGACGAGCAACATTGTTCAAAAAAATTTTTCGTGGAATAACAAGACCTGTTTTTATTATGGAAATATCATCAAAGTTTTCAGTATTTATTGACATTTGTGAAAAATCAGAAAAATATTTTTTTATATTTCTTCGAGAAGAAAAGATCGTATCAGGAGGAGGAGCCCCGTTAGAATCAACATCATAGGCCGCCTTGGAAAAATCGTGGTAGGTTTGTTGTGTTTTCTTAATTTTATTGATCAAGTATCGCATCGGTAACAAAGCATAGCGCCTAAAAGAATCTCTATTGTAAACCATCACAATCGCTTTTCCTCCTTTTTTCAAAACTCTGAATACTTCCTGTACCGCTTTAGGAAAATCCCCCGTGTGATGTAAACATCCTATCGAAACAACACAATCAAAGGTTTTATCTTCAAAATCAAGATTTCTCGCATCACCTTGTATTGCGGTGGCCTGATTGTTTTTTTCACAAAATAGAATTCTTTGATTCATCATATCCACAGGACTTTTAGCAAAATCAACACCTACATACCGAGCACTTGAGTTAAAAAGTAACTGTCCAACTGTTCCATAACCAAGACCAATTTCAAGGATACTTTTTCCTTTTATTTCTGAAATAGGAAGGTATTTTTCCAAATAAGGATAGTAATCCATATACCATTGATCGAAGGTTTCCAATGCTTCTTTTGTAGCCACCCCAAGTCCCAAATTTGTCCAAGCGATGGTTCCACATAATTCATCCCAAAAATTATTTCTCTGCATACTTTTCCTGAAGTTCCGTTAAAGCGTGATAGTACCCGTTTTTTTATTCAACTTTCTCTATTTCATCTTCAGAGATAATCTTATACCTCACTCCGATACTGTCCTTTGCCATCCCACCTTCACCAAAATCGAGAACATCGCCATAAGCACTCATCCAGCCAATGATTTTGGCGGGAACCCCTGCGACCATCGCGTAAGCGGAAACGTCTTTAGTCACGACTGCCCCGGCTGCGACAAAAGCACACTCGTGGAGGATTACCCCACAAACAATCGTTGCGTTTGCGCCAATGCTGCTGCCCCGTTTGACCAAGGTTCTGAGATAATCCTTGCTGGTATTTCTGGGATATTCAGTGCGAGGCGTTTTGACATTGGTAAAAACCATGCTGGGTCCACAAAAAACATAATCTTCTAAAACGACTCCTTCATAAACAGAGACATTGTTCTGAATTTTGCAATAATTTCCAATCACAACATGATCGGCAACAAATACGTTTTGTCCCAAATTACAATGGTCCCCGACCTTTGCCTTTCCCATTACATGAGAATAATGCCAAACCTTCGTTCCCTCTCCAAGGATGGCGCCTTCATCAACATACGCTGATTGATGCACAAAATTACCCATTATTTTTCCTTCAGTATTTGATGTGAGTGTTTCTGAACGCCCATAGGCTGGAGATTACGAATGTCATGAACAATCTGAGTCGCATTACGAATGTCTTCAATACCAAATCCATTTCCTGCTAAAGTTCGCTCATAAATTTTTGTATGAAGGTCCGTAAAGCCCTCGGAAAACTCCACTTCTTGAGAATCAATGGAAATAGAACGAAAGGTCCGTTGTCCTTTCGCTTTTAGGGTGTCAGGTAAATTTTGTGCATCAATAGACAAAAACCAGGGAATATGAGCACGCTCTAATTCCAGATAGCCTGAGACCGTATATTGATCCGAGTAGTGAACTTCATTGCGAACAACAGAGCCAAATAACCATTGCAGAAGATCAAAAAAATGCACACCAATGTTGGTTGCCAAGCCCCCCGATTGATCAAGGCGCCCTTTCCAGGAATAGTGATACCATTTTCCCCTGGACGTAATATAGGTCAAAGTGACCTTATGTTTATGAGCCTTTGATTCCTGGTCTATTTTCTGTTTCAAGGCACACAAAGTCTCATGCACCCTTAGCTGTAAAACGGTGTTGATCCGTTTCCCTGTTTCTTCCTCAACCTCAGCTAAAGCATCCAGGTTCCAGGGGTTCAAAACTAATGGCTTTTCGCAAATTACATTGGCACCTGAGCGTAAAGCGGTTCTGATATGAGCATCATGGAGATGATTCGGCGAACAAACGCTAACGTAATGGACTTCCTGGCCTTGATTGACACGTCTCAGCTTTTCCAAATGCCTGGAAAATCTTTCAAATTCGACAAAAAAACTGACATCGGGAAAATAAGAATCCAGAAGTCCAACCGAATCATGAGGATCAATCGCAGCCACCAGAGTGTTGCCTGTTTCTTTAATCGCTTTTAAGTGTCGAGGGGCTATGTACCCTGCAACCCCTGTAATCGCAAAGTTCTTGGACATCAGAATTCCTTGAAAATTATAATGCGGTTTTGACCGTAATCATTAAAGCAATGGTGGTGATGGTTTTAAAAATGATATCCACCACTGTCGCGGTTTCTAGTAATGAACTTTCACGAGGAGACAAATCAGGAGGGACAACGATCGTATCCCCCGCTTGCACCACATAATCCGACAGATCTTTCACCACGGTTCCATTGGGGCGTATTACATAAGTATCGTCAAGTTTGACCAAGGATCTCGCACCACCCAAGGAATTAACGTAATATTCAGCTTCCTCTCCCGCTTTGATCGGAAGAGAGGCTTCACCTCGAGTGTCTCCTTTAACCAAAACCGTATTGAGAAAAGGCGGAATCGTTAAACTGTCCCCATCCATCAACTCAAAATTATCTGGGCTTCGTTCAAACTCATCAGCAGGTTTCAATTCAATAACCAACTTTCCAATATTTATTTCTTCAATTTTTGATTGTTCTTTCTGCGAAACATTCTTCTCTCCCTGGTTTGTCGCTTCTGCTGCGGAAAGGGCTGCGAGTTCATTACTTTCTTTTTTTTCCTGATTGGTTTCTTTGACATTTTCCTTGACCACAGAAATGGCCCTTAAATGGGTCTCAGGGGAGGTCAAACTTGCTGAAGCTTCGACGGTACTTTGCAAAATAGAACGGTCCATGTCGCGGTTTAAACGCCGATCAGTGGCGTCTTCCCTCGTTTTCAAGATCCGTCTTGAAAACACAGCTCCTGGAAGAAAGGCTTTGTTCGTAAATCCTCCCGCTTTTTTTAATAAGTGACTGATCCGCTCGCCTGGTAAAAATTCATAGGTTCCAGGATACAAGACCTCTCCGGTAATGGAGGCAAATTGCTGTTGTTTATATCCTGCAAGATGCCGAAGAAATATAGAATCACCGTTTTTCAGAATCAAAGGCGGTTGAGTTTCATGAGTGGCAGGATTAATTTGAACGGTGAATTCATTCCGAGTCGGTTTTTCGTCCACAAATTCCCAGCGTGTAACACGGACTATAGGATCAAGCGTTTGTCGATGGTTTAAACCTCCCGCAACAAAAATCATACTTTTCAAACTCATGTTTTCATATAAGGGGTAGCTCCCAGGATTTCGAACAATTTCCCCATGAATCGTAACTTTTCCACGACTGATAGGGTATAAGCGAATCTTATCTCCATCCTGAATCAGGAAGTCTTTCATTTGTTGATCGGCCAACACCAGATTGTAATCAAAGGAAATCACTTGTTCTTCCGGAGCAAAACGATTCTTATGATAACTCAACCGAAGAATCTCTCCCCGACTGGCTTCAATTTCCTCTCGTAACATCCCGCCTTGTTTTAAGGCCTGCTTTATACTCAACCCTGGAGTTAATTCAAAAGAACCTTCATAAGTGAAGGGGCCTTTGAGGGTAAATAATTGTTTATTAACCTCAGGGGCGGGAAATATTTTGATAATGTCAAAATTATGTACCGCTTGCTGTGCGGGATCCTCGGTGCTCAAATCCAAAGTGTTCAGCGTTCGTCCTTTACTGTCAGAAAGTCGTTCCACTTGAATTCTGCCTTGATTTGAGGTGGGTAATATACCACCTCCCAATTCAATTACTTCAGCCAGGGTTTTTTCTTCTGACAATTCATAAATGCCAGGCTTTCGGACATCACCAGCAAGAGCTGCCGCTTTTTTGAGTAAGGGAACAAATAAGGTATCCCCGCTTTTCATGTGGACTGATTCAAGGGCTTCGCCTCTCAAAAAATAACCATAGAGGTCCACATTGCCAACGAGTTTTCCACTGCGCTTCCATTGGATGTGTCTCAAGCTCCCACTTTTTTTAATGCCTCCAACCATCGACAGAATATTATAGACCGATGCGATGGCAGGCACACGATGCAGTCCCGGAGTACGTGCTTCTCCAACCACGTTAATCTGAATGGAACGCAATTCTCCCAAAGAGACATACAGAAATTTCGTTTTTTCTGATAACTGCTGATTTAGTTGATCCAACGTTATATCCCAAGCAAGAATAGGCTGAACACCCGGAGCATGCAAAAGTCCATTATGGTCGATAACTATTGTTTGATTACCTGCTTTTTCTCCTGTGGTTGTATTTTTCGCCAAACTGTCATGAATTACCAATTCATCTCCTGGGCCTAAACGATAATTTTCTGGGAGCGCAGGATCTGTGATCGGATCAAACGCAAACTGATCCGCATGAAGCTGGTCATACCCATACTGTTTCAAATATTTTCGATCCAAGAGTTCATCTTCCGCTTCTTGCTCAGGTGTTGCTTTCTTGGCCTGACTCTCTTCTGGGGACTCAGAAACCTGTAATTCAAAGTTGCGAAATAACCCGGAAACCAAACCAGGTTGTAACAACCGCTCAAGATAAGAAAGATCTGAAACGATTTTGCGCTGAGCTTTTGGTGTTTGTACCGGAGCAACTTTACTACTTTCAGGGACTGGAGGCAGTTCTGGTTTTACTGGTTTTACTTGCTGCGGAGGTTCTGGCTCGGGAAGAGGTATGTTTCTTTGCAGTCGAGATGGTGTATTGGAAAGATTCAGTGCACTTTGGCTGAGAAGCAAAGCCGATTGTGCCCAACTCGCTCCATTCCACAGTAAGGCTATGGCAAGTAATAGTAACCGTATCCGATTCATACATCCCTGTTAACTAGTTATCGCACATGATATTGAGACGAGTTTTGCTGGAGTATATTCTGAGGATCCTTCAACGTCACAGATCAGAATACTAACTGATGCTCTTCATAAAATAAAGGAGGCACCCTTTCATAACCCACACCAATTGTCCAGATAAAAAGGCTCTCAAAATAGAGTAAATTTAATCGGATTTCTCTCTGATTTGATTTGACGATTGTCTCATTTCATAGCAGAGTGAACCTTGTCTCCCCGATCCTTCATTAATCAACAATCAAACAAAGTTTCTATGTGGATTAGAGATTTATCTATCCTGTGTTCATCCTCCTCAGAAAAAGTTTTTGAAATCTTACTCCGTTATGTGATTCAAACGGGAAAACCTACACAGTCTCAAGTTCCTATTGAAAAAACAAATCCATTTTACATCGCACTACCGGAGGAATTACTCCTGATTCTTACCACTGAAACTTCAACCCCAAATGGGGCAAATTTAAAACTGCGTATTCAACCTTATAACCTTCCTGATGAAATGGATCAAAAGCAAGTACTCAACACTTTTCCCGAACGTCTCATTCACTATCTAGACGAAAAGCAACCGGAGTGGGAGTTGACACTGCACCCTTTGTCTCACCCTTGAATCTTTTTAAAAACCGCTTCTGCTCTTTCCAAATCTTTGGGACAATCTACTCCTACCCCTTCATTTTGAGCTTTGACGCAAAGTATGGTTTCTCCATGCTCTAAAATTCGAAGCTGCTCTAACTCTTCAGACTGTTCCAAAAGCGAACGATTCCATCGATGAAACTCTAATAAAAAGGATTTTTTGTAAAGATACACGCCGATATGTTTCCATCGTGTTGTTTGAAAGCCCCTGGAATAGGGAAGAGGAGAACGTGAGAAATACAGAGCTTCTTTTTGCTGATTAAAAACCACTTTGACAATATTAGGATCCAAAAAATGTTGTTCCTCCAAGATGGGAATTGTCAGCGTCGCGACTTTAGCGTTACCATGAGCCATTGTGCTTTGAATCAGTGTTTCCAAATCATCAGGATTAATCAAAGGTTCATCTCCTTGGACATTAAGAACCCATTCACAGGACAAGTTAGCAATTGCTTCAAGCACTCGATCCGTCCCTGTCGCATGATCGGATCGAGTCATCACAACCTCACCGCCAAAGGACTGAACGACTCTATAGATTCGATCATCGTCGGTTGCGATAACTACTCGATCTACCGAGGCAACTTTGTGGACTCTTTCATAAACGTGTTGAATCATGGGCTTGCCCGCAATCAAAACCAAAGGTTTACCAGGAAAACGACTGGATTGATATCGTGCGGGGATGACTGCAATAACATTCAAAGGTGCTGTTGTTTGCTGCATTTCTACCTCATTAGAAACGTAAATGGTTACTCAAAAGTTATTAATTTTCGGGTCATCGTCTTTGAACCACAAACATTGGAAATTCCATGATATGTAGTGACTCTAGTCCTTTTTTTAAAACGAAAAAGAGTGAATTTGTATTGACCTTCAAATCCTTCATGATTTTTTTTATAAAAACTATTGAATGTCAGTTCAAAAATCGTTAGTAAAGAACATGAGGCCGTGTGTGACTGCCTTCTCTTGATTCAGAATCTGTGATAAGTCTAAACTCAAATGGAGAAACCTGTGGATTCAGAGATTCTAGTACGGGACGTTTCCCTAAAGCACATCATTAATAGAAACGAAGAACGTGTTGGTCGTCTGATGCCTAGGGTTCTGGATGAGTTTCCCGGCAGGAATTTTTCTGATATCGATATTGAAGATATCTATGCCTTAACCTTAAACCGTCTGACTCCCCGCTATGTTCAGTTTGGCAGCTTAATCGAACATGAAGACCTTACAGACGAACGTATACAGGATCAGATTCGAAACGCAATCAGAATTGTTACAACGCATCCTCGATAGTTTCATTGCTCATGTTCTCCTAGATGTGCACCTTCTTTGCATTCCTTAATTGAATTGACGGGTTTTTGCTTCAAAAGGAAAAAAATAAATTCATAAACCATGGTTTTGGCTCCTTTAGAAGAAAATATTTCCACCCTCGTCGGATAGAAACTACTTCCAGGATCGGTTATGAGTGACCTCGCCAAAGAAATGCAAGAAGTCATCGAAGCACTTCAACTTGAAAATGCGATTGACGAACAAAATGAAAGAGCACGAGATGGTCTTGGTGCCGCGAAGCTTGATCCATTTCGTGCGGAATATCGCAGAGGGGTGATGTATGGCCTGCAAAAAATGAAGCGAGTATTAATCGTACACGCCATGAGACAGAATAAGCCTTACCCTCCTCCAAAGGAATAATGCATCATTTTCTTGCAGTTTCCACAATTCCTTACTACAAAACCACCATCTCATTTCCGAAACAATACCATCCAAATGAAGCATTAAAATGGAAATCGCTCAAATAAACGGAACTTAAAGTTCTTTTTTAGGAGGTGATAGAACATAAATGTTATTTGATATCAATATTTTATTTAAATGGCCCACTTACTGCTAAACGCAAATCTCTAGAATGTTATGAGACTTAATTCTTTTTTTGACAACGGAGGTACTAGCATGAAGGATATTTTAGCAAAACTACAGGAAGAGAAGCATAAAATAATGCAACAATTACAAACTAATGGACTCTCCAGTGAAGAGCATGATGTCGGAGATGACATTGATAACTCAGTTGAAGAGCAAACATACCGACTGCGGGATCTTTTAGGTGACAGGGAAAGAGCCAAACTGGAACAAATCAATGATGCCTTACGACGCTTTGAATCGGGAGAATATGGCTATTGTGATGAGTGCGGTGATCCTATTGCTCCGAAGCGTCTTAAGGCTCTTCCTTTTGCACGAATGTGCGTAGAGTGCCAACAACAAACGGAACGACAATACTATCAAGGCAGTTTATTACATAATAATCGAGGTTACTATCTTGAAGAAAACGACCAATAGGACTATAGTCATGGTGATGCAACAATAATTGGGAACACTTTGCAAAAAGTCCAAACTATGAAATCTATTCTTGTTATCTCGCAATCATCATCGTCACAAGAAATACACCAGGCGTTATTTGCAAAGTACCGTATTGATGTAGCCTCTAGCTTTCAGGAATGTTTTCAAAAATATTCGCAAAATCGTTATGAATTTGCCTTCCTTGAATTAACCCTGTTGCAAGAAAATTTTTCAGAATATACCCTCGACAACTGCAGAAAAGCACTTCAACCCCTCAGACGAGTTTTTCCAGCCTCCCAAATTATCGTGATTTCCAGACAGGATCAGCTGAGAGACGCTGTGTTTGTCCTTAAAGCTGGTGCGAGTAATTACCTCACGACACCAATCAACGCTGATGAGCTTAAGCACGTCATTGAAAGCACCAATGAGGCGATTCGTATTAGGTCTGAATTGGATTATCTTCGGGATCAGTTTTGGCAAAGAGACTCGCTCCAAATCATCCGAACCAATAATGCTGTCATGAAAAAAGTATTTCAGCAGATACGTTCTGTGGCTCCTACTAAAACAACGGTGTTATTGCTAGGAGAGACGGGAGTAGGGAAGGGTATAATTGCTAAACTGCTTCATCATCACAGTGAACGTCAAAATAATCCGTTCATTCATGTCCATTGTGGTGCCATGCCTGACACTCTGCTCGAAAGTGAATTGTTTGGACACGAAAAAGGTGCGTTTACCGGGGCGGTGAAAAGAAAACTGGGGCGCTTTGAAATTGCAAAAGGGGGAACCATTTTTTTGGACGAAATCAACACCATTACTCCTGCGGCACAAATTAAATTATTACAAGTTTTGCAGGATAAAATATTTCAACGTGTGGGGGGGGAACACTTTATTGAATCCGATATTCGTGCCATTATCGCCTCTAACCAGGATTTGCGCAAAATGAGTGAAGCCGGAGAATTTCGGAGTGATTTATATTATCGCTTGAGTGTGTTTCCTATTGAAATTCCGCCTTTAAGGGAACGTCCTGAAGATATTCTGATTTTGGCCAATACGTTTCTTGACAAACTCAATCAACTCTATTTTAAAGAGATCTATGATTTCCATCCTCTGGTAATAGAAGCACTGCAGAAATACCTGTGGCCTGGTAATATTCGGGAATTGGAGAACCTCATGGAGCGGGCTTACATTTTAGAAACATCTTCTGTCTTAACTCCTGAAAGCTTTCCTCAGGAATTGTTTAATTCAGATCTTCCTAAGGCTAAAGTGCTTTTGGATACCTCCTTGTCTTTGGCGGAAATGAGACAACTCAACCTGGAGTACATCGAACGACAGTATCTGAAAGAACTGTTGGCCCGCCATCAAGGAAAGATCAATCATACCGCTGAAGCTGCCGGGATTAGCACCCGCCAACTTCATAAATTACTCACAAAATACAAAATTCGTAAAGAAGAATTCAAAAATGTCACGTTCCATATATAGTGGGAATTCCAAGTTCCGAATGGGCTTTACTGTAGTACTTATGAGTTCCGATTTTAGAATACCTTTCATTACTTTAACTAGCTCATCACCAGCAATACTTCTGCCATTTAAAATTTATGGGAGCGAAATTGCAAAATAACCCCCGCAATTACAGTATTTTTCAAATAACTCCTCATGCTAATCTTCCGAAAATCCTCTCTGTCTGTTTTATTATTTGAAATATTTGTCCTGAAATAGTGCCCACCTTGGCGACTTTCTATAAAAACAGAATCTACGGTTCTTTTTTAATTACATTAAAAATTAACTCATTCAATTAAATCAGCATGATAAAAGATGGCATATTAGTTGAGACATCATCAGTATATGATCATGTGAGTCATTCATTCTTTAACCCTAATGATAGCTATGGAAACAGAAGTACGTCAAGAATCGGTTTTGGAAATTACAGGAATCATCATCCCTAATGATTGGGGGGCACAAAATGCGGTGACCTCCATTGTGATGTGTACTCCGGGCGAGAAGGAATACCTGATTGAGCAAAATTCACAAGGACAAGAATTACTGGAATACATTCGCCGTATGAAGAGAGCAAAGGTTAAACTCAAAGGCAACCTGAAAAAAGATAAATATGGAAAAAACCTGGTGCAGGTGAGCAAATACAAAGTTCTGGAATGGTGAATATTGGAGTTTTCGAACAATAGTTCTGCATGAAAGTAACGGGATCGTGTGGCTCGTGTTTACGGGATAAAACCCGATGTTTTAGGATATTAGCGTTTATCTGTGGCGTTCCCACGCAAGGCATGGGAACGATATAAAATTCCAGTTCAAACCCAGTCTATAGACGAAAGGCTGGACTAGTACCGACCTGAAGGCAGGGAATGAAAACCTGGAACAAGGTCTGTATCATTGTTGTCGTTTTCTCCTGAATCCGCAGCATACGTCCAGGTATAGACCTCCCGATTTCCTGTCACATCAATTGTATTACCAAGAGCATCCACCACACCGGTTACGATAATGGTATTGGCTGGTCCTTTGGTAACAGCTACAGTCTGATCTGTGGTCGCAACCTCAGTTCCCGCAGTGTAAGCGTAGGTAATCGCCGCACCAGTAGCATTTCCTCCAGTCAACGGAGGCTCTGCAGCCGTTCCTGCTTTGATTAAGGCAATGGAGACTTTAACGTATTCTCCAGTAACCGCTGGGGTTTGAGTTGAATCGGCATCCGCAATATCGTTAGCCGCTCCTACAGTAATTGTTTTGATTTTATAACCGGAAGGAATTGGTGTAAAATTGGTTGGATTCGCAACCGAACCTATATCTGTGATCGTTGTCTCATTGTTAGTTGTGTTGATCTCAAACGAATTCGCATCTGAATCCAGGCCAACCGCTTTATTTGTGGTAAAGAAGTAGACCTCTACCGTCAAGGTTGGATTAGCGGCTGTATAGGTATCACCAAAAATTCGCTTAAGATCCCCTTTTTTGATAAAATGGCGAGCTGTCACATTAGTCATCGCTGTAGTGGTCGTTCCCTTTGTGTCATCTTGTTGAAGATTTGCTGTCGTTACAACGAAATCTTTTAAGGAAATTCCCCCAAATCCATCCATCACCGGATTCACTCCGATGATTCTATTATTTTGACCTGCATCAGCGGTAGCGGTAATGGTCGTCGCACCATCTGAATCATAATCAACGGTCCCTACAAAATTTCTGGCCAAGGTTAGGGTTGCGCGTGTACTTGAATTACAAACCACGGATCGGATCTTAAAGGTTGAACCATCTGCGCTGCTTGTAGTGCCGGGAGTTCCAGCCAAGGTTGCCGCACCTGTTGAACTCCCTGTATTATACGTGATGGCATAATTTGCGGGATTACAAATGGAAGTGGCATAATCATCGCCATACAAATCTACAGAGTTATTCATGGCTTCTGTATAGTTGACTACGACTGTGGCTGGGCTCAAAATCATTTCATCATCTGTCGCGAAGTCAGCTCCAGTTTCGGTGATCGTTATTGGCGCAGCATTTGTGGTTTCTGTTAAACGAGGTCCAACCTCATCGATCTTACCAGCTAATCCTGCACCATAGGCATTCAAATAGGTCCCATTATCACTACCGTTCAAAACAGTAGCACCACTCGCGTCATTAGCCACTGTGTTAGCTCCGGCGATATTATTAGTACCATCGTACAAGCTCACAGTAGGAGCCAAGTCCGCAACCGTTGTATTCGCCACCAGCGTTTCGCCCGTCGCGCTTGTTAACTGCGCTGATACATCATTTACATAAATACGAACCTTGGTTTTGGTGTCTGTTTCATAAGCATACGCAGTATTAACTCCATTGTTTTGCAACTGCGTAAACCCGATGACTCCTGCCACTAACTTGGGATGATTCGCATTCACCGTTAAGCCCCCAGCCAACGCTAAACCACCAACAATTGTGGTTACATTCACGGGTTCTGTAAACGTAACTTCCACATAATCTTCAGTGGTACTTACTGTAACGGTTTGCGCTAAGGGAGGAATCCCATCTACCAGATATCCGACCTTGTGAGTGGACGTTATCGTATTGCCATGAAGATCGGTGATTCCCGTTAGCTGAATTCCCAGTCCTGTTCTTACGTTGAAGACATTATCCAATCCCAACGTAATAGCCTGATATTTGGATTTGGCTGTAGCTTCAGAGTCATTGTTTAAGTCAAGTCCGGGCCAACTACTGAATGAGGTAGCTGTTCCATAATTGACACTGGTATTTCCAAGACCTGAAGCCATGTTTTTTCCATCAAGCGCTGTGATTGCTGGAACTTTGGTACCTGCGGCAGAAGCGGGATCAGCTCCATAATAAAGAGTTGCCTCCGTACTTGTTAAACTGGTATTTTCAAAAGCGTTGTTCACCATCACCAACGTGATATTATCCGATTTTCCATCGTTATTGGCATCCACATTCACTGTAGCTTTAGCAAGTGGTTCTGAGGTCTTAATCGTAATATTATACTTAGTGGACTGATCATTGGTACGGAATGAATCACGAGCGGCAGTTAAAGAGTCACTTCCTTGACTATTCGTGTTATCACTGTAGCTCTCTACAGAGCTGATATCCACTGTGTTGCCATCGGAATCCAAAGTCACTCTGGCAAATGGATAGTTACGGGTGGCAGCCGTCAGATTCGCTGGTCCAATTCTCGGAGGTGTATTGTCTTTGACACGTACTGTTGTGGATTGGGTCCCTTCCAAACCATTGATGTCAATAGGTCCGACTTTTACGTCCATCTGCATCAAGGTCCAACCGTCGCCGGAAGCATCGGTTGCATCTTCCAAGCTATAGGTTGCAAACGCGCCTTCTGTGTCATTATCTTCCAAACCCGCGTTTGTCGCATTATCGTCCCATGTATCCCAAAAATTAGTCCCAGTCCATGACATTTCGCTTGGAGGATCGTAGCTTAGTTTGGTTTCACCAATTTCCACAAAAGGACCAATGGTTCTTGTTGAAGATTCTTGTATTTCCAGCCCTTGTCCCCAGACACGGTATGCGTAAGCGCCAACAACCGGTGTCCAATCAACATGAACTTTAACCGTTGGTTCCAACAGTGTCGCTGCTGCGGTATCTGCACTGCTGGCTACCACGGTTGGAGCGACAAAGGTCGGAGTTTCTGCCGCGATAGTGAAGTCTAGAATACCAGCATTAGCGACTGCGGGAGCACCAGAACACGTGAGACTCGTATCAAAACTCAGAGCGTCAACGGGTTCTCCTGCCGTACCATTATCCTTTCCAGAGGGACACGTAAAAGCCCCATTCCCATCTAAATCAACCCAACCTTTGTAGGAGTTTCCTGCTTTATCCTTGATTAGAACCCCCTGAGTGTTAGTGGTTAAATCGATTTTGTATCGAAATCCAGCCTCTAAAGGCACTTGAGGAGTAATTACCACAGTATTGATGACGCCCGAAACTGCTTCAAAAGAAATTTTCGCAGACACCTCTTGTGGATTATCAAAATCGTCAGTGGTGTAATCACCCCCCGCAAAATCTGCTTTTTGAATCACATCTTTGAGGAATACGTTATCAATATACGGCATTAATGCTTCATTGAAACGTACTTTGATACTTGTCGGAGCGGTTGTCGTCATGAAACCATCGGTGCTGGCTGTATCCATTGTTCCATTGCTTGTTAAAACAGCCGTCACATAAGGCATGATCACGTCCTGGATCGCCGTTACTCTAGGTAGGAAAATCGCTCCTGCTTGTGCGGCTCCTGGGAATACTCCATTATTGAACATTCCTAAAGAATAATTTCTTCGAGGTTCAATCGCCGTGGCACTGTCATAGGTTTTGGTTTGATAGCCTGTGGCCGAAATACTGATAGCATTTATTTTATCCCATGTTCCATCACAACCCAGATCCGCGGCAACCAAACCTGTAAGGGTAAATCTTCCATTTTCATCTGTTGTTACCGTTATAGGTGGAACAGAAAAAGTGTTCATGATGACGGTATCCCCGTTCGCTGTTTTATCGGAAGACACATTTTTTTCTGGCGCATGAATCACACAATTGTACTCGTTGACCAGGTTGGTTCCCGCCGTGACACCTACTGCGGCATCAACAGTTTCCAAATTAACAACCGCTCCCGCAATAGGTTGGGCTGTTTCCGCATCGACAATCACCCCTGTAAGCGTTGAGGAATAGTCTGGAATAATGAAGTCATAGTTATCGGTTCCAGCTTCAATGGGAATATCAGTTGTAAAATCTGTGGTTGATCCCTCTGGGGATGAGATGGTTGGAAGTGTTTTAGCCACGGTTCCCACAACTGCGTTTCGGATCACCGCTGTAATGGCAGACACCCCCGTTCCTATTTTTACAACGATGGTATAAGTCCCTCTAATTTTATCGGACCCACTCCAATAACCGTTGCCATCGCCATCATACCAACGAGAAGGTTCAAGGTTACAGAAGAAATAGATCCCTAACGCATTGGTCGTTGCGGTTCGTATCGCACCTGAAGACGCAAGCGATACAATGGCTCCTTCGATGGAGTTTCCGCTTTGATCCACAACAGAACCCTGAATGTCGAATCCTGTCGCGGCGGTACTGGTCTCAGCGCAAATTGCTTCAACCCCTGCAAAGCCGTCTTTTCCATCTTTTCCATCTGCTCCATTTACTCCCGCAGCGCCTGCCGCACCTGCTGCACCATTGGTTCCAGGTGCTCCATCCACGCCATTCGTTCCTGCTGCCCCATTAGCTCCCGCAGCGCCTATTTCACCTGGAGCACCTTTCATTCCAGGCTTTCCATCGTCCCCTTTCAACGACTCACAGCCACCCCAAGCCAAGGCCAGAATAGCAACAAGTACCATCATTGATAAACTCAATGAACAAAACCTCGTTGATTTCTTCTTATTCCCTATCATTTCTTTTCTCCAAGATATGTTTTCTCCAACCGTTTCAACGGATGAAAATTAACGTTAACGGATACAGATGATTCGACACATGACCCTAGTATTTTTTGAGCAATAAAAAACATTCATCAGAATGTCAAATTCTTTTTCTAAAACAAAATCAAAAATAACTTGAAACCCTCATTGATTCTCAATACTAACAATAAAAGGCCATTGTCTAGCTAAAAATACGAACAAAAAAATCCTTGTCTTTGGAGTTTTTTCCTCGTTAATAGAATTAGGGTATGGATTTTACCCACATTCTCACGGCATGTAATTTAGTGTTTCAGAAAAGTATTTTGGGCTGGGAGCGCAGGCGTCCCGCCTGCTTTTGCGGGCAGGATGCCCGTATTCCCAGGAAAAACTTATCTGAAAGTCTATAGTTGTCCAGATAAATTTCTGTTGGGAACGCAGGCGTCCCGCCTGCTTTTGCGGGCAAGATGCCTGCGTTCCCAGGACAAAACTTTTCTGGAGAAGTAGACACACGATCCCTAGCAACGAGATTCATGGAATGTGTACAATTCGTCTGGGTTTATTAGGGCTGATTTTTGTAATCAGTCTTGTTGCCACCATTTTCGCTCAAGAGGAACCGGTAAGCGAAGGTAAAGGGGAAGGTCAAATTTGTGCCCTTTTCAAGCCAGGTGTCGAATGTCCAGGTGAAGCGGGTCTTTCACAGGCAGAAGCCGTTGCTTTGGCATCCCTCATGCGAAACGCTGAATTTGGGGTAGGTGAAGTCCTGGGCGCTTCGGATGAAGAGGGGGGGGGGAAGTGGGGACGATAAAGGCAAAAAAGGAGGAGCGGGAACCACTACCGGCAGTGTTGGAACCAACTTTGGTTATTCAGAAAGCGTCCAACTCTTTATGTTTCCGTTCTCCTATTCGCTAACGCAGACAATCCAAATTTCCGCTAATTTTCCATTCATTCGCGTGGAAAACGTCGAAGGAATGGGGAATCCTTCTGTATCTATGAAAGTATTTTATTCCTTCTTTGGTTTTTCAGCGTTGACTTCCGTGACTTCCAAACTTCCCGTTGGTGATGAAGAACTCGGCGCGCGTCAAGACACCAATGATTATGTCTTTAGTCAAACGCTCCTTAGGGACATGGGCTTTTCCCGAATTTTTGGTAATTATACTTATATGTACATTCCTCAAGGCGAAAGCGACATTGATGTTGGCGATGTTTCTATGGGGATGTTGGGGCTGGATATGCCCTTGCCCTTGGGAGACAAGATTAATGTTTATGGTGCTCTTTTTTCAAGCCAGAACTTTGCTGATAAAAACGGGGATGGAAATCGGATTTGGGATACCCAGCAGATTACGATGGATACCACGTTCGGTTTGGTATTTCGCGACATTAACTTAAGGACAGGGATTACAGTTCCTGTTTATACCTATTCCAAGCAAATAGAACACTCGGATCGTAGTCCTCTTTTTGACGTTGGATTTCGCTTTTCATTGTAAGGGTCGTTTGCTAGCGTTAGTTTAATTTTAGTCAAAAACATAAAAAACATAGTCCATATTGAGGTTTCTATGAAGATAAAAGCGTACACGATTTTGCAATTCTTGTTCTTGTTATTCCTGAGTGCACTCTTCGTTTCAAGTTGTGGAGAAGACAAAAAAGAGAGGCCCAATGATGGGGCTGTCGACAGCCGTATTACTTTTGAACTCCGTTGGCCTGATACTTCCAGTAGTTCAGCAACTGCGTCGCAATACCGGATTTTTCCCATTCCTTCTAACGTGGATACCGTTCGGATGGTGGTATTAAACGCGGCAGGAGAGATAGCCCGGAGCGGTGCTGGAGATCTTTTGGAAAAAGATTTTGATTCAAATACAGGTGTAGGTTTTGTGGAGGGCGTTCCCGCTGGTGAGGGCTACACAGTACGTTTTGTCGCCTTTGACTCTCAATCTTTTCCAAGATATCGTGCCGCTCGCGAAGAGGTGACGGTTGTCGCAAACACCACCACCAAGCTGGGAACGATTGATATGGATGTGGCCCACGTGAACTCTTCCGCGGTAGTTACTAAAACTGTACAACCCGGAGAGCAATGTCCCTTTGGTGGAGTGCAAATTGAGATGGGGATTGATAGGGATGGCAGTGGTACTCTGGATGAAAAGGAAGTTACCAAATTCGAGGTGGTCTGTAATGGAATCAGAGGGCCAGTCGGAGCCAGTGGCGCAATTGGAGTCTCTACCCTGCTCAATATTGAAGAGATCCTCACAGACGATACTGAATGCGGAATACTGCACGGTAAAAAAATTGAGTATGGAAAAGACGATAATAACAATGGTATTCTGGAACCCGTGGAAGTGGATACCACTTCCTACATTTGTAACGCAACGGCTCCCGGGCTGAGCATCAATAGAAGAAGTTTGTTTACCAACGAACTGGGAGCTTCAGACGGTTTTACGCTTCGCCTCAATTCAAAACCCACCAATGATGTGATCGTCAAGATCGAAAATTCCAATAGTAGCGAGGTAAAAGTATTTCCGGATCAAGTGGTTGTGACTCCAGATAACTGGCAGGACAGTCAACCGGTAACGGTTACTGGCGTCAGAAATACAACAACCACCCAGGACCAAATCGTGCAATTGACTCTGAGCTTTGAGAGTGAAGATGTGGTTTACAAGAAACTTGACCCGCTCAACGTCTCAGTCACTAATGTTCATATTGAACCTCCCGCAAAAGAATTTTCTTCCCACAATGAGCTGGTTTCAACGCTGGCCGGTTCTTTCACGGAGGATGACATTAAATTATTTGATGGAATCGTCAGGGGAGTGAATAACGGATACTACGACAACACCCTATATTTGTTTGCCACTGATTCCAACAATCACATTGTTTACAGAATTAACATCAATACCCATGTTATTGAAGTTTATGTGGGTAAAAAAGGATTTTCAGGAAATGGGGTTGGGAGCGCTACCAATTCCCGGTTTAAAAACCCAAGAGGAATCACCATCGATAGCAGTACCGGGTTTTTATATGTGGTGGACTCCGGAAACGGAAGGATTATCAGGATTGATACCGATACTCCCACCGCCGGTACGACTGCCCTTGTAAATATGTCTGGTTCTCTGAATGAGCCTTGGGGCATCACGCTTAGGCAAGGCACCCTTAATATTACTGAAATTGGTGCTCATCGTGTGAGGACACTTTCCACAGCCGGAGGATCTCTTGGAGTCCTTGCAGGGGATGCTGTTGGTTATGCCGATGGTTCTGGAGGATCAGCCCGTTTTAACAAACCCAAGGGAATCCACTTTGATGGAACTAACTTTTTTGTGGCGGACTCTGGAAATCATGCTATCCGACAAATTACTCTAGCTGGCGTTGTCACTACCGTTGCCGGAATAGGAACGACTGCGGGTGCCAAAGATGGTGACCGTGCTACAGCTCTGTTTGACACCCCTGTCGGAATCACTGGTGATAGTACCTACCTTTATGTTTCCGCACAAGGGCAATATCCGCTGCGTAAAATCGAGAAAGGCAAAGGCGCAACTTCCACGTTAGTCCAATTTCAAGGCAGTTTAGATGGCGGCTCAAGTATCGCGAGGTTTAATGATCCATCGGCAATTTTGTGTGACGATAATACTCTGTATATCAGTACCTCCAATAGATTTCGCAAGCTGGATCTCATTCAGGGAACAATCATCACCATGATTGGAAGATCCTCCACCAATGGTTCCGGTACCTCAGCCCGTTTTGACCGGC
This sequence comes from Deltaproteobacteria bacterium TL4, assembly GCA_051382335.1. Classification (GTDB taxonomy): domain Bacteria; phylum SAR324; class SAR324; order SAR324; family NAC60-12; genus JBBCAX01. The sequence goes on from JBBCAX010000033.1 coordinate 62,917, forward strand.
CTGTTAACCTTGTCGCTGGTCCCAATGGCAAGATTATATACATTACGGACTATTACAATCACACGATCCGAACCATGAACCTCACCTCAAATGCGGTAGGTACCTTGGCTGGGGTTGCCGGAAAGGCAAGTACTACAGAGGCGGCTGTGGCACCTGGAAATCTCTTTTTTCCATGGGGCCTTACGTCAGATGGTACGTATCTTTATGTGACTGAACCCAAAAGTCATACGATTCGCAGAGTCAGCATTGATACCGGTGTCACAAAAACCATTGGTGGTACCGCTTTTACCCACGGATCCTCTGAGGGAATTGGGACCACAGCCTTATTTAATACACCTTATGGCATTGCCACCGATCTGAAAAACCTGTATGTTGCCGATTCGGAAAACCACGTGATCCGGAAAATGGATCTCCAAACGTTTCGTGTGAGTATCTTTGCTGGGGATCTCGGCACACCAGGATCATCTGGTGGCGTTTCGTCCGCCCAATTCAATCAACCTAAGGCTCTCACTAGCGATGGCGTCAACCTCTATGTCATCGATCAAAATGGAATCCGAATAGTGGAAATGTCATCAGGCAAAGTGAGTACAATTTCTGGAACTTCTGGTTTGAAGAACAGTCTTGGTCTTTCCTCAGACGGAATCAATCTTTATGTGAGTGATACTGATCATCATCAAGTTCAAAAAGTGGTGATTAAAACAGGGGCTATTGCTATTTTGGCAGGCAATAATAGTGAGGCCCTGAATACGGACACGGTTTGGGATTTAACCTATACTCCTATGATTACAACGCCCGCACGGTTTCATACACCAGCGGGGATTCTCTTTGGTGATCTTTTCGGAACAGATAAAGAAGAAATTTTTCTGGTTGATGCCGTTGCGGGAACACTTCGGAAAATGGCTCAGCAAAACAACTAAGAGACGTTTTAAAACGTCTAGGCCAAAACGTTTAGCTTTTGTTTTTTATTCCAATTGAGTATTCCTCTCCATTCACTTCTCGAAAGTGTGAAAAATAGGGCATGCTGATAGGCTTTAGGCGATGATCGGCATGTCTGGCTTTTAGTCTTGATACATCCTTCTTTCTTTCCCTTATCTATGAACATGACTCCTCTTGATTCGTTTTCATTTCGTAATATTCGTCGCTCTCCCTTATTAATTCCCGGTCTGCTCTTTATTACGGTGAATTTATGGTATGATTACACATTTTATCATGTGAATACCTCCAAGCTATTGTTTGTTTGTGGTGGTGTCACTTTATTATTTCTGCTGAGCGATATCCTTGCCTTTAGAAAATATAATAAAGGCGCAAAGGACAAAAAACACTGGTTGGTGATGGGAATCGTCGCTTTCCCTCTTTTGGGGATGCTGCCCGGATTCATGTTGCATGGAGGAAAGTTCAACTATTATTTGCCGATTGAGGTTTCCAGCACACTTATCTTAATTTTGTGGGTTGGCTATTTATTCAAACGAACTCAATCAAGTTTGGATCTCGAAGTTTTTGTGTTTGCACTCAGCCTCACTTCGATTTATTGTTCCCTCTGGGCTTTCTTGGAAAAAACGGGATATCATCCAAAATATACTCAAGCCATTGATCGTGTTGCCGCAACTCATGGGAATACTAATTATTTTTCTGGATTTTTAATCCTCTTACTTCCTTTGTTTTTGGCACGGGGCCTTCCCCTTTATGAACCATCGAAAGGCAACTGTTTTAGGCAGCGCTTGGTTTATAGCAAATTCCAGGGGTACTATTTGTTGACTTTTTGCTTAGGAGTCCTGTCGTTGTATTGGGCTTCAAGCCGAGCAGCGATTGCTGGTTTTGGAATGAGTCTCCTGGTCTTTATTTTTCTGTACTTGCATTTTTTCTTCGCTTCAGGTGTTAAAAAAACCTTAGTCCTGACAGGAATTATTATTTTGATCATCGGAGCCGGTTTTATTGGAGTGGTTTTCCTTGAAAAAGGGCTACTTTTCTCAAAAATTAATGAACTGACGATGACTTCGGAGTGGGAAGAACGCTTTGTTTCCTGGAGACCGGCTATTGCCTCCATTCGGGAAGCTCCGTGGTTTGGGTATGGTCCCGGAAGTTCCTACAATTTATTTTTCCAATTTGTAGAACCGATGACGCGAATACGGCTGGACTTCAGGCGGTTTAATCATGTCCATCTGGAACTGCTTGAAATCATGCAGGAAGGTGGCGTTTTAAGTTTAGCGGGATTTCTGTTTTTATGGGGAATTGTTTACTGGAAGTTACTAAAAATCATCTTTAATTCCCAGGGGCATCGTTTTTTTAAATTGATGGCCATTGGCGTCTTTTGTGGGACACTGGCTCATCATGGTCAAAGTTTTTTTTCAGTGGCTTCCCGGATGATGGTCGTCAAATTGCCCTTATATAGCATGATCGGTTTAAGTTTTATCCTGGATTATTTGCAAAAATCTCAGGACATTGCTGAAAAAAAAGACGATCTCTCCCAAGCCATTACTTGGAAAAAGCATGTATTCGCTAACCTTGTTCCTACGCTTTGTCTCCTTACAATTTGTTGGGGACTTTTAATCCCTTGGGCTCAAGCCATGTATCATTACACTGAAGTTCATGCGCAAGCGCGGAATTTGCGGGATCTAACGTTTAAGCTGGAAAAGCTGATGAAAACGCAACCTAATATTTACGGATTGCAAAAATTGGCCAAATTGCAGTTTCAAACAAAACGTCCTGATCTGGATAAAATCTGGGTTATGGCGGATGCGTTGATTCCTCATTATGATATGATGGATTATTTCAGGGCGCTGTATTTTTATGAACAAGGGGCCCTGGAGACCGCTTATCGCTTAGCAAAAGAAGCACAGGCTCGCGATATTTATAATGACGATATTATCGAAATGGTCGCGCATTTTGCTGCCATAAAAAAAGATGGACCTGAATTTTCGCGGCAGTTGGAATTGATGATCGAGAAAATACTCCTTTATGAGGATATTCTCAGGGATCATGATCCAGCTAAGGTGACCTCCACTCTGGTTGAGATGGCTCCTGACTCCTTTGAAATGATCCAAAAAGGCGATTCAGTCCAAATGACGTGGAGGCAGGATTTGATTGAGAGTCTCATGCTTGGGGTGGGAAGTCGCGAACCCCAATCCATTGCTGGTTATGAAGAAAGAAAACGGTTTCGACAATTATTAAAACAACAACTGGGAAGATCCCATTTTTTTCAGCTGACTTATCGTCAAGAGTTCAGTCCCGCAGAAAAGGCGGGTTATCAAAATAATTGGATTAAACTCAATGAATTGGATGAGGATTATGCTTCAAAGTCAAAGCAGAATGAGCTCAGGCATCGTTACGAAATAGCGCAAGTCCCTTCAGAAAATATAAAACAGCTCAAGGAACAATACCTCAAACAAACGAAAATTTTTGAAGAACAGTATCAAGAAAAGCGAAAATCCTATAGGGAGCTCCTCATGAAAAACACGTATTGGGAAGAATTTCAAACACATATAAGTATTCTGAAAAAAATTCTGCTGACGATTGATGGCTGGGTTAAGATTGACCCTCGGGAATAATTTTTTAATGGTGTTTTCAGAGCATTGTATGATGACAGAAATAAAAAACCCGGTATCTCCCAAAACCATATTGAGGAACGTGTTTGGTTATTCGGAGTTCCGGGGAAAGCAGGAAGAGATCATTCATCATCTCCTTTGCGGAAAAGACGCTTTGGTCCTCATGCCGACAGGAGGAGGAAAGTCCCTATGTTATCAGATTCCTTCAATGATTCGACCTGGAACAGGAATCGTTGTTTCGCCTTTAATTGCTTTGATGCAAGACCAAGTGAGTGCAATGTATCAACTTGGAGTCAGAGCCGCGTATATCAATTCCTCACTTTCTTATGCTCAGGTTTGCGCGGTTGAAAACCGGATGCGTGCCGGAGAACTCGACCTCTTATATGTGGCGCCTGAACGTTTGTTAACATCAAGGTTCATCCGCTTATTGGAATCTAACCCTATTGCCTTATTTGCCATTGACGAAGCTCATTGTGTCTCGCAATGGGGACATGATTTTCGTCCTGAGTACATTCAGCTTACCCTGTTAAAAGAACGTTTTCCCCATGTTCCCCGCATCGCCTTAACCGCTACAGCGGATGAAATAACCCGGAAGGAAATTGTGGAAAAATTGGGGCTGGAACAAGCAGTCCCCTTTATTTCAAGTTTTGATCGGCCCAACATTTTTTATCGGGTGGTTCTTAAAGACAGCGCCAAACTGCAACTTTTGAATTTTATAAAAGGAGAACATGAGGGCGATGCGGGAATTGTTTATTGTTTGAGTCGGAATAAGGTGGAAGCGACAGCGGAGTGGCTTGCGGGAAAAGGCTACAAAGCCTACCCGTATCATGCGGGCTTAAGCGCTCAAGTTCGTTATGAAAATCAACAACGTTTTTTACAGGAAGACGGGATTATCATTGTGGCGACGATTGCTTTTGGAATGGGGATTGATAAACCCGATGTGAGATTTGTCGCTCACTTGGATATTCCCAAAAGCATTGAAGGATACTATCAAGAAACCGGAAGAGCTGGTCGAGATGGCGAAAAAGCCGATGCTTGGATGGCTTATAGCTTAAATGATGTGCTCATGCTCAAAAGAATGCTGGCGGAATCTGAGGCCGAAGAAAAATATAAACAAATCGAACAAGGTAAATTAGAGGCCATGCTAGGTTTTTGTGAAACGATCTTATGTCGGAGACAAGTATTACTCAAATATTTTGGCGAAAATCTTGCGAAACCTTGCGGCCATTGTGACACCTGTTTGGATTTGCCAGAGACTTGGGAGGGCACTCTTGCTGCCCAAAAAGCAATGTCCTGCGTGTTTCACACCCAACAGCGTTTTGGCGCGAATCATTTGATTGATGTCTTGATAGGAAAAGAGGATGAGCGCATTCGAAAATGGGGACATCATCAAACCTCAACCTATGGGATAGGAAAAGAGCTTTCTTTCGGAGAATGGAAGTCTGTTTATCGGCAATTGGTTGCCGCGGATCTTCTGAGTTTGGATCTGGAAGGGCATGGAGGCTTAAGGTTAACCTCAAAATCCCGACCTGTGCTAAAAGGAGAGCAGAAAATTTTCTTTCGTAAAGATCCTAATCCTTCTAAAAAAGAAAGCAAACCTTTGAAGCAAAGCACCAAAGCCTTGCTGTTAGGACCTCCTGAATTGAATGAGCTTTGGACTGTGTTGAGGGAATTACGTAACGAAATTGCAAAAGACCAGGGTGTTCCCGCGTATGTGATTTTTCACAACTCAACGTTACAGGAGATGGCGGAGATCCACCCACAAACTCTAGCGCAGTTAGGACGTATTTCAGGGGTTGGAGTGACCAAACTGAAACGCTATGGTGAGCGATTTTTAGAAGTGTTGAAGAATCATCCAAAAGCTTGAGATGGGCGTTTGTTGTTTTAAGACTTAAACTTTCTTGGTACGTTCTCTCAGGATTCCCTTTAAAGCTTCCCGTTGACTGAGTCCTGAAAGAGGGTCGTGATACGATTCAACAAATTGCTCCACCCATGTTGGATTGGTATAAGCGTAATCCCGCAAAACCCAACCGATCGCTTTACGAATAAAAAATTCTTTTTCATGCATTAACATCAGAATCGTTTCTTCCAATAATTCAAGATGGGTTCGCTCTTTATGACGAAGATGAGCCAGAAGCGAGGTGCGGCGCATCCAAAAATTATTCGATGTTCGCCATTCAAGCAGTTTCTTTTCATGGTTCCTGTTATTTAAAACAAGCTGACTGACCAGGTTGCCTGCCAACAAATCAACAGTGTCCCAATTCGTCGCGCTTTTTAATAAGTCTTCATACAGCTTTATGGCCTCATCGGTTCGAAAACATTTGTAATGTTGAGCGATCATTAAAGCAAAATACATTTCTTCACGACTTTCCCCCTCCCAGAGTTCATGAATGATCTCCTCATATTCCTCATAGGATTGAATGTTGAACAAGACTTTGGCCTTTTTAAAGATTTCTTTCCTGGTTGGCGTTTGTACTCCATAAAACTTTTGATCTGTTTTCATATAAGCCTGCATTCCTGTGGCTTTTTCCGGATCAGCGGCTCGTTTTAAAGCCTCTTGAAGATAAACAACAATCGGGTATGGCTCTGTCATCGTATTCCTTTGTTTCTAAGATCTTACTCACAAGATGGTTCTCAGCAGTTTGATTGATTTTTTAACGGTTGCGATTGATTCTTTAATGATGTTTTCTTCAAATTTCAACTTGCTGTAAATTTTCCTGTGATAGTAGAGTTTATGCGGCAATACTTTCAGGAAACCAGAGTTGCTGCCATTGATGGTTCAGTTCAACGGTTTTGAGAATAGCTAAGGCTTTGCTACCCTTTGGAATCCAACTATTATCATCGGGAAACTTCACTGATGCGCGTAAATAGAAAACTCACTGGAGGAACATAAATCCCGAACACCTATGTACCGGTATATTTATTTCGTATTTGTATCGTTTTTACAAACCAAATATACCGGTATAGTGCTCAAGATAAGTTTTGTCCTGGGAACGCGGGCGTCCCGCCCACTTTTGCGGGCAAGATGCCGCGCTCCCGGGGAAAAACTTTCCTGGACAGCTATATATAATAAGGTTAGGAGGAAAAAGGTCCATGGATCATTCTAAGAGTGCAGATCAGATTAAACGCAACAAAACTCAGACTGAAATTAGAAAAGCTCATCATCAAACCATGCAACGCTATCGCTCCAAACAACTCATTCAAAAAAAGAGGATTGAGGCATGGATTGAACAACCCCAGTGTTTGGAAATTCTCAAAACACAAGCAGGACTCAATCAAATTCAAGTGATTAATCAGATCCTGCTCCTTGTTTCTGATGGCGTGAGTCGAGAATTCTTTAAAACGCCACAACAAGCAAAGACAAATGCTGAGTGTATGATGAACCAATTAGTCGAAGTTTTTCAAAAATTATAATTTTTTCTCAATATGAAACTCTTGAGTTCGGAAAAACATAAACAATTTTTGAGAAATCAGACTCTGTGGGGAGATGTCCCAATATCTTGAATTCGTTCCAATGAATCAAGAATTTTTTCTAACGGAGGGGGTGCGTTTTTCGGCTGCCACAGGGGTGCACTTTTCCCTTGCCATAATCATTCGGTTAGAGCATAACAAAATTGAAAAATGAGGAAGACCTCTTTCAAAATATTTTTTGTGCAACAACGCCACCCTGATCTGAAAGTATCCTTAAGAGGCTAGTATAGTTAATGGCTTTAAAATCATAGTTTTATTTTTGATTATGGCAGGTTGCAGTGCTAGTGGTTATCACTACGATAGCAATGCTTTAAATAGTGGAACTGGTATGCATTTACCTTTTCCTAATTTTACTGGGTCTGGTGAATTTTACATGTGTAGGTGGCGATCACCAGATGGATACGAGAGAGCGGATGAGTTTGGTTCTGTTGAGGAGTGCAACCAGCGCCTTTTTGATAAGTACAAGAAGGAAATAAACTGTAACTGTCGACTCGAAAAACGGTGAATCGCTTTTTGTGTAATGAGACCCATCTATGGGGTTTTTAGAACTCTGCTGGGATGATGAAACTGAATATCATCCGGTGTCCCGTAATTGATCCGTATTTACTGCCTTATAATTAAGGCTGTCTCTCTTGATCTCAAAGCAATTTTTTACTTTTAAAAAGAAGCTGTAAACTTTACCGATTTTTTGTGTTTTTATCTTTGAAGTATTCGGTTGTAGAATTGAAATGACTTGTTTTTGTGGAGTAAGAATCGTTTCTTGTTTTGAGGGAGAGGGCGATTGTTCAGAGATTTCGCGAGGCTTTCGATACTGATCAGCCAACATTTTTCTTTTCGCATGTGCGGATTTTCCCAAGTTTTTCTGCCGCTAATCACTAGGATCTGTCGCTTTGGTGTGAAGCATGGCCTGGTAAATCACCGAGGGGGTGGTGGGTGCTGCTATTGCGGCAGCGACCAAAATAAAGGTGGTAAATCCGCTTTTATTATGAAGGCCTTGCCTGGCCTTTAATTTGCCAAAGGTGGATTCAAGGCTTTCGAGCTGTGCAGGTGGTTTGAAAATTAACCACGAAAAACACGAAAAACACGAAATAAATGATTTTTTAATAAATGAATTCCTCCGTGAAACCCTATTTTGCAGGTTTTATTTCGTGTTTTTAGTGTTTTTCGTGGTTAAAAAAAGGTACCTGCACAGGTGGCAATTATTTACTTAAATGTGGTTGGGGTAAGGAGACTCGAACTCCTGACCTCTTCTTACCGAAAGTCGTTGATGATGAACATACTGAACAATATAAGGGTAAAGACGTATCCATTGATTGGAGTGCTGTTACTTCTCCTCCACAGTTCCCTCCTATTTGCTCAAGGCGCCAATGATTGGGTAACGGTCAAGGATCATGTGGTAGAAGTGGATACTCAAGGATGGATGTTTCCTGTCGAAATTGCTTTTGTCCCTAATCCTGGATCTCACCCTAAGGATCCCTTGTACTACGTGACTGAACTCAGAGGAACCATCAAAGTGGTGACCAACGATCGTACGATTCATACCTATGCCGAACATGTCAACGCTTACCGTCCTCCTTCAGAACTTCCCAATACCAACGCTGAAATGGGGTTAACCGGCTTATGCCTGGATCCTGTTCATGGTTATCTTTTTGCCACCACGATCTATCCGAACAAGGGGTTGGTTTATAACAAGATTGTTCGTTTTGAGCATGAAACGAATGAGTTTGCGCTCACACCTAAAACGTTTATTGAGTTCACTCGGATCTTTGAACAGGACGAATCGGGGCCTTCTCACCAAATTGGAACTTGCGCGATTAACAGTCAAGGTCAGTTGTTTGTCGGTGTTGGCGACGGTCATACCGCATATAAATCTCAAGGCTTAGACAATCCCAATGGCAAACTCTTAAGAATGAATCTCGATTTTTCCGCGCCTAAAGATAATCCTTTTTATAATTCGCTCAATCCCGATTCGGTGACCAACTATATTTACGCTTATGGTTTACGTAACCCTTATGGCGTCACTCTGGGTGAAAGGGATACCGTTTATGTTACCGATAATGGTCCGGATTGGGATCGGATGATTGAAGTGACGCCTGGGAAAAATTATTTATGGGATGGAGATAATCGAAGTATGATCAGTGACGGTTTCTGGGATTGGCACGGTTCTGTTGGACCTGCGGGGTTAAGCTACATTGGAAAATCAGCCAGGTTTCCTTATTGGGAAGATCGCTTGCTGGTGGCTCAAGGCGGAACCATTGGAGAGCTGGGACCCAGCAAAAATGGTAAAATCACGATTAATAGTTTCAAGGTCAAACCCGGAATGGGCTTACAGCAACGTCCCGAAACCTTAGTTTGGTTCCGAGGCAATTATCAGCAACTCTTGGTTCCCGTTGTGCTTGGACCGGATGGCATTTATTTTTCCGGATTCTTTCCGAACGCTCAGGGCGAGACCTATATTTTGAAGATCATTCGTCGGGAAGGTGCCATTTCAGAGGAAAGGACACTTTCTGGCGCGCAAATTTATGAACAAAAAGGCTGTGCTGGCTGTCATAAAATCAATGCTATTGGTGGAAGCATGGGGCCTGCGTTGGACGGGTTAGTGGAACGTTTGAAGCAAAAACTCTTTTCAAAAGAATACGAAGCTCAATTGGTTGAAGTCGATAAAGTTACAACCAAACCCCATGTTGATTACCAAAAACAACGACAAACGCTACGAGGCTTGAAAGGCGATGAAAAAATCAAGGTTTGGCTTCATTATCACTTAACGGAACCTCGGTTTGATGTCTTGCTCTCCCAAATGCCAAATCTCCCCTTGAGTGATTACGAACGAGCTCAGATGGTACAATATCTAATGACCTTGAAAAACGCCCAACGCTCAAGATTAACACCGATGCAAGAATGGCATCGGCAGTTTAAAGCCTGGTGGGATACTGATTATAACGCCCGTCCTACCGTTGGTTTCGTTGTAGGATGCCTTTTTGTTTTGTGTGTTCAGCTTTTCGTCCGTAAAATTCGAAAACGCTTCCGATTTTCGCGGAACTAACGGTTTTACGGGTTTGAAAGCTTCTTTGAATCGACATTGAAAACAGTGGTCTCCTAATCGAGTAACGTTTGAAATTAAGTAATAGACGTGTTATCCCTGATAAGCGTAAGGAGGTGGATATGTTGGCGATACGATTACCGGATGAAATTGATCAGCGTTTAAGTACTTTAGCAAATAAAACAGGTCGTACAAAAACGTATTGTGCTAAAGAAGCAATTTTGAAATATTTGGAAGAAATGGAAGAGACTTATATCGCCATTGAAAGATTGGAAACACCAGAAAAGCGATGGACACTCGGAGAATTGGAGCAAGAACGTGATTTGGAGTGTTGAATTTGACGATCGTGCACGTCGAGAACTCCGGAAACTTGATAAACAGGCTCAACAAGAGATTCTAAGTTACCTAAGGGAAAAAATAGCCACATCAGAAGATGTTAAACGTTTTGGGAAGCCTTTAGTTGCCGATAAACAAGGATTGTGGCGTTACCGCATTAGTGATTATCGGATCATTTGTAGAATAGAAAATGAGCAACTTGTTGTTTTGGTTGTCAGGGTAGGACATCGAAAAAATGTTTATGAGAACAAGCTTAATGATTCGATCTAAAATTTGTTTGGTCTTTACCTTCTGTCGATTTTTTCCAATCCTTGGCATGAAGCAACATCCTACATTGTCATTTCAAAAATAAAAAACAGGCCCCGTTTTGATGTCAAGGCGTCGTCCCTCTCAAAATTAGGAGAAATTCATCATGAGCACCATAACCCAAACCATGAATATTCATGGGATGACCTGTAGTTCTTGTGCTGTTAACATAGAACGAACCGTGAACAAGCTTCAGGGAATCCAGGAGGCCAATGTTAATTTTGCGACAGAACAACTCCGAGTAACCTTCAATACCGAGGAGATGTCTTCAGAAACGATCATTGAAGCCATTTCCAGCGCCGGGTATAACGCGGAGATTCCTCAAGAAGGGACGTCCTTGATGTTTACGGTAACAGGGATGACCTGTGCTTCATGTGTCCGGCATGTAGAACAGGCGTTAACTCAACTTGACGGTGTGATTGCGGCCAATGTCAATTTAGCAAGTGAACGTGTTCGCATTGATTATCATCCGGCTCAGGTTCGAGTGGATGATCTGAAACAAGCGGTGAGTCAGGCAGGGTATCAGTTGATTGAGATGCTTGCTGAAAACCAGGGTCGTGAAGAAATTCGACGTGAGCGGGAATTGAAGCTTCTTTTAGCCAAGTTATCAATTTCAATGATATTTGCGATTCCGTTAGTGTTCATTGCCATGTCAGAAATGCTCGGAATTTCCTTACCCTCTTTCATCAACCCTGATACAAATCCATTAAACTATGCTTTAATTCAGTTGGCGTTAATCCTTCCTATCCTGGGAGCCGGCTTTCATTTTTACACAAAAGGTTTTGGCACCTTGTTTCGTTTACATCCGAATATGGATTCATTGATTGCGGTGGGAACCTCTGCTGCCGTAGGGTCCAGTGCCTGGAATACCTTGCAGATTTTCAAGGGGCATTCTGAATTGGTAATGAGTTTGTATTATGAAACTGCGGGAGTGATCATTGCGCTGATCCTGCTTGGAAAATATATGGAATCTGTGAGTAAAAGCAGAACCTCAGGCGCTATCAAAGAGTTGATGGGACTGCAACCCAAAACGGCGCTGATCTTGGAAGACGGAAAGGAGCGGGAAGTTGCTATTGAAGAGGTGCGGGTTGGAGACATACTGTTGGTGAAGCCGGGTGAAAGGATCCCGGTTGACGGCGTTATTTTGGAAGGTAGAACCTCCGTTGATGAGTCTATGCTCACTGGAGAAAGTCTGCCTGTGGAGAAGAGCCGGGGCGATTCAGTGACTGGCGCAAGCATGAATCAAAATGGAGCCATTCAGTTCAGTGCGACTCATGTCGGTAAGGATACCGCTTTAGCTCAGATTATTAAACTCGTTGAAGAGGCCCAGGGAAGTAAAGCGCCTATCGCGCGAATGGCGGATGTGATTTCCAGTTATTTTGTCCCTGTGGTCATGGCCATTGCTGTCCTCACTGGCTTGGCCTGGTATTTTTTCAGTACCATGCCTGCTACCTTTGCGTTAATGATTTTCGTTTCGGTTTTAGTGATTGCCTGTCCCTGTGCCTTGGGACTCGCGACACCAACTGCAATTATGGTGGGGACAGGGTGCGGAGCCTCTTTAGGAATTCTGATTAAAGGAGGAGAACCGCTTGAAGTGGCCAGCCGTATAAAAACCGTTGTTTTTGATAAAACCGGCACCCTGACAGAAGGCAAACCCAGGGTTACCGATATTCTGGCTTTTCATGCTCAGAATGCAGAAGAATTACTCAGCCTTGCGGCATCGGCAGAGCAAGGTTCCGAACATGCTTTAGGAGCAGCCATTCTTGAAGAAGCTCAGCAACGAGGACTGTCCTTGAAAAAAAGCACGGACTTCCAAGCGGTTCCAGGACAGGGAATTCAGGTGACGATTGGAGAACATGGAGTGATCCTGGGAAATCTAAAAATGATGCAGCAGCATCAGATCTTACAAGAAGAACATCCTGAAACTGAGCGGCTCGCGAAAGAGGGCAAAACCCCTATGTACCTTGTCGTAGACGGTGTGTTTGTCGGGATTATAGCTGTGGCCGATGTGGTAAAATCAGACAGCGCGGTTGCCATCGCGAAGTTACATGAAATGGGAATCAGGACCGTTATGTTGACCGGAGATAATCAACAGACAGCACAAGCTATTGCAAAACAAGTGGGCATTGACCACGTAGTTGCCCAAGTTCTGCCAGGAGAAAAATCCGCAAAAATCAAAGCGCTACAAAACAATGGTGAAAAGGTTGCGATGGTAGGAGATGGAATCAACGATGCGCCTGCTTTAATACAAGCTGACTTGGGAATCGCAATCGGGTCAGGAACCGATGTCGCCATGGAATCGGCCCAGATTGTTTTAATGAAAAATAGCTTGCTGGGTGTTGTGACCGCGATTCAATTAAGCAGGGCGACACTCCGAAATATCAAGCAAAACCTGTTTTGGGCGTTTGCTTACAATAGTGCGGGAATTCCCATTGCCGCAGGGGTACTCTTTTTATTTGGAGGGCCGACCTTAAATCCAATGATTGCCGCGGCAGCAATGGCGATGAGTTCCGTTTCTGTGGTGAGCAACGCACTGCGGTTAAGACGGTTTCAACCGGAATCCTTTTCTGTTCCGCTGCATTCACTCTCTTCATCTTTAACTAAGGAGCTTCTTATGAAAAAAGTAATAAGTATTAATGGCATGACATGTAAAAATTGCGCGAGGCATGTTACCGAAGCATTGAATAAATTGGATAATATCACTTCCGTTGTGGTGAATCTGGATCAAAAAAATGCCGTTGTTGAATCCAGTGCGGATATAAATAATACTGTATTGACTGCCGCCGTCACCAATGCCGGGTACACGGTAACAGGGATTCGATAAAGAATGCAGGTTGGATTAAAAAACACTTACGGCAGCAGCGCCTTATTACGGCGCTGAAAACAGATTACGGTGACAACCCATGGAAACCTCAGGGACTGCTAATACATTCGATGATAGGTAAACATACCGAAAGCGGCAAATCCTCTATAAATTCCTGTCAATGGGGTTTCATAGATTCCATATTGTTTGGTGTTTTGCTGTCCATCAAGATCCGAGAACTTCCACAAGGCGGCTCCCAAGCTAACACTTTCAATATCGGAGAACGCATATTCTATGGCACCTCCAACGGTCCACATGCCTCCAAGAGGAACTAGAGGAGAAACATACTCGGGTGTATTCGGATCCCCTTCTTTTGAGAAACCACCTCGTAAGATAATTCTTTCATTCATGTGGAACGCTCCTCCAAATCCCCAGGTCAGCGTATCGACGAACCCGGTTTCAATGGGAATTTGATCTCCACTATCATAACCCGCAAGAATGAGTGCTCCACTAGGCGTATCGAGATCTACTGTAATGCCGCTAAACACGGAATATCCCATTTGTGTCAGCCTAAACTCCACTTCATATTTCGGGTGATCCGGATCGTCTTTCCAACCAAAACCTGTCTCCAAGTGCCAAGGAAACGTCAGACTAACCTTGGCGACGGAGTCTCTCAAGTACAGATTTTCCAACGCGGAAATACTGGCAATCTTTCCCACGCTTCGCAACGCCCATAACAAACTTTCTCCTTCAGGTGTGACAAAAAACTGAATTTCGCCATCCATGTTTACTGGAATGGCTGTATTATAATTCGCGGCAAAAAACAGAGAGCCCAGACTTCCCAAGTCGGTACTTCCCAGATAAGAACCATTGAAGTTATAAGAAAAGCCATGCGCCTGTACTACAATCTTGTCATTCAGCTTAATAACCGGAGCTTTGGATAAAATATTCATGACCCCCTGTGACTGTAAAACAGACAAGGCGTCCTCATCACTAATATTGGTCGCCAGAGGTCCTATGATCTGCTTTCCAAAAGATACCAATTCCTGCATGTAGATGGGATTGGTTTGCTCCATGGTGACACCGTTACGTCGGTAGTTCATCACATCAGCGTACAAGGTGATGCCTACAGCGACAGAATGGTTTTCATTAAGCTCATAAGCCGCGCTAAAGTTGCCTCCAAGGGCGGCAAGCAGTACGTCTTGAATGAGACCATTTCCTGCCCATTCCCGATCAAATTTCAAGGCTGCGGCAAAACGGGGTTTAAAAGAAAAACCATAAGCCATGTCCTCTTTAACGTAGGCGTAATGAAACATAGGCAGAGGCAGGGGTTCAATGTATGTTTTTTCATTTTCAACAGGGCCAACCACCTCGTTACCATTGCTATCATAAGTGACTTCTTGACCTTCCCATTCTACTTGAAATATGGCCAGCGCTCCACCTGCACTGATATGCGTTCCCGGTTGCAAGCGCATCATTCCCGCTGGATTGACAGAGTTTATTTCCGCATGACTGGGCATCGTCATGATGGCGTTGGCCTGTCCAAACTGGTTTGCGCTATAGACGGGGGTATAAGGGCCTGCTCCATAAAGAGAAAAAGGAATCAAGGCCAATAACAGTACTAGTCCTAAACAATTGGAACGTTGCATAGATGCTCCATCAGAAAGTGGTGAATTATTATAAGGGTCTGTATTCCTCTTAAGCGCTACAACAGTTAAGTGTCAAGATAATGCCGGCTTTTTATCGTAAGAAAGTTGCTCAACAAGTTGTCCCCTCTTTTCTAAATACCCAATTTTTTCTCAATGGTGTGGCGAAGTGGAATCAAAGGAAGGCGTATGCCGGGTTGCTGAAACAGGCTCGTAAGTCAGGAATGGACTCTTTGATTATGAAAACTTTATTTTGAAGGAAGTGCCCTTTGCTCTGTCTATCTCGATTGTCCCCTTGAGTTGGTCTGTTAAAATATTGACTAATTGTAACCCCAATGCCTCAGTTTCCCGGATGTCCAAGTCTTGAGGCAATCCCATCCCATTATCACTGACCAAAAGAGTGTATAGTCCTTCATTATCTTGAAAAAAGCTTATCTGGACTGTTCCTTTTTCTCCTTCTTTGAATGCGTGTTTAAACACGTTGGACAGTAACTCGTTGATGATCAAACCACAGGGAATGGCCTTTTGAATGTCTAAAGAAACTTCCAAAACTTTTTTGGTGATCGTAATTCGCTCTGGAACTGAAATATAAGAGGCCAGTAAGGCATTGGTTAACTCGTTGATAAATTGATTAAAATCGATCTTGGAAAAATCAGAGGTTTTATAAAGTTTTTCATGAATGAGTACCATGGTCTGGATACGATTCTGCGTTTCAAGGAATAATTCAACATCATTGCGATTTTTTACTTTGGGGATCTGCAGTTTGAGAAAAGCCGCAACCATCGCCATATTATTTTTTACTCGATGATGAACTTCCTGCAACAGCACTTCTTTTTCTTTGAGCGAATTTTGGAGTCTCTGTTCTGCACGCCTGCGTTCCTCAATTTCCTGATGGAGTTTCTCATTGGTTATTTTTAGTTCGCTGGTCCTTTCTTCTACGCGAATTTCCAATTGATCATGGGCTTTTTGTAATTCCTCATGGGCTTTTTGAAGTGCATCCTTAGTTTGCGTTAATAGTCGGTTCGTCGCTTCATATTGCTGGGCCTTATGGGTTGTCATTCCTAATTTTTCACTCAAAATCATTGCAAAAAGCCGATATAAAATATCTTTTAATTCTTTTGAATCAGAATCGGAATATTGACCGATATCCTGAGCCTGTAGACTGAATAAATCGACAAAGCCGTTGGCAACAACCGTAGCAGAACAGGTTTTTTCGCTGATGACACTCATTTCTCCAAAAATATCACCGATCCGCTTGAGTGTTAAAATCAGTTCTCCTGAGGCATAGATGGAGACTTCTCCCCGCGTTAGAAAAAAAACTCTATCGTTAAACTGACCTTCTGATAAAATCTTATCGCCATCCGAGTATCGGTGTATTTTTACCAAGGGGATTAGGGATTTTAATCGCTCTTGATCTAGATGACCAAAGAGCCTTGAACGGCTTAAATAGGTTAAAACTTCCCTGTTTTCTTCAAACAAATGTTGATCCATTTCATTTTTCATAAGCCCGTTAGCAAGGAGAGACATTGAAAATCTTTATAAAACCACTTCTGCCAAGCAAGGCAGTTCCTCTGGTTCATAGACATCGTTTTGCAGGGGTTGGAAGATCCATAAGTGCAAACCCTGTCTGATATTGGCAAGAGCATGAAACTGCGCAGCAAATCCCAGCCCATTGGGCTTGCGTACTTGAATCTTTCCAATTTGATGACCTTCCTCTAAAAGAGCTTCCCACGTTTCCTGGACTTCCTGTTTATTTTCTTTGAAGATAAAGTTTTCCAACTTCAACTCCAAAAGATACTCTCTGGAAACTCCTAATAATGTAAAGGCTTCTGGATTAGCATCAACAATATTTTTTTCATCATCCAGCAGTAAAACAGCATCATGGGGAGAGATAAAGAAAGTTCGGCCGTGTTCTTCGGCACTAAATTCAATTTCTAAGACGGCCGTTCTCATACGCCGCGTTCTCCATAAATAGTTATTCGAGGGACATTTCCCTTGATAAATAGTTATTCGAGGGACATTTCCCTTGTGAATTTTGAGTTAAACCCATGCAATTCAGAATTCACATTCTTATATAGAAAGTCAAACGTATCATAAATAGAAACAAATGAATATTCGCTATTTACTCGTAAATTACTACGAAGAATCTACGTATATTTTCAGAACAGAAATACTATTTATTGGTGTTCAATATTGCATAACGAAGAAGTTGATTGCTGCTCGAGAATTTTAGTTTTTTCATAATATTCGAACGATGCGTTTCAGCGGTTCGCGTACTGATACTTAATTGAGTAGCAATATCTTTTATGGAGTATCCAAGGGCAATGAGTTCAAAAATTTCTGTTTCGCGTGAAGTTAAGGACTGCAAAGAGTGATGTTCTCTTTGAGTACGAACCTCATATTGCTCCAAAAGTTCTTCAACTTTGTTGGATATGTATGCATCCAAATTTTCCTGGAGCGTTTCTTTTTTTTCCAGGTATTTTATTTCTTTGTCCTTATAAAGAGCCATTTCAATCGTTGCCTGCAATTCTTCTGTTTTTACAGGTTTTACCAAGTATCCAAAGGGGGAGGTCAATTTGGCTCGGTCTAACAACTCAGGACTGGTATAGGCGGTCAGGTAAATGATTGGAATTTTAAATTGAGAATGTAAATAATTTGCGGTTTCAATTCCATCCATCTCTCCTTCCAAAGCAATGTCCATCAAAATTAAATCTGGACGACTTGTCATCGTTTTCTGAATAGCCAACTCACCCGATTTTGCAACATCAACTATGTGATACCCTAACCATTTTAACTCATTTTTTAAGCTCAGAGCTAAAACGCCTTCATCTTCCACAATCAAAATACTTGCTTCGACTGGTTTTTTCGGGTTTTCTGAGAACAGTTCCACTACATTTTCATTCGGCATAAAATTCTGTTGGTCTCTACAAATTACGGAGGTGTTATAAAAGGTACCCTTTTGTTATAAGAGCAGGAGGAGCGAAACATAACTTTCCTCCAAAAGGACATCATGGAATCAATAGATACCGAATTAAATGTATTTTGTCCATGCCCAAAAAGGGGGCAAGTCTTGATTTGAGTTTGTTTGACGAGTGCAACCGTTAGATTTCGTAGTAAAAATCGCCATTTTTATCCTAATCCGGAGAAAAAAAAGGCAAGGCCATTGAGAACGGAACAGGAAAGGGGTATCCTTTAGGAAAGAGTGTGGATGCTGTTTTTTTGTTGGCAATGTTCCATAAATTTTTTAAAACAGAGATTGCTTTTTAAAGCTTCTTCGGAGTGTGCGATGTTGTAAAAAAAGACAGAGCTTCCCACGACGACAAGTTTCTTTTTCGCTCGTGTGATCACCACGTTAAAACGGTTGGGATTGTTAAGAAATTCCCCTTCAATCTGATCCAAATCTGATACGGTAAAGCCAAACAAAATCACGTCTCGTTCCGCGCCTTGGATCCGCTCAACCGTATCAATCAAAGGTCTCTGGAAATGATGCTCCTCCATCAGGGGTTGAAGTTTTTCAAGGATTGCATTGTTTTGTGCCCGATGGGGGGTGATGATTGCGATTTGCTCAGGAGATACCTCATATTCCATGATTAAGGTTTTCGTAAACTCTACCAGCAGTTCCATTTCCGGAACACATTTTTGCCCAGACCCCCTGTGATCCAGTAAAACCAAACTCACCGGTTGAGCCGGGTTTAAAATGGGACCGTAGGGGTCCGTCAGTTGAAATCGGGATAGTTTCAAACGTGAATTCTGATTAGAGAGGTGAGGATACAAGGCTCCCTCATACCAGGTCTGACTTGGAAACTCACAGAGTTCTTTATTCATCCGATAAGTCACATTTAAGCGTGATTGGAGGGGCGCATCATAGTGTTTCATCAAATGGGCCAGGATGGAGTCTTTTAGATACACTTGCTCTTTTTCTGCGTCATATCTTCCTATTACAATCGGTGGTAATTGATTCACATCTCCAAGGAACAGAAAATTACCTTTACCGTACAGCAAACTCAATAACGCTTGAGGGACTAGAACCTGTGAGGCTTCATCAAAAATAACCCAGTCAAACACAGGGGGGAAATCTCCGTCTTTTCCTTCAAATAACTGATAAAGTCCAAAACCTGTTGCTCCCAAAATGGCGTAAGGGTGTTCTGCTAATTCGTTGACATCGTTCAGTAGTTGTACGGTTCTGTCACCGAACGGCTGAGGGGAATCTTCACTCCAACGTCCCCATTTAAAGCAAGGCGCGGGAAATTCCCGCAGCGAATGTTGATTGAGGAGTTGAAGAACCTTTCGCAGAACCTGGTCAATAGCCTGATGAGTAAGAGCACTGACCACGATACGCATGGGGCGATTGTTTTGCTGGGCATGCAGAACCAACGCAATTAAAATCCATCCCAAAAGGTGTGTTTTCCCAGTTCCAGGAGGTCCTTCAATCAAACTCAAACGATATTGAAAGGCTTGTTTTAAGGCTTGTTGTTGCGTCTCATTGAGTCCTGAAATCTGACTAAATCTCTTCAACCATTGTTCTGCCCAGGTTAAAGCGTCTTCATCCTGCTTGAAAGACCATCCTCCAGATAATAAATGAAACAAGGGGTGATTGTGATCCTCTGACAAAACGATTTGTACTCCATGAAATAATTTATTCGTATTCCAATCCGTTAGATCTTCTTCCAGGGAATAACCCGCGTTTTTATTTAAGTTTATTTTTCCTTGACGAGACCGTAAGCAAATCTGATTTTGACTTCGATCATAATTTTCAAGAATGACGGGTATTCCCTTTTGAAGATCACTCAAGGAAAGAGGCGCGAGTTTGAGAAAATCCCCTTCTCGAAACTTGGAACTCCTGTTGGGGCCCTTGATCCTGAAGAGGTACAAAAACCGTCCTTCCTCATCAAGGACCATTTTCTCGAACTCTAATGGTCCGAGAGAACGGAACCGTTCAACACGTTCTTGAAATGAAAGTTTCTGTAATTGCAAGATATCGTCTTCCCGTAAACGTTTTTCATTCTCAATAAAATTCAGGTAGGCGTCTTTGAGTCCCCTCGTTGGATCAAGGTTCGGAGAAGAATCCTGCTGATTCCATTCACTGCGCAGATGTGGCGATAACCACTTCCAGACGGCCAACAGCACCTGGAGGCGTTGTTTCAACGTTACTTCCATTGCCTGACGTGTTTTCTCGTCAGGATCGTTCGCTATTGAGCCATTCGACCATGAGTCTTGATGGAACAGGCTCTCCGGAGGAAGTTGATTGAGCGAAATTCCTGTAACTCGACTCAAGGCGTACAGGGTCATTTCCCCTGGAATCGGGAAGTCAAAATGGGAAAAAATGAGGTGTGAAAGAGAGGTACTGTGCTGGCGTTGAGGATTCCACAGGAAAGACAACTCGGAATCCACAAAAATGTTTTGGAACGATAACCAATCGCTTTCTCTAAAATAGAAAAGATGAGGGGTCTGTCCCTCAGATCTTCCCTTGTCCCACACCTTGATCAATTGAGGAATAAAGGTTTTTCGAAAGTGAGAAGACTGTTCTTCATCGAAAAACAACCAGGTTTGATTCTGGAGAACCGTTCCCGTATTATCGGTCACACACCACCCCAAACCACAACTTTTTCTGGAAAGAGGGTCTTCTAAAGTCTGAATGAAAAGGCTCAACGACAGATTGGCGGGAAA
Source organism: Deltaproteobacteria bacterium TL4 (assembly GCA_051382335.1). Taxonomy (GTDB): domain Bacteria; phylum SAR324; class SAR324; order SAR324; family NAC60-12; genus JBBCAX01. Next base: position 83,728 of record JBBCAX010000033.1, read on the forward strand.
GAGACGAGTTACCGGTTCCCTCAAATAAAATTGCCCGGTTTGTAACGATTTTGTTTTTGCCATCAACCGTTCACGCTGGTTGGGTGACAAGCCATCATCAATGGAGTCAGAGGTTTGTTCCTTTGAAAAATAGGACTCCACTTGCGTCAAGGAATGCAAGTGCTGAAGTCTGATTTTTTCCAAAATACCTGCGGTGATTCCTGGCAAAAACAGAATCTCTTGCTCCCCTAAGGAGTGATGATAACAATAATCGAACCAAGGACATGACGTACAAGGAACCTCCAAACGATAGGGCGCTTTTTGCGGAAGTTGCAACAGCGTATTCCGAATGTTTTCCCAAAGCGCGGGGAATGAGGCCCAAAAGGGGGCAAGCTCGAATTCATGGAGGATCGCTTCACTTCCAGACTCTTGGGAAGGGGTCATTAAAAACCCTGTAGAGGAAATTTGCAGGGGTTCGGAAAAGACCCCTCGCGCGTTGAGTTCTCGCATGAGAAAGGAGTAAAACCCTACTTGCCATTTTTGACTGTATTGAGGGGTTTGGCTCCTTTTGATATCCCCAATTTGCAAAACGGGCAGGTTTTCTTTCATCGTAAGTTGAATCAAATCAGGGATTCCAACTCCGTCCAGCCGTAATGCAGGGTGAACGCTCAACAAGGACGGAAGTAACATCACCGCATGTGAGAGTATGAACGTTTGAGAGGGTTCCTGCCGGATTTGTTGGATGCAATGTCTTAGGTATTTCAGCGAGGCTTGAAATCGTTCTTCCAGGGACATCCTCTCTCCTGAGGAGTGATACTCTTCAATGGTGACCATTTGATCGCAATCGCTTTTCAAATGTTCCAAAACGTTTTGCTCAAATTGCTTCCCCAACTCCATGCGGAGTAACTCCAGCTCATTATCGACCGGTGTTGATCTCGCGGGAGCCTGTTCCGTTGGTAAAAAGCAAAAGGACAACCACCGCTCACATTGTTGTTTCCGGAAGTAATCACCAATGAGGGTTCCTGTGATGGAACGGGGACGATAAGCGAAGGTGTCAGGCCACTTAAAAGAACGGTCTTCTTGCGTTTTCCAGCGTTGCTTTTCCTCCTCCAATAGAAAGGCTGCGGCTGTTTTTTCTTTGAGAGCCACCACGGTTTGATCTTTTTGAGGCTCTTGAATTTTGAGCCAGCCCAATTCACCCGAAACCCCTTCAGACGAAGCACTGAGGTATTGATCAAAAGTTGTTGCTAATCGAGCGTCATATAGAAAATCAGTAACTTCATCCAGTAAAACGTCTAACGGTAAAAAAGTAGAAAACGCATTAAGTGGAAATAAAGCGCAGAGTATTTTGAGGTGTGGGGCTGCCCAATTCCGAAACGCTTTTTTGCTGGTGGGAAGCGGGAGCCCTTGAAAGTTAACAAGATGCGAACATTCTATGCCTGTCTCATCTCCGGCAATGCTAAAGTCTTCCTGTTTTGCCAAGGGACTTCCCTCAAGGATCCTTTGCAGAATCATATTTCCGATTGCGCCGATAAAGGTGTGATAACGATAAAGTCCGGTGAGACTTCTTCCCAAACGCATTCCATTGGCAAGCGGCAGGGTTTGCTTAAATTGTTCCCGCTCAATTTCCAACAAACGACGTGTACGGCTAAAGAGTCCCCATTCACTTTCCTCTCCTTTGGTAAGGTCTGATTCCAGAAAGTATTGAATGGCTTGCGCGACCTCATAAGATACCCGGGATCCTGCTCCCAACCAGAAAATCTCTTTTGAACCGATTTGAGTCGCAGGCAAGGCTAGCACTTTATTTTCTTCACCCTCAATAATTTCAATAATTTGAAGGCGTTTTCCCGCCAATTGAACACAATCGTTGACTTCCAATTGCTTCACAACCGATTTAGGTAAATCCGCAAGGGATTCCTTTTCCATTTCCAGGAGGTATTCTTCTTCGGTTTCAGGAAAGTTACTCCAAATTTTCCGCTCCAGATAATAATCACGATAACGCCAACTGCCTTGAAATAAACCACGTACTGTTTTTTCACGGATCCATCCTTGTTTGCTCATGTGCGAAAAAATCAAGGGTAACTCCGAGTGTTGGTCAGGAAACAGTTGTTGTAAAGATTGCAAGGAGAGTTGTTTTTTTTCATAGAGGCAGGAAAGGCTTTGTTGTATCAAAACACTTGGAAGTTGTTTCGTTGAGGGGTGTTCAATCCGCCCCTCTCTGGCTAATTTCAATAATCCCAGAAAACGCAAAAGTTGTCGCTCCGGTTGGGGGCCCCTACAAATTCCCCAGAAATGAACATTGTTTTGGCGGCGATTTGCCCGTCCAATGCGCTGCAGAAAATTCATTACAGATTCAGGTGGTTCATAAAGCAGAACGCCATCAACGTTCCCGATATCAATCCCTAATTCCAAGGTACTGGTTGCAATACAGAGCGCGTGTGTTCGTTTTCGAAACCGTTCCTCCACGCCTCTTCGTGCTTGGGATTTCAAGTTGGAGTAATGAAGCTCGGTAACGCCCATGAACGAGCCTGATTGATTCAGAATGGCTAATAAACGGTCACAGGTTCCACGATTATTGGCAAAAATCAGGATTTTTTGATAGCCCCAGGTTTGATAACAATCCTCCAAAAGCGCAACCAGCTCTCGTTCATCATTTTTGAGAGAGACGATGTGAGGAATGATATTTCGTTGGGTCAGAGAACAGCATCGAAAAGTATTTGGTTGGAAGTTAAAAAAACGGATCACTCCCTCGATATCTTCAATCGTTGCGGAAAGTGCGATTTTTTGCAAAGGACGGTTTATTCGGCATTCCAAACGTCTCAGCAGAAAACTGAGTTGTTTCCCCCGGTAGGTTTCGAAAAAGGTATGAACCTCGTCAATAATAACCATCCGGATTTGCTTCGTGTAGGACCGCATATCGGCATTATTGCTGCCAAGAACAACATCCAGCGATTCTGGCGTGGTTAGCAACACATCAGGGTTTCCGCCGCCAGTCCGCTTTACATCACCGGTGCGAAGTCCGAGAGAAAGCTCCAAACGAGCTAGTGTCGGGGCGAGCCTTCTCTCCAGATCCATTGCCAACGCACGGGTCGGAATGAGGTAAAGAATTTTATTTTTCTGTTGGGAACAGATGAGTTGTTCCACACAAGGGGCAAGAACCGCCTCTGTTTTGCCGGAACCTGTCGCTGCTTGCAAGATCACATCCCGGCCTTCCAACAGGGGGGCAATCACTTCGATTTGAACCGAAGAAAGTTGCGTGAAGGTGCCGTAAAAAGCACGATAAGTATTGGGGAGCAGGAGCAGAGGAGAGGCAAAATGGCTCATTAAAATTCGTCTGTAAATAATAACACAACAAGTCGACAGAAATTGGTTGAAGCAAATAGAGGGGTGGCCCGACTTCACCAACTTTTATTCCAGCACCCTTTAAAGTCAAGGTATAAGCGTGGCACAAGAGGTCAATCACTCTCTTCGGATCAAAAACTGGTCATTACGTGATCGCTTATATTGTGGACTGCTGACACCATTTTTTCGACTCATTGGAAACAAATTTTTCACACCCTTTTCCTTTCCTGAAAAAAAAAAACTAAAAAAGTGTCAGAAAATTCTTTTTTTTACTTCCTTTTCTGAAAATTTTGAGATAAATGGCTTTATATGAGATGAGATTTTTAACTTAGGGGAGTTATTTACTTTATTTAAAAAATAGGAATGGTCATTATGGAAAGATTTTTCGTAAAAATCGTACTAATTCTACTCAGTTTGCTAATCCCTCTTTGGTTTGTTGCTTGTGAGGGCAAAAAGAATGACTCGACAGATCCCAAAAATGCTGCTGAGGCGACTGGTGTCATTACTGGGATTATCAAAGATACCTCGACGAATAAACCCCTGAAAGGTGTCGTGATCTCTGCGGTGGCTGGAGAGGCTACTTTTACCGCGGAATCTGCCATCGATGGTAGCTTTATTCTGGAAATAAAACCGGTTCAAAGGACGGATGGTTATGATGTTCAGTTTTCCAAAGAGGGGTATGAAGCGGCTACAAAATCTGCGGTTTTCGATCTGCCAAATTTGCGGGTGGAGTTGGGAACGGTACTCTTGACTCCGGTCAGCACTGAGAAGACTCCCTCTGGCAAAATTATTGGTCTTGTCAAGGATTCAGCTACCATTAAAGGTATAGCTGGAGTCAAAGTCTCCGTAGATGTTAAAGGGACCATCGTCACTACCGATACTGACTTAACGGGTGCCTTCACACTAGAGGTGAAGGGAGCACAGGCAGGAGAAGGTTATAGTGTGCAATTCTCAAAAGATGGATATCAGAATGCGACAAGAGCCGCCAGCTTTGATCAAAAATTGGAAGTGGATTTGGACGTTGTTTCTCTAACCCCGTCCACAACAAGTGTCACTTCAGGGGGTACCACTTCAGGGGGTACCACTTCAGGAGGGACTACTTCAGGAGGGACTACTTCAGGGGGGACTACTTCAGGGGGGACTACTTCAGGAGGGACTACTTCAGGAGGGACCACTTCAGGGGGGACTACTTCAGGAGGGACTACTTCAGGAGGAGACGCTTCGGAAGATGTCATCGAACCCACAATCAAGACAGGTGTGATCCAGGGGACAATTAAGGATAACTCGGGTAGTCCACTGAAAGAGGTACAAATATTTTTAAGTATTGGAACTTCCACACTTAATATGAAATCGGGAGTCGATGGTACTTTTTCCATGAGTGTTGAAGGCGTTCAAGAAAATGAAAATTACAAAATTGCCTTTAGTAAAGAAGGCTATGAAAAAAATTCACAGGTGATCAGTTTTGATACCTCCGATTTGAAAGTCGACATGGCAACGGTTTCCTTGACTAACGAGGATATCACACCTGTAGAAACGCACGCAGGTCAACTGACCGGGATTGTTAAAGATGTTGTTTCTGGAAATCCCCTGGAAGGGGCAAAAATATATGTATTTGTCAATGATCTCTATTACGCTGCGTCGGGAGTTGATGGCGCGTTCGCACTGGAATTAAATGGAATCCAGGATGCCGCGGCTTCTGCGATTCTGATTAAAAAAACAGGATATCAAGACTTCAGTAATACGATCCTTTTTGCCTCACCCACTTATAATTTGGAAATGGGAGTTGTTTCCTTATCTCCAGTTCAGGTGGTAGCCGAAAAGAAAATTGTGGGTACGGTCATTGACAGTTTTTCCGCTTCCGGTTTGGCCAATGTCTTGGTAACCGTTCAAGATTCAAAGTCAGCAACCAAGACGGCTCTTACCAACGAGAATGGGGAATTCAGTATTTCTGGAAAAGATTTTTATCTGGAGAGTTCTTATACACTGAGTCTGACCAAAACCAATTATGTCGAACGTTCTGATGTCAGCGTAACGATCAGCGGGGATACAAACCTCATTGATAAAAGTATTGTTCGACTTTATAAGCAAGCTGGAAAAATTAGTGGCGATATCAAGGATGAGGCTACAGGTACTCCTCTAAAAGATACGGTTGTAACCGCTACGGACAGCCTGGGCGCTGAAGTCTCGGCAACGACAGACGCACAGGGGCACTTCACACTGGCAAGCGATTACTTCCTTTTGGGAGAAACTTATCAGGTTGTTGTTTCCGGAGGTTCTGATTTTCACCCTACGCAAACCAGTGTTAAGATTTCTACAACGTCGGATCAATCGCCGAATCTCATTAGTGAGGTTACGCTTTTGAAACCTGTCAGTGTATCCGGAATCGTCAAAGACACTAACGGAAATCCCATTTCTAATCTTAAGGTAACTGTTGAGGGACTTCCGGATGAGGTCATCACGGATGGTGAGGGCAAGTTCACGCTTTCTGGGACAAGCTATCTGAGAAACACGGCCTATAAACTGACATTTACGAAAGAAGGTTATACTTCTGAAACAGTAACCTCCTCACTCCTTGGTACTGGGGTAAACATCATGGGTGATATCCAACTTGCGGCTGAAGTCACAACGCCTCCCGTGGAACAACCCTCTTCTGGCTGGAGGAGCCTTTCCGGAAAAGTCGTTGATTACTGGAAAGATGCGATAGGTTTGAGTCCGACCGCGCTTCAGGATGCCACTGTGAAAGTGACAGACGATGGCACTGCCATCCGTTCTGATCTAACCGATGCGAATGGAAGTTTTGAAATCAGTGGAAATTTTACTGTCGCAAAAAATTATACGCTGACTATTAGCAAAAGTGGTTTTACCGGAACTCAGGAAATGGAGCTAAAATCGGAGGTAACAATGGGCAACGCTCCTTATACATCAGGAACATTCGCCCTCTATCCTCTTGGTGTGTTTACTAAACTCAAACGATCCACGGATAGTAGTTCAACTGAACTCAATTTGAATCAACAGTTGAAACAGACTTATGAAAAATTTCTCACCGGCAAAACAGGTTTTACCTTATCGGCCCGGGATGATAACGATCTGAATAAGGCCAACACCTTCTATATCCATCTGGATGACAGTTCTTTTCCCTCTTCATTACCCAGTGGTTTGGGCAAGCATTCCAATTACCTGGCAGTGGGCGGAGCCCAGAAAAAAGGTGCCTTGACGGAAGGCCTCGGCAGTGACTCCCGAATTACAAATACTCAATGGGAAGGAACTACCACAAACTGGGGTTTGAAGAATTTTGTATTGTATCACTTTTATGCGGCTCAGGCTGGGACTTATACCATTGAAACTACCAGTTCCACCGATACTGTTCTGATTCTCTATGATGCCTCAGGTACTAAAAAGATTGAAGATGACAATAGCGGTACCGACAAAAACGCAAAAATAACCTATACGGTGCAATCTTCTGACTCAGGTAGTTGGTATTTTGTCCAGGTTAAAGGCGCGAATGACAGTACTTTTGGTCTTTTCGAGATCCAGGTATCAGGACCTGAACTTTCAGCTCAGATAACCACTTTGCCGCAAACGTGGGATACCACTACTGCCGATAAAGGAATTGTCCTTTCCTGGTATGATCAGGCTTATCATAAGCTTTATATTGCCGCTCCTGATGAAAGCGTTTCTTCCGGTTCTATTACGATCAGCCATTTTGGTGCTATTGGAAAAATTGTCCGAGGGCAATTCCCCAAAGAGGGTTCTGATGGCGTCATGCGAGCGGTAGACGACAGTGGGGCAACCGTTGAGATTCAAAAAGGTTATTTCAACATTCTAAGAAGCGAGTAGAGACATGAAACATAAAACATTCCCGAAGATAGTTCCTGTTTTCTTGATGGTGTTCATGATTGGTGGCATATTATTCTCATTAAGCGCTGATCCAGGCCAGTTAGGAACAGGACAACTAAAATTCAAAATTGGTGAAAAAGATTATTTATTCCTGAACGCACAGGGAACTGTTGAGACAAAAGCGGGTCAAAAGGTTATTACCGTCGGTCTGAAGGATGCTCAACAGAAAACAAAATTATACATTACGGCTTTCCTTGCGGATGAAGCTTTGGAAAACCATCTCAGCACCCAGTATCATGAAATCTCCTTGATGTTCAAGGATCCTGATGCTTCTATTTTTGTGATGCCCGCTGTGCGTCTGGCAAGACAAACCAGTTTCCTCTATGCACAAAAAGTAGGAACAGGCAGAAACATACGCTATGTAAGAACAGCTCCTGATTGGGCGAATATGTCTAGAAAAGAGCGGCTTGACACGGGTAAAGGGGTGATTCGTCGCAAGCAAATGGAAGATACCGCTTTCTTTCTGAATTTATATCCAACCTTGAAAAATGGACAACTCGTGGAACTAAAGGGGGTATTTTCCGGAGTGGTAAAACAGAAAAACAGTACCACCCAGGCAATGCAAAACACCACAATCAATGATGGCGAATTCCGCGTTATTGTTCAGCAGTATTAAGTTTACTTTGTTGAGGTTTTTGACCCTATTTTTAAGAAGGTGTAAAAATGAAAAAATGGAACTATAGACGCATAATAATTTTCGGTTTTTTTATGATGATTCCTTTCAGTATTTATTCCTATACTGACAACACTCATCAGAATTTTTCGGAAGACGCTCTCATTTTTATGGAAACAGAGGGTTCCAATCAGATGCGTTGGGTGGCTGATTATTACAAGGCCAAAGCGGGTGGGCGCTATACAGGGGTCTGTGAGAACAAATCGGATGAGACGAATCCTCTCGAATCTGCCAATGCCGGTCCGGAATGCGGAGCCATTGGTATTGCTCGGGTGGGTGGCGTAAAGCCTGATTATTTCCGTGATGTGTTCTGGGATGATTTTACGATCTTTCATTGGAACATTCCCAATCCTTTTTATAGAAACAATTTCACCTCCTGGTCCCATTTTATTAATCTCTTGCAAAAAGCGGATGAGGGACATGATATCGTTACCAACAACTATAACGATTATGATGGTTATTCTTATAATAACTCTTTTGGTTTTCCTTCAATGGGACTCGATTATGCTGTTGCTTCTGGAATGAATAACGCATGGATGACCATTGATCTGCCCCATTGTACCCATAGCAGATGTGCCGAGAGATATTCGATTGTCCCCAATCCCAATCCTGCGGTAGACTATAAGCAAAACCGTGCGACAACGTCTTTGGGGACACCTCAAACTGAGAAGAAATCAGGGGGTGGCAATGGCACGAATTATAATTGTTTTAGCGATTCATCTCTAGGGAATTGTCCTGATTCCGGTTATAGCAAAACCTGTAAATCTGCCAACTGCGGATGGTTTAGCTGTAGTGGGCCAAAGAGTGGGGGGCCTTTCCAAATTCCAGGTGACAACATTCATTGTGGAAAAGGCAAGAGTTGCAGTGACAGTGATGGAGAGTGTGGTCCGGGACAAGGTAACCCCTCTGTGAGTGACGAGGACTGGGTCATCTATGAGCCGGCTGACAATGCGGGAACCTTCTTTTATAATGAGTTTTTTCTGGAAGGAGGTACCAGTCGAAACACCCAGTTGGATATTGCTGCCGTTGCGGGACGGTATTATTCAATCCAGGGAAATGAGCTGATTCATGTGTTTGCGCCTTTACACTGGGCAGCGGATTCCGGAGTACAGCCTCACATCTGGGCCACGCTTGGCTATAACCATTCAGAGACGGAAACATGGATTGATGAACAGTATGGCAAACGGAAAGTGGGAGGGAACGATGTGAGTAAAAACTACGAAAATTACGACCATGTGAAAGCTTATCTTGCCTCACGACAGAATCACTACGAAGGTATTGAGCTGGATGATCTTTTTATGGAACAGGCCTTTCTGACTTATCACCTCCGATTGCGAAATGGCCATGATACCCAAAGTAACTCTGACGATGCCTCCAACAGAAACTATTATATCTGGGCCGTCCCTAATGTCATCACGACGGAAGCTCTGATTATTGAAAAGGGTGTGATGGATTTGAGAAAATATAAGGGTAACTAAATAAGATCTATGGGTTCAGAGTTCAACGCTAAGATCGGTGAGCTCTGAATCTTGAACCCCTGAACCCTTAACCTCTGAACCATCACTCATGACCGCCCAATTCAAAAAAGTGCGGGTCGTCTCCGGACTCGCCCTGATGACCTTATTGCTCCTCATCGCCCTCTTTTTTTTTCTCAAGTTATCCGAACCAGAACCCGTTTTGACCTTTCGAGGCGGAAGCATTTCTCAGAATACTTACCATTTTCTTCATCAAACCGAGTATGCCCATCTGAATGATGATGAATTAATTCAAAAATTAAAGGATCGAGAAGTTCAGGGAGCTTTGGCGACCAAACAAGGTTTGAAGGATAACAAAATGTATCACTGGGCTTTAAATTTAAGAAGAAGAAGCCGATTGAGCCGGGGGGCTCATTTAATTTGGAGAAACTTGGATCCCGCCCATTCAGATGAAAATTTTGAGTATGATCAGATTTGGAAGGACTTGAAATTCGAGATAAATCTGGATCACCTCTCTGAGCAAATTACTCAGTATGTGGACAAAAATGAAATTAATCCCCGTTTGAAAATCGATCCTGAGGACTTGATCGCAGGGCGTTGGAGTGAGGGGGAAATTACCTTGGCTATGTTGAAAAAGGAGATGTTGAGTGAAGAATGGGAACGGATGCTGACTTTTGCGCCTGTTCCTCGCAAACAGGAATTGAGCGCTGCACTGAAAACCGTGACTGATTTTTTTCTCTACAGTAAAGCGATCAAGCGGTTCCGGGCGGTTGAAGAAGAGCTGATTCGTCAGGATCACAATCACGTCGCTGCCATTTATCTCCCTGCCCGTTATGGTCAATCGGCGGGTGCTTTTCCGGTGGACCCCATTCAGATTGAGTTTAAGTCCACAGAATTATTTGATCATTTTTTCAAAATCAAAGAGAGCTTAAAAAGAATTAATTGGGTCAAATGTCGTTATGTCGTGGTTAACGATTCAACAACCGCCGAACTTGTTTATGAACGGCTGAGAAATGGGGATCCCTTTTTATCACTGGCCGAAATCTATGCCATCAATAAAGATTATCTTCAGACGGCTGGTGAAATAAATCAGATCTACCGGGTTGATCCCAAATATGGTTTGGAGCGGGATCATCTTCGTCCCTATATTGAACGTGTGATACTCTACATGGCAAAGGAAGAAATACGGTTGCCAAAGCCGCTTCCCCTGGATAAAGGTTACCTTGTCGCGGATCTTTTGAAGATAGAAAAAGAGAATGAGGAACTCCAATTTAAAGACTTTCGGATCATGGTCAAACTGGATCTTCAGAAAGAATTATTGGCACGTCAGTTTCCCATTGATTTGCAGGATATGCGACAGGAACTCAATTTTCAGCAATTTGAAATAAAACCGATACCTCAATAAAAAAGATTTGATGAAAGCCTGACCGAAACAGGTTTCCAGGGAAACGAGAAGCCATTTTTTAGAACTTGAAGCGATGGACTAAATTGGTCAGACTCGTAGAAAGTTCGCCCATCACATGAGAAACCTTTTCCTGTTCTGTGATGACCTTGTCCATATCCTGAAGTAAGATTGAGTTTTCGTTACTAATATTGGTTAGGCGATCCATAGAGTCCACAATATTGCGAATACTATCTCTTTGTTCTTGCGTTGAAGAAGAGATGCCGTGAATAATCCCTGCGACTTTTTGTGTTTTTTGAATAATTTTCTGCAGGGTTCCATGGACATTCTGAGCCGCTTCCTGTCCTCGGTTGATACGGAGGTTGGATTCTTCAATAATTCTTGAAATCTCACTGGTTGATTCTCCAGAACGTTCCGCCAGTCGACGTACTTCATCAGCGACCACAGCAAATCCCTTTCCCTGTTCTCCGGCTTTGGCGGCTTCAATCGCGGCATTGAGTGAGAGCAAGTTGGTTTGGTTGGATATTTCTCCAATGGTGGTAATGATATTATTCATTTGATCCGCACTATCCGCAATCAGTTCCATGCCTCTCAACATGTCTTTGACCGCAGTATTTGCTTGCTCGGCTTCATTGCTGGTTTCTGTCATAACGCCAGAGGCTTGCTGTGCATTGTTGGCAATAGCTCCAACGGAATCTCGTATTTCTGTAGTCACATCTGAGGTTTGTTGAATGGCGGCAACTTGCTCCCCCGCACCCTGGGTAATCCGATGTGCCGTTTTCGCAATTTCCTTCAGGGCTCTTTCCAAATTATGCCCAACCGCTGAAACTTGCGTTGCTTGTTTATCGACGGATTTGATGATGCCATGAAGTTGTTCTATAAAGCGATTAAAATACTCTGTGATCTTTCCCAGTTCTCCAGAGTCTCGAATATGAAGTCGAGAGCGTAAATCGCCTTCACCTTCAATGAGTTGGTGAAAAGCATTGCTAATAGAACGTAGCTTTTTAACCGCTTTCTGCATCAGGAAAACGCAAAGAACAATCAAGATCATGAGAGAAATCCCAATTACCGTAATTTGTGAGATGGCGAAATGGATCAATCCTTCAAATAACTCATACCGTTTGTCTACAACAATGAGCTGCAATCCAAATTCAGGCAACATACGGGAGCTATACACCCAATCCGCATACTCACCAAAGTTAACGTCATCCGCTTCAATCACATGCTTATAAATGGCGGGAGCCAAAAGTTTATCCGGAGCCTGGTTTTGAAAAACCGCCTTTGTGACGTTGAGCCCCGTAAACGCAATGACCTTATTTTTTCTTTTGTCCGTTTTCTCTCCATTCCTAAAAAACACCTCTTCTTTAAATAAACTCTCCCGTTCAATCAGCAGGGCGTACCCACTCTCCCCAAGTTGCATTTCTGAAATAATTTTGGTCAGTTCCCCAATACTGATGTCAACAGAAGCAACCCCTACAAATTTACCCTCACTCCTGATGGGAACACTGACGCGTTTCATAATCATATTTTCTGAGTTTTCATTGGCATAGGCACGAGTCCATATCGGTTTATCCAATTCTTTAGGTGCGTTATACCAACTCCAGGTATGGTAGTCATAAGCATCAGAACTCAAAATCCATTCAAATTTGATTTCTCGCTCAGGAGAAGTGGTATAACCTTGAGACATCGCATAATTTTTATTATCAAACCACCCAGGCTCAAACGCAAAGGCCGCACCATAAATAGAGGGGTTGCTGACTACAAGATGCTTTGTAAAAAGCCCAATTTTTTCCATACCTTGAGCATTAAAATCTGCAGCGGCTAAGGCCGTAATCTGGGGAATCCCCTGTTGTGCCTGGAAATAGGTGGAAATGCGTGTGCTTAAGGTGTCTACATTCTTGGAAAAGTTCTCTTTGATACTCGTTTTCAAAATTCTGCTAATGGAAGAATATCCCGCTACTCCTGAGCCAATAAGCGCAATGGTGCTGATGCAAACCAGTAATATCAATATGGCACGAATGGACAATCGTTCTAATATTTTCATGCAATTCTCCTTATTCCTCTATTCTCTGACAAACATTTAAAAAACTGTGATTTTTATGTGCACAAGCTTGCACAATCCAGACCTAACTTTTCGTCAAACCCCCAACCCAATGCGAGAAAATAATAACTTCAGTGCCTCAGCTTTCAGGTTTGCGCTGGGAACAGGAAGGTTTAAAACCTATCTACTCCTTTTCACACAAAACGTAAAGCAATCCTAGTATCCATTATTGACATCTTCTCTTATAAAAAGCTATGGGTAAATATGATGTGGAATTTAAATGCCATTTCATTGTTGGGCTTCTAAAGAGTTGTTCTTGCCAAAATAGAAAAAGAAGGAAAGACTTTCGATTAAAACAAGTAATAGAAATTTTTCATTAAAGAAAATGTTCGTAAGAATTTTTGAAACCATAATTGTTCTCGTTTGCCTAATATTTTGTAATCATGGACTTAAGATAGTTGACGACTGCTTATTCAAACTCAACCAGAGGCTACAATGAAAACTATAGAAATCTTCTTGTCGCTCAGGACTCAACTCCCGCCAGTCCACATCCCTCCACGCCAAAGTCTGTAACAATGGTTCAGACTTTTTCCTCAAGCGATGTTTCGCTTCAGGGTTTGAAGATTTTGGGCTTTCAAGGCCAGCTAGGTGGCCTGTGAAAGAGCCTGAAGCGGATGAAATAAATCGGGGGCATGATGTGCCGACAAGCCTTGGGTGATGTGGTTTAACAACCCTTTTCCTTCATCACTTCCCACCTGAATCACCTCCACCGGCATTCCCTTCATGGCCTTTGAGAGTTCCTCCGTCCCTGTTTTTCCTTCACGATGGGGCGCATAGGTTTCCAAAACGATATAATTCGAGACCGCTTCCAGTCCCACTAGACAGAGTTGATCCTCATGAAAGGTTTCATCCTCTAACATCGTAATCCGCTTGGGACTCATCCCCGCTGATAAGCGAGCCCCTTCTTCCTTCTGATAATGACGAATCAACTCCGCCACTTCCTGCCCAAACGAGCTTTGACTCCCGTGAGAGGAACCCACAAAGGACGAACTTTGACTTAACTCCAAAAAATGGCAGAGGACATCGATTCCACAATGGCCATTTTGTGAAAAACAAAGGTGGGCCGCCAAAACAACTCCTTTGAGAAACTCAAATCCGACTGTACTTTCAAAAAATGCCACCACTTCAGGCGGTTGCTTGATCTTTTGTCTTCGTTCATCCCAGTGTCGTACCGTACTTCGAGGTACTCCAATAGCTTGAGATGCGTTTTCCTGCGTCATTCCGGATTGCCTTATCTGACGATAGTTCTCCAAATGGACAATACCGGATTCTCGACTGGAGTGTGTTACACTGTTTGTTGCTGGGGTTGGATTGGATGACATCGGAATTCCTCATAGAGAAAAGTGGAAAAATTCCTTCCTTTTTTCAAATTCCTTCCTGTTTGTCTATCCTTGGATTGCCTCCATTTTGGCGAAACGATGACTATGGCCCTGAAGGCCTTCAATTTCAGCTCAACGATTGATAGGCAAGATTGAGTCCTTCAATCAGATCCATGGCGCTCATGTAGGGAGACGTGAGTTTATCTTTCAAACAGTCCGCGGATAAACCGTGCAGATAAACCCCGGCTAATGCGGCTTGAAGCGGATCACAACCTTGAGCCAGGAAACCGCCAATGATCCCGCTCAATACATCCCCTGAGCCTCCTGTTGCCATGCCTTCATTTCCTGTTGGATTAATAAACACACTTCCCTCAGGGCTGGCAACCAAACTATTGGCCCCTTTCAGTAAAAGAACAACCTCCCACTCTTCCGCATATTGACGTGCGGTTTCAATTCGACGATTTTGAATTTCTGCGGTATTCAAGCCGCAAAGTCTCGATAATTCTTTGGGGTGAGGCGTAATCACCGTGGGCCCCTTTCGCTTTTTTAAGAGAGCGGCGTTGATATTATTTAGGCCATCGGCATCCAGCAAAATAGGCTTTTCTGTGTTAAGGATCAATTCTCGAATGAAAGGACCGGTTTTCGCATGTTGCCCCACGCCACATCCCACAACAGCGGCATCTCTTAATTGAAGCTGAGCCAGAACAAAGGGAAGCTGAGCTTGGGAAAAGTGTTTACTTTTCCCAGAAGGAACCAGAGTCATGATTTCAGGAGGTTGGCAGGGTAAGGCGTCTCGCAGACAAGCAGGCACACAGGCGGAAACCAGGCCTGTTCCATTTTTCAAGGCCGCATAGCTTGCCATCGTGGCCGCACCGCCCATGCCCGCAGAGCCGCAAACTGTCAGTAAATGCCCGAACGACCCTTTATGAGCGCTTGCGGAACGTTTGGGGAGAAGTTGGCGAATGAAAGGATGATTCAATAAATAAACTGATTTTTCAGAAGGTTCCCAATATTTTGGAATAGAAATATCGGGTATTTCTATTTTCCCCGCATATTCTGCCCCTGGATATTGATGACAGCCTTGTTTTCCTACTTGAAAGCTCACAGTCAGGTCACAGCATGTCGCGATTCCCATAATTCGGCTATCGTCAGAATGGACACCAGACGGAATATCAACCGCGACACGAATCGCGGTCAATTGATTGATGGTTTCAATCCACTCCCGATAGATCCCTTCAATCTCGCGCTCTAATCCGGTCCCAAAGATAGCGTCAATGAGAATATCAGCCTCCGCCATGAGGGACTGCGCTTCCTTTCCCGGATAGGAGAGACTTGCTCCGAAATGGGACCATAGTTTTTGATTCAACTGCGCGTCCTCAGACCTCGCCGGTCCTGTTTCTATCACAGTAACCTGATAGCCTCTATTCTTCAACAGCCTCGCGATGGCGTATCCGTCACCTCCATTATTGCCTTTCCCGCAACAGACCACAATCGTAGCCTCAGGTTTTTCCCTTAGATAATGGTGTTCCACAGAATCCGCAACACTCCTGGCTGCGTTCTCCATGAGCACGATTCCTGGAATGCCTAAATCCTGAATGGCTCTTCGATCCATTTCTTGCATGGATTTTGCGGTACATAAACGAGTTAAAAGATGAAGATAATTTTTAATCTGAAACGTCTGTTTGATCGGCATGGCCTGTAATTCATGAAGTTGTTGCGTGTGCTTCTTGTTGAAGCAATTTACTGTATTATAGAGGAGGAACACTTCCTTATCAATATTTTAATTGGACTCTCAGCGGATGCAAATAATGCTGGTTCAGCAGGGTTCTTACTTTATGATGATTGCGGCACAAAACGATGGGACAAGCTCAATCCGAGGCTTGGTCGCTTAGAAAGTGGTTTGATACGACAGATGGCCTCCATCCCAAAAATTACCCAGTAAATCATCCATATTCCAGCTCGTCGTCAGCAACAAATAATCACTCCTTGTATAACGGTATTCCCAGCTAATCCGAAGTTTAGACTCCAAAGAATGCCCCTCTGTATCTTTTTTGACATTGGTTATAAAATCCTGGAGTTCCTTTGAATCCCCGTTGTATAAGCCAAACTCCCAGGAAGCGTTTTCCGTATAAGCCCTTAAAAGAAGGAGATACAATTGCAGCGTCTGATAATAATAATCAAGACTCTGATGCTCATTGGAAAGATTTCTCAGGGTATTTTGAATACGATCATACTGGATTCCCACAGTGAGATGTGATTTGGAAGTGAGTTGATCCAACCAGTATATATCCGCAGAGTGGTATGACATCTCCTGCTTACTGTTATTGGCACCCTCATCCGTATTCGGGGTCAATCGGGCTTTTTTAAAGTCGAACCCCTGGTAAGAGAAACCGAATAAACGCTGGGCTGAGAGAAAGCAGTCCAAAATTATTTTTCCTTCCTGCCCTTCATGAGTGAATGAAGTGTTTTGTTCGGGAAACTTCATACTTAAGGGATGGTCCCTCCTCCAGGAAAAACGTCCCTGCACCCTATTCGGAAGACGAAACGCCCCTTCTAACCGAGTCTCTCTGGGTTCTTGAATATAATAGGAATCATCATAAAAATTCTTTTCATTATAAAATACATCCTGATTCAATTGTGAGAATTTCAAGTAATGCCATCGGGAATCGCCAATAATAAAACCTCCCCCCAGATCCGCATCCCGTTTGTCATAAGCGGGGGTACCCATTGCGAAAAAAGCCAAAGGTTCCCAAAAATGAAATTCAATTTCTACAAGCTGCCGCATAGGTTTGATGGCATAAAATTCATTCTGCCACAGTTTTAACTCAACAGTCACCCACTCGGAAAGCTTGCGGCGCCATTTCATTTCCATTGAGACATACAGTAAATCCACACCCAAACTGCCGCCAGAACCTCTCCAACCACTATCACTTTCGTACCAAAGGTCCTCCATTTCTTTTCGAAATTGATAGGCTTTCAAATCGAGAAAATTTTCTCGTTTAAAATCAATCAGATTGATTGTCCGGTCATTATCAAAAGCCCACGTCCTCTGTGAAAGAGATAAAAAAGCCATAACCATAATAATCCACATCGCATAACAAAGAAACCAACTGATTTTTATAAATATTATGCTATCATCCTGAGTGTTGGAATCATGCATGGTAACCTTCTGGATGTAATTCACGAAGAAACGTCTACTAAAATTAGTGAAATTATGGCAGATAACAGGAATAAAGAAAAGACAATGGTAACCTTTATGTCTTTGTGACTTAACGTCGTTACCATAATCATGGAATTCAGGATTTGATGTGAGAGAAGATCCGATGGCTCTTGGAATAAATCAGTTGACACCAAAGAAGATGAGGAAATGGCTCTTGATCGTGAGCAGTTTTTTTGTTGCGACGTTCGCACAGGGTTCCCGAGACCCCTTGTCGGATTTTTTTCCAACCTTGGATGGGGGAAAATTTAGTTTCAGTCAACTTAAAAATTACCCCGTCCTGCTGATTGTCGGCCCTCATCAGGATTTAGCTAAATCGGCTACAGAGTTGTATAATACGTTGTTCCCTCAATATCCTGAAAAAATCTTTTTACTCCTCTCACCGAATTATTCTTTTTATATCCCAAAGACGCTTGTCTTAACGTTAATGGAAATCGAGGTCCCTGAACAGGCAAAAAAGCATGTTATTTTAGATTGGACACGAGAACTGGCAAAATATTTTTTTGTTCATGGCAGCGAATTCCCGATGGTTTTCCTTTTGGAAGACAGAGGCGTAACCTTGGGAAGATATCGGTATACCACGGTCAAAGACGCAGTAGAATTTGTTTCTGAAACTTTAGCAGATCAATTATGAATGCGATAGAGAGTTTCCTTTATATGGGCTTACGGATTAAACGGATGATAGGGTTGTTATTGAGGAAAAGGCGATCCCCTTATTTTGAACTCCTTTTTAATCGAGTCGATCCGTGTAATTCTGTGAGCTATTTTTTTAAAAAGCCATCACTGACGAGGTCCTTATGGAAGTGATTGAATTTTCAAAGTTGATTCATTTTTTAAAACACCCCTCCCGTCAAGTAAAAATGTGGGCAGCCTTTCAACTGGGTGAATATTGGCAAGAGCGAATAGAGGACTTTGCCGGGATCTTATTGGATTCAGAAATAATGGAAATCAAGGAATCCGCGATTTATCTGATTGGTCGTTATCGGTTGCAACAATATGCGTTCCCCATCTTTAGGATCTTCAACCAGGCGAATACCCCCCTGAAACAAGCTTGCGCCACCACGCTTGCGGAAATTCAATATGAAAACATCGAACAGCCCTTATGGGATTGGTTCCAAACGTTAAGTGAACACAAAGAACTAAAAAACTCAGATCTCCAATGCGCGGCCCGTAGCCTTTTACTTTATGATTCCAAGGCCTGTTGGTGGAAAATTGAAAAGATCCTGCCACAACACTATGAGAGTCATCTGAAATCCCTCACTATTTTTGGAGCACTTTGCGATGCGACCCATCAGGGAGATCAGATTAAAGCACTAACCCGGCATTATATCTATTATCGGAAAAATTTTACTGACCCTCAGTTTTTTCAACACCTGGCCTCAGTTCTTGAAAACCCGGAAATCATAGAACATGTCTGTAACCGAATGGGATTTGGCTATTCCATTCGACTGTTGTATCAGGAGTGTT
The DNA here is from genome assembly GCA_051382335.1 of Deltaproteobacteria bacterium TL4. GTDB lineage: Bacteria > SAR324 > SAR324 > SAR324 > NAC60-12 > JBBCAX01. The sequence goes on from JBBCAX010000033.1 coordinate 102,600, forward strand.
TGAATCTGTTGGGATGGAATGTGACACCGGAAGCCATTAGTCTTTTAAATGAAATTGACACTTGTCGAGGCGGAAATGAAACAGAAAAAATCCCTGCGAAACTCTTGGCCTTGATCCATAGCTTAAGTGCTGATTCCAACGACTCTCAAGAACGAACATTTTTAGAATGTTTTAATGACATTATTGAATCCGGATGGGATGAAACTATTTTAAAAATTCAAGAACAGGAAACTTATTTCTTGCTAGCGTTACCTCTCACTTATTTTATCAAACAGTCTGAAAAGGAATGCCTTGAATCGGCTTTGGAACATTTTCTGCGAATAGCTCGCATTTATCACTCCTCCCTGCTGCGATTCGATTTCATGAATAAAATCATCAATCTTCTCCACACGCTTTCCCAGAAAGGACCCATTCCTTCAATACCCGTAACATCCACGATCAACGATTTCCCCAAAGACGCGCTCTGGAAACTGGCCACTCAACGGCTTGAAACTACCGATTATCCGTTTCCTTCCGCCTTACCGAAACCTTGGAAATACGAAATCCCTTTTGTTCTTCCCAAGCTTGCTGAGATTTATAAAAAGGATTTTGATCATTTGGTAATTTCAGCGCAACACGAACACATTGACTATGCGCTTGAATTATTTACCAAAAAATCGGATCCAGCGGTGATTGAGATGATGCTCAAACATTTCCCTTTATTGATTAATCAGCATTTTCATTTGTTTGTTGACTTTATAGAACAAATTCCAGACGAAAGATTCATTGAAAGACTCAAACAGCATTATCGTGAAGGAGAAGCCGAAATTGCCCAACTCATTGGGCTGATTTGCACGCTGCATGAAATTGAAAACACGCTTCAACCCCAGTTTTTTCAAGATCACCCCCATGAGTTAGGGCCTTTTGTACGCATCTTGTGCCCTGAATGTCAGGCGTCATACCGCTATGTGATCTCAGTCCTCTATTTTGATAAAGAATTAATGGAGCAACGCCGATTTTTTACCAATAATGACTTATGGACTTCCAATGTCTTGAACTGCAAGAATTGTAATGCCATCTTACCCTTACAGGTTGATAAGAGTTTTCTTTCCAATTTATACGCGGAAGTCCTTACCGCTCAGTTGCTTCAGTTGAATGAAGAAGAAAAAAAATTAATGGAACCTTTTAAACCTCTGGTTTTTCCACGATATTTTGGGAAAAAAACCAATCCCGCTATTTTTTTGAAAAAAGTTGAAGCGGATTTGAGAGGAGATCGGTTATCAATACTTGAACGGAGTGAGTTATTGTTAGAATCAGGGAAACTCTATCTTGCGTTGGAACGTCTGGAGGACGCACAGGAAGCCTTCCGCCAAAGTATCAAACTGGTGGGTAATCAACCTCATTCCCTTTTTCATCTGGGCGTCATTGCGTATAGACAAAAAAATATCTATGATGCCCGTTTATTCTTTTCCCGCTTGATCAGCATCAGTGCTCCTGAAGATTTTGCCTTGGAGGAAGAAAATCTCTATCAGTTGGCACAACATTACCTGGAAATCTTGAATCGACGGGATTTTAAACGTTCCTCCTTCAAGCTAGTACAATCATAGGACTAAGGAATCACTTTGAGGGTTTGAAGTTTTTTAAATAACTGGAGATACATCGCTTTACTATCTTTTGTTTCTTCAAATCCCGCTTTTCTCGCTTTATCCATGGAATAAGGACAATCCCAATCAATCATCATAAAAACATCCAAACAGGTTTTCGGCATCAAATCGGTAATGGCGTTCTCTCTAAGGGCATATTTGTTGACCATTTCAGGCCAAAGGGTTCCATTTTTTTCTATAATAGCGTCCGTTGAAACGCCATAGTCCTTCAATTGAACCTCCATCTGGAAATAGTTTCCAAATTCAGGCCACAAATCCGACCATTTGGCGGTATCGCCATTAACAGCGTTAAACACCTCATTTCGCGCGGCAGGAGTGATGGCACTCCAGACCAGTTGTTGTGCCAACAAATCCGCACAAGAATTATCAACCGCGGTTTCATAAGTATCCAGGCTCCCGGGAAAAATCAGGGGGCGTCCGAGCTCTTTCATTACAGCAGCATAGGACGCAATCGAGGTTGCCAAGTTAAAAGGTGACTTTTCAGAATAACCAATAATGGTTGAGGGACGTAATACAGACCATGTCCAAGGTCCTGAACGCTCAGCGATATGATCCTCAACCTGGTAATACCAACTTTCAATGTCAAGTCGGGGAAAGTCTTCACGGAAGGGAACTTCATAATCATACACACCAGGTGCCATAAAAACACTGCCATAATACCGTCCTCCCGTCAACGCGGCAACGTGTTGAAGCTTATGAGTCGGTTGAGTTACCGCATCAATCACACTCTTGAACAATTTCAAATTGATCCCCTGATCTCCCAACCCCACCGCATTGGCATACGCTTGGAAGAACGCTTTTTCCGAGATCTTTCGCAGCAGCGGGGCCACTTTTTGAACCGCGTCCTGAAGGTGATGCATCATTCGTAAGCCAAGATCTGACTGGGGAAACCAATCATATTTTGCCCTGAAAATATGGGCTGTATAAAAAACATGCGTAATGCAATACTTTTCCAATTTTGAAATCAGCTCTTCCGTGTTTAAAGCATCCGCTTGAATATAAGTCACCTGTTGAAATACAGGATGAGTTGGACAGGGCTGATTGGATAAAGCCAAAACCTCCCATTCCTGAAGTTTTGATAAATGATGAACTACCGCACTTCCCGCAACCCCTGTCGCCCCCACGACTAACGCTGTTTTCTTTTCCATGAATCCTGTTTTTTAAAATGCTACAATCATGCCGGATTGTCACCCCCGACTCCACCCTAAACCTCATGATTATTCACCAGAATCGCAAGCTTTAAACATCCATAAAGCTCAAGAATGAACGGATTCTACGGCTTTAATGAAGTGAGTGCCCATTTTGCGCTTAATTCGCCATTATAGACGTTCATTTAAATAAATTCATTTCAATCTAACCTAGACTGTGGAGTACCAAAGCTTACTTTGGCCAAATCCAAAGAAAGGCCTTTGCCTTTCTGGCCAAAGCAAGCTTTGGCACTCCTGAAACAGCGTTGTTTAAACGGATCACGCAACAGGATGAGTTTTCTGAATATATTTAAATGAACATCTATAGTTTTAAAATTAAGCCTTTAAGAAATTGACTTTTAGCGTTAGATCCTGTTGTATATGCGCCCATATAATGAGTTCTCAACAACTTGACCCTTTGTCCCAATCAACGTGTGTCTCTATCATGAAAACTGCTAATAACACCCTTTATGTATTCCTCACTGCGATTTTGCTTTCCATAATTTTGTCTGGTTGCGGCAATGCCCTGGAAGGAACCACTGACAAAGTTCCTGAGCAAGTGGTATGGCATGATACAGCTAGGGATCATTATCTAGTCATTAAAAAAGATCAGACTTATGTCATGAAAAGATGCAGTGTCAACAACGGTTACGTCGATATCGAGGGCTTTACAGGAAAAATTTCTGGTGATTCGTTGATTTACAATGGTGAATCTTATAACATAATTGAAACTGAAGACACGCTAACTATTGTGATTGATGATTCTTCAGCCAGTAGCTCCATCAACTTGGAGTATGTAAAAGAAACCGAGGTGCCTAAACTATGCACAGGAGACGCAGTCGACATTGGAACGGTGACCCCCTCAGAACCTATAGTCAATGAAAAAAATGAGTTGGAGTTTGAGTCTATTGAGGTGTTATATCGACTTAACGGTTTAGAAAAGGGAGAAATCAGCATAGGCTTTAATGTGGACCCTGGTTCCCCTGGAATCGTCAAATTGTTTGCGGAGAAGATCGTGGAGCCAGGGACAGCTTCTGCCGTATTTTATGAGAAACTCTTAGTTGAACTCAAAACTGACGTCAGTAATGAGAGTACCACAGACAAACTTGATGTCAGTAACGTGAATTTTAAAGTTTTCGCAAACCTTTCACAATTCAATCATCCTGCGGCTTGGACCCCCTTGGCCTCAGTCTTTAAAACCATTGCCTTGAAAAGGGCAGAAGTAGATGCTTCCAGTGACAGCTCTCCAAAGAGATCTTGGGAATGATTATTCCTTAGGTGACGAAAAATTGCAGGTAAGTTGAATGGTACCAGAATCCAGATCTCCATCCTTACAAGCTAAGCCTGTGTCAAAGTTCCAGTTAATGGGTTCTGCTGGAGTGAGTTTTGTGAAATCAGGAACCCTATAGGAATTACTACAATAATTACTTCCAGCCCAATGTGGAATCCCATTTTCCGCTGTGACCTCGACATTTTTGTGTAAAAGGGTCCCTCCAACGGAGATTTCAGCAATTCCCTCATTCTCTCCATAGCGGGCGAGCATACAAAGGTTTAAAATACCCTGAGGATTCGTCTTCTCATCAAAAGTATAACCCTTATAGGCCAAATAGCCATCGTTCTCAGCCTGTAAAATAAAGCCATCGAGCATAAAAAAACGCTCGCATTCCGTTTCGCATTTTTCAATACGTTCGACACACGCCGCATCGCAAGCTGAAGTTTGGAGACTGGCACACTCTGTCTCGCATCTGTTAGTTTGAAGCTCAGGACAGGTCTTCTGTAAATTTGACCGATCACAACAGGCTCCCCCCAATGTTGTGATGACACTCCCGCATAAATTGTTTGAAACCTTAACATCAGCAAGCTTAAAACTAAGGCCATCACTCATCTCTCCGCCCTCATTCCCGGTATAGACGAGCCAATAGTCAGCATGTTCAGGGATGGGGATATCTTCCAGTTTTGCGACAAGTTCTTGATCTTTTTTAAATTCTCTAAACAAGAGGGGTTCCTCATTCATAGCCTTCAACTTAAGGCCATCCTGCTCCCCCCAATACACCTTATAATAGGTAATGATTGACTCGTCATTTGCTTTGGTTAAGCTCAGTGTCCCAGTGAGTATTCCCTGTTTCGGATTTTCATCCTCAAAACTTATACCCGCCGCTTTTTCAGAGGGAGGATAATTGTCAATAATCCTCTTAGCTAAATACCCCTCGGATTCGCCAGCATCGTTTGCTTTATATATTAAAAAATAAACGGCACTTTCAATAGATTCATTGTTTAGTGAGACTACTGGATTTTCTTTGGATACCGATTTAATCTCTTTTATTTTGCGTTCCTCACTATCACCCCAATAAAAATTATACATTGTTACCTGAGTGTCCTTCTCCATTTTACTAAGTGCTAATTCACCTGTGATGACACCTTTGTCAGAGTTTATATCCTTAAATACTATTTCAAGCGTGTCGGCATCCTTGATTACAACAGGTTTACTGGCATCCTTGATTGGCAAAGAAAAAGGCTTCAGTCCTTCACCCCCCTCAAGGTTAGCCGAATAAACCAAGAAATGCGTTGCTCCTTCAGGTATTGTTGCGTCAGTTAACTTAAAATCAGGTTTACCGTCCTTTTCGAATCTTTGAATGGCGGGTATATTTTTAATTATTTCCATGCCATTTCCCTCATCCCGCGGCTTTCCCCAGTAAAGAAGGTAATATTCAATTTTGTTGTCTGTTCCTGGGGTAAGCACCATATTTCCTGATAACTTTCCACCATTCGGATCACCATCCGTAAATGTGAGGTTTTTAGCCAGACCCGTCGGAGGAGTTCCCAAAGCTGTTCTGACCCAATATCGTTGGCTTACAGCCATCTCTCCCTTTATATTTTCCTGGCTTGGAAAAGACGCGATAAATTGAATGAGATGATATCCTTGCTTACTCTCAATACCAAAGTTTTCAATAGCAAGGAGTACTTCTAGTCCTTCGTTGTCATTGCTGAGGGTTCCTTTGTCAAGGAAATCCAATGTACGCTTTAAATCATCCTTGAGATCCATAGTAATATCATCGACTTTAACATACAAAGCGAGATCCTTTAAACCGTCTTTGCTCAATGCGGTATTAAACCTCAAAGGAAACTGAATAGATTCTTTTCTCGCTAAGGGCGTAATTGGAACAAACACGTTTTCCTTTTCTTGAAGAGAAATCGAACTTCCGGCTTGAGGGACTCCAACCCAAACCGCCTCCTTTTGATTTTTATTTATCGCCTTAACGCTTACAATATTAGCGCCAGGAGGAATAAATACAGGACAGTTAAAGGCTCCCGATGCAGCCTTAAAAGCATACTGCTCTATCCCATTTTTACCCACAATATTATTCACCTCAACCAGTAACGTATTGCCATCAAATTGGGAAAGAGTCCCCTTAATCCACGCATTAACCAGCTTTACTAATGAAACCGAACCTTCACCATTTTGTGAAAGGCTTGAAGAACAACCTGAGGTTTCACCGTAGAGACTGGGATTTTCCAAAACAAAGGAACTCACCTCAATTGCTGGCTGTAAGTTCGGATCAACAGTCTCTTGTAACGATAATATGAGTTGGGGCAAATTTTCCAGTTTCCCGTTACTTAAAAATTCAACCTGATGCTGTGCTTCGTAACGAAGCGAAGCCGTGACTGAAAAAACAACTGAATGCGAGGCGGGAACATTTTCAAAGCGAAAATTGCCTTTGGAATCACTCACTGTCGAACTGCGAGATCCGCCAACATCAAAAGAGATGTTGATGTCACGATAATCGGAAGGAGTCGAATTTTCCAATTGGATTGTACCTTTAACAGTAGCGGCAGGTTCATGATAATATTCCTTGCTGATCCATGAGGTCACATAGCTTCCCCGGGCATTGGAAACAAGCTTTAAGCGGAAGCGGTTTGAGCCTGATTTCAAAGGAATAGGAAGATCAATGCTGCCATCAGCTTCGATAAAATCACTAATCGATATCGGTATGGTTAACTCATTCCAAAACAACTGCAAGTCTCCCATACTCTTATCAAAAGCAACGTTTTGGGAAATCTGGTCATAATAATAATGTTCATAAACAACGCCCTTTATTCTTCCCAAACCTTCCTCATCATTAAAAAAATACAAGGCCGCTATAAAAGGAGCGATTTCACTGGCTGTTTTTTGATTCACAAAATTTTCATCATTCCTGTTTTGGGGTGTTTTTTTGACAAGAACAAGAGGTTTTAAGTCAAGAAGAGTACTATCCTTGGAATAATAGTTCATCAAAGGGTGCCATTCCCGTTTATCCTTCAATTCATACCCCTCTTTTTCAACTTTTATTTGCAGGTAAGGAAACATGCGGGGATCTATTTCATCAAAAGCAAAATTATTGGTATTCCCGTACCGTTCATCCGTACAAGCAAAGACATAGGTCGCCTCCTGTTGAAAAAAGTCGCTATTGCACGTTCCATCCTCAGTACATAAACTCGGTTTAGTCATTGCGTCAAAAGGATTGCTCTGACAAAAACGACTCATTTCGGTCAGAGTTTGTGTGGCATAAGTTTGTGGATTGGAGGCATTCCATACAAAAGAATTATGCTTAATGTTTACAAAACCTTCCAGGACTTCATTCCAGGTTTCTCGCTCCTTAGCTTCAAAGGTTATTCGAGGATGTTTCACAGTGACCTGAATTAGAGCGGTTTGCAAGCCTTGAATCATTGCGTTTTTCAAATAATGGCCCTCATTAAACCCAGTATTTGACCCCAAAGAGGAGAACAATTCCGCCTTATTGAACAAGCTCTTGTTATCGACTATAATGTTTTTCACAGACCATTCATATTGGGCACTTTGATGAAACCCTGCCTTGATTAAATTGTTTTTTTTATCTCTGATTAAATTCAAATTCCAGGGAGAATCAAATTGAACTGGGTTCGGAGGCAAAAGTGCTCCTGTCATTTCCAGTTGATCGAGACTTAACATCCCTGGAACACGGAGAGTTACTTTGGCTCCTTCAACTAATTTCCCCGTATCACTATTTTCAGTAACTCTTCCGCGAATCATGCCCGCTCTATGTATTATTTTTTGTAAAGAAATTGGTTTTACCGAATTCTCTTTAAAGATACTTGAAGCCAAACCTGAGACCCGTGTTCTATAACCAGGAGCTATGATTTCAAAAAAAGCTTTTACTTCTGCTGTTGCGAAGACAGCCTCAAAAGCTCCCTGATCATCCGGACGATAAGGGATGCCATCCAGTAATACCATGACATCAGACTTTATTACCGATTCAGAATCAACGTCTTGAACTGAAAACTTGGAATTTTTGTGCGCAAAACCTGAGGCATTTTCAATTACAATGAAGAGTTCCGACGGCAAATGAGCCAAATCCTCTTGTTGTTGCGCAATGGAGATGGGCACCAAACTACACACACCTTCATTTCCATTTAATTCTTTAAATGCTTCATCCTTACAAAAGGCTTCACCCGTGAGGATCTTAATTACGGCGTCTTCTACATTGCTCGTATAAAAATAACTGGCCTCAGCATCTGACTCTGGAGTTAAAGACTTCCATTTTTCGGTGCTCTGATCGTAATGATACACGGAAAGTCTCAGATGTTCAGTCTCATCTTTCTTAAAGATTGTTGACACCTCAGCAAACTCGAAACCACGAAACAAACGGGTTAGGCCAAACTCAATACTTCCCTCAAACCCTAGTGTTTCCAAGGGGATAACGTCATGCTTGCTGTTAGTTGCGACAATCCCTATTCCAGCAACCACTCTTGCTCCCGTTGAAAGCACACTCTTCTTAAATTCATCCAAAGCTTTTGAATCCTGGATGATGCCCATGTGTGACAGAGGTTGTACTTGTAAATAAACATCTTCAGAAAGCTGCTTGGTTTCAAGTTTCAACCGGAGGGATCTTTGAGAATCAATTAATATTTGAGAACGGGGAGTGGAAATCTGAGTTCTTAAAGGGATAAACGTCCGTACTGGATCCAATGTTATTAAATAATAAAAACTAAAGTTATCCTTGGATGGCTTGGAGAAAGAGGCGCTTTTAAAACGGGGATTATAATAGCGTCCAGGGGGATTCACCCACAATACGGCTAACTCCTTTGTTCCTTGTAACGCGATATAAATATTGCTTAAAGGCTCGGAACCATCTGAATAAACACCGCCTTTACAAACGGATTTATTCCCAGCTTGACCTTCAATACATTGAGCTAATTCAAATTTTCCATTACTCAAGGTAAAGGTAGAGGCTAAGAGTCTCATCTCTGTGGACAGTGCGCTATCAGTTGAGGCCTCAGCTTCAATTGAACTGCCATCGTTGCGGGAGTGATCATAGGAAAGGTTTCTGCAACTACTTAAGATGATCCCGGCAATTAACGCAATAACAATCCTTAGAATCCACTTTCGAGCCATAAACTTCTTTTGAGTAGCTGAGGACAACACAACCAAGTTTTAAGTTAATATTTGGTACAATCCGCTTCACGTATGATTCTTTGTGCCTCAGGAAACAAATTTTGGGTACATTCTTTGAGAGACGTTTCGGCAAAAACCACATCCACACGTCGATTCACTTTTCTCGCGTTATTCAACGCCGCCCCGCTTTTGCCCTCTATAGAAACCATAGGTTGAGTATAGGCAAAACCAATCGTGGAAATCCGCAGGGGATCGTAACCCAACTGATTCATCATCAACCAAGCCACAGTAGTGGCACGATCTGCGCTTAATTCCCAGTTTCTGCCCATGCCGCCATCACGAAAGGGCACATCATCGGTATGCCCTTCAACACGAATGGAATCATTCGCAAGCTCTTCAAAAACTTTAATTTTCCCTAAAAAAGCTTTTAATGACTCCAGCTTATCCTCTCTTATCGTCGCGCTGCCACTGGCAAACAGGAAGTCCTCAGGTAACGTCAAGATACACCGGCGTTTGGTCGATATTAATTTAAAACCACCGAATTCAGCGCTGTTGTTGTTCAAAAAATTTTCAATTCCAGAACAGTCTTTGGTTTTTATCGTGTCGGAAAAAGTAATCTTGTGAGTTTTTCCTTCATACACCACCGCATTTAAAAGTTCCTGCTCTTTCATGGAAATTTCCAAAGTTTTTTTCCCCTGGATGTTCAGCACATCAATCAAGAGAATTCCTTCCTGTTTCCCTTGAGGAATCACAATTTTCGGTTCGCTCGTCAGTCTGTAGTCACTCCCCGGTTGAGCTGTGCCTTTTAACTCCAGCGGGATCTCCACATCCAAGCCACTTGGTTCACTCAAGATGGCCGAAATCGCAATTTTTTCCTTGGACCGTACATCACTTTCCTCCTGACGAAACTTCACTACAGGAATCTCATCATCATCATCAATCACCAGGGTCTGCGACATGATCAATCCGCCCAAGATCCGATCATCAAAGATTTGAGCTCCTTCTTTTACTTGGGGTCGGCCCAAACTAACGCGAATTTCTTCCCGACGTTCATTAAGTTTATCATTAATGAGACACAGGACCACTTCCACCGTGTTCTGTTTAGGCGCAAAAACCACCTCTTGTTTGTCTCTGACATAATCAACCCCAATCATGACACTCTCTGGCGATATGCCTTGTCCTGGCTTGCACTGGGAATGGACACCACCGTTGACCGCATTGCCTTCAAAGATTAGAGGCACAACGACAGAATTGGAAACAGTACGAGTGAGCGTGATTCTTAACACTATCTGCGATTTACTTTCTATAATGTGTGTCTCCACCGATTGAGAAGCAATGATGAATTGATTATCATGTTCCGAAGCGACGTTGTCGCCTAAAATCCTATGAATCGCCTCCAAAAAATCAGAATCATTCGCATACGATTCTTTCCTTATACCCGAAGCCCTCAATGCGGTAGACATACTTTCAGGAAGTTTTGACTCCAAGATCTTGAGGACTTGATCCGAGAGCATAAACGGAGTAAACAGGTTAACGTTGGGTTTACTTCTAAGAGACAGGTAAATGAAGAAACAAAGCAGCAAAGTAATCAGATCCGCGAAGGTCAATAACCATTTTGCCACTTTATGAGATTCAGCTTGTTTTCTTTGACGCACTGGGTCCCTCAAGTCAAAATATTTCTATAGACAAAATCACGGTCATCATAAGGTCGATAGATTTCCAAATCTTCTAACATTGTGTGAACAGGCTCCTTACGCTTGATATGAATGATCGCCTCACGAATCATCTCCAACTGTGTGGAGATTGAGGCTTTAAGCTCTTTCCGTTTCGTCGCAACCGGTTCAAAAATCAAGTTAGTGAGAACCACACCATACAAGGTCGTGAGCAAAGCCACTGACATCCCCTGCATCACCACACTGAGATCATCCTTTGAAGTAAAAATCAAAACCAAGCCGATAATCGTTCCCATCATTCCAAAAGCGGGAGCGGTTGCGCCCATAAAATTTAAAACCTCAATTTCTTCGTTGGCCCTTTTTTCAAACATATCAATTTCAGACTCAATAATTTCATTAATCATTATTTCCGAGACATCCCCGTGTTGAATCAGCCGGGACACCCAACGTTTCATCAAACTATGTTTGATTTGGTTGATTCCGGCACCACCAATACCACCAGGACTGTTTTGCATTTTTGCGAGACGTTCAGCATCTTGGAAAATATCATTGATATTCTCCTGATCATCATAAGGCTGCAAGGCCTTGGCAATGTAACGAAAACTGCGCATGGCCCGCTGATAAGGAAACGCGATCATGGTTGAGGCATAAGTTCCCCCCAAAACAATGAAAACTGATTTTAAGTCCACAAAGCGCGATAATAGGACTAATAGGGAATCTTCAGAGAAATACCTCAATAAAATCAGGTATAAACTTGAATATTCCGCAGGCCAGATCACGCCAAACAAAATAAAGAAAATACCCAGAAAAAAACCGCTGATGGTGAATAATTTATTCTTATTAAACCTTTCTTGTGGTGACTCCTCTGTTTTCATCTTATTTTCCTCGTTTTAGACTGATTTTTTCCAGGTTAATCACTCCATACTCAACCATTTGGAGAAGTTTTTTCATCATAATACTCTTGTAATATAACGAATTTTTTAAACTTTCATTATTCTCTTGGCTACTATATTTTTCTTCTTCCAATCGAATCTTATCTTTGATGGTTTGATGGTCTATATATTCTCCACACACCAAAATCTTGTTAATGACCTCTTCATTTTGCCCTAACAGAAAAGTCACAATATTAAAATCCTGAAAGTTTCTTTCTACTTCAAGCTTGGTGCTGAACAAGACCTGTTTGACAATCGTGTCCTCAATATGAGGAATATCCTCAAGGTAAACACTGCGCTGTCCAATTTTATCAATGAAAGAAGACACATTGACCACACTTTTATCAGCGCTTAATCTTTCCGCGGTTTCTAAAATGCCCTTAAATACTTTGGTCTGTGTTTGAACCAACAGATCTAACACACGCTGCATTCCATCGACATTCTCTCCTTGACGCATTGCTCTAACCTTGCCCTCAAGAGCCTCCGATAAGGCTTGAACTCGAGTCGAGTCGTAGTTTTTCTCACTCATATCAACCCACGCCGTCAGAATTTTTTCTTTAGGCAGAATCGGCTGTGACGCACTTTCAAAAATGATTTTCTTATAAGCCTCATAATCGATTCCTTGTAAGTGATAGTTTACGACAAAAGTAAAATCATCCCGATTTTCAAAGGGGATTTCTTTGATTTTATCCAAGGCGTTTAGAACCGCAGAAGGGAGATTCTGACTCATTTCTTTCAAAGATTCTGCGGTCAGTTGATAACGATCCTGCTTGCCTAACAACTTGGTCGCCAAATCCGTTTTTACATGGCTAAAAACAATTCCAAGCTCTTCCACAGTACAAGCTTCAAGCAATTCACGCAGTTCTTGTGAGGATAATTGACGTAAGTAACTGAAAGGCTTTGGCGTGGTTTCACCTTCACTGTCCGCTGAGGCTAAAGCCAACTCTTGAGTAACCTCTTCCTGCTTTTCAATCAAATTGGCTATTTTCGCGCCTATTTGCGCAATTTGATTGATCGCCCCCATTAAAGGATGATTTTCCTGATCGGTTTCCAGAGTCACTTTCATGGAACTTTGGTCCTTGCTCTGGCTTGAGGTGGATTTCAACAGGAACATCCCTAACAGCACCACAATGATCAGTAGCGACAACAAGGCGATTAAAATCCACTCCAGAGGCGTGGGGGCAAAAACGCCCACCATTTGAGGGTTTTGCGGCAACAGCGTAGTTAAGCCAAAGGTCTGCAATTCATTGGGAAGTTCGGAACTAAGCTCCAAAGCATTTTTCAAGGCTGTTTCCGCGGCTTTTGAATCTTCAGTTGCTAACTTTGCTTTGGCTTCCCGAAGATAGTTGAGATACTTAAATAAGGTCCCCGCATGGGCGGAAAGTTTTTTTTGTGGTTCCCCGGAGTTCAATTGCTGCATCCGCAGAGGATCCACCAGCAGTAATTGCTCTAAACGATCATTTTGTTCATCCCACTCAATTTTTTGATTGATGATTTTATTCTTAATTTCAGAAAGATTCCTGTCAACACTGTTACTGACAATCAAGGTGACTGTTTTATGAGTACTGAGCTCTTCACTGTTTTTACCCACAATGACTTTCGCGCCTTCTAAAAAGTCAGATTTTTGGGTATTGATCGTTACCCCGTAAACACTGTTCATGACAACGACAACATCCACGATTTCCTTGTAGGATCTTATACTTTCATAGATCTTGGTTCTCAGTTCCAGCGCGTTTTTGCTCTGACTGCTATTCTGAGTCGTAATGTCTTTATAACTGATTTGAGCACCCGACTGAGCAAAACACGGTGTCCCATACAACCACAAAAATAATATCCAGGCTAGAAAGAAAATTACCGTTTTGCCTGTTCCGTAACTTACAGTATTGAGACTTTTTGAGAGAAATAAAGATATATCAGACATGTTTCCCCACTAGTGGAAGCTAATCATTAATCGAAGAAAATAAATGTTGAATCCTATGCATTTTTATTCAAATGTCAATTTATACTGACAGTGAAAGTAATCCACTTTGACAGTTCGTCACGCTCAGAGAGGAAGATGAAGAAGCTTAAATGTTATTATCTTTCATCCAGGTGTCCAGAGATCTGATCAACTTATCCAACTTGGGATCTCTTCCCCCAACTGCGGCACTGGATTCTGAGGTCACCTGCGACATTTCCCAACTTTCCATAGTCAATCGTAACGCTAACGCCCCCCTCATTGTGAGTAATTGCGCTTTATTTTTGGGACTGAGGTGAGAGGAGGAATCGCCAAGTCTCTGATCGATAATCAACAAAGACTTTGCCCAGTTTCCCTCAGCATTGGAGGTTTTTATTTCCTTCAGCGATTCTTCGGTACTCCGACGTTGGAAGGTCGCGAGTTTTTCTTTTTCTATTAATTCCACCGCCAAACGATTAGCAATCTGCTTCTGATCCATTAGAGCATCTGCCAGGGAACTTGCCAAAGAATCACTATCTAACAGGTGTTTGCTTTCCAAAGACTGCAAGATTTCTCGTATAACCGCTGCCAAGGTGTCCTTCGAAATACCGGCTTTTATCCGTTTTTCCAGATATTGACCAAAAGGACTATTTTGTTTATCCATGTTCGTCCAGGAGGGATTGTTGATAAAGTCTTCCAGATTGAGATTTAGCCGCATCTTACGTGAGATAAAATCACCAAACCCGGATTGATCACTCTCTTTGGATTTCCAGGCATCGTTGCTAACGAAATCGTTGACTCTAACCTTAGGATTGATATTTCGATTCAAAAAATCCGCGAAAACCGTGGATTTACTTTTCTCTTCAGTCCATGAAGGATCATTCATAAACTCATTAATATCAAACCGGACTTTCAACAAAGTATTCTGAAACGCGTTATTTTTGGCGAGTTCTTCCGCAAGTTTATGACTCACTTGATCCAGCGTGGAAGCGTTTTGAAGATCCGTAGTGGTATTCCCATTGGTACTGCCATTGGTATTGGGGGCATAAACCTCATCAATTTCAAAAACAAAGTTATTCAAATCACTGACTCGTTGAGAAACGGACTGAAACAATTCCTTGTCCCTCAGGACCCGAACATGTAAAAGCTTTTCACCCTCATGGTGTTCTTCGTATAACTCCACGTTGTATTGATAGGTACTGACATTGAATTGTTCTGAGTATAAATGCGTTGACACTCTTCCGGAAG
This sequence comes from Deltaproteobacteria bacterium TL4, assembly GCA_051382335.1. Classification (GTDB taxonomy): domain Bacteria; phylum SAR324; class SAR324; order SAR324; family NAC60-12; genus JBBCAX01. Next base: position 117,628 of record JBBCAX010000033.1, read on the forward strand.
CCTTTTCAGTACGGGAATTGAGTGAACCGCATCCCGTCAGCAAACTCAGCATAACCACAAAAATAACGTCTATCCGATCTTTATTCATTTCAACCTCTTCTCATTAAAATGCCCATCCCAAAGCCAAATAGTAACCATAAATCGCGACAGGATGATCCTCACTCACAACGGAATCATTACCAATAAAGTTTAAATAATAAGCGCTCAGTGTAAATTGATTTACGATGAGCGTTCCTCCGGAAACAAAATAAAACGGGGTAAATAGGGAGGATTGCATCTGTCCAATCCCAATTCCGATTAAAGCATCGCCCCATCCCAAACTCTGAGCCCACTCCAATTTCCCGTCAATTAAAAAACCTGTTAACTCTCCCGCCCGTTGATCCTCTTTAATTTTCTCATTATCATCAAAAAAAAGAGTCACCCCCGTGGTAAAATAAAAAGGCTCAATCAAAGTAAAGGGTTTGGCCATTCCTATCAAGGAAGCTTGATGCTGAACAATTTTTTCCAGACCAGGCGTTTTGTCATCGGCTCCTTTAACTATTAAACCAATGGGCAGGATCAAGCCCCCAACGGACATTTCCAACACAGGCAATCCCGGGAGAAGCCAGGGCTCATGAATGATTGGACTTTTTGTCGAATTTTCTTCAACAGTATTATAGAATGTAGAAACCGCACTGATTTTTCTTCCCTTTTGCTCCACATAAATGACCTGAAATTCTGTAACGTTGAGTTTTTTGGCGATTTCCAGTCGATTGTTAATATTTTCCAGACCACGGACAATAATCGTTCGATAAGAAATCGAGTCTGCCTGTTGGACCTTAATCGTTCGATGATAGACGAAGCCACAAATCTGACACTCCATCATATCCAGCCCTACTATCCCCTTCTGTTGTATTTGCTTTTTAATCGTCGCGAAATTAATATTTTCGACATTATGGTCAAAAATAATCCAATAGGCTTTTTGTTTGCTTATTTGTTTTCCACCACGTTCCCTATTTCTGTCTTGGCTCAGCTTTGCGTCAAACGGCGGTGCTTCCTTCTTAACCAGAGTTTTTGATCCAGAACTGTCGGCTTTTTTTGATAACGCCTGCGCGAAAAGCAAATGAGGTAAGACTAAGATTACAATAATTATTAATTTTTTCACAAATAGCCTCTATTACGGTTTCTCCAACAAAATAAACTTTATGGGGTTTGTGATCATTCAATAAAAAACGCCAAACCCTATAAACACGCGCCTTAAGTTTTTCGATTGAGTCCACCGCTCTTTAACATAAGTGCGCTGTCCCGCAAATTTTGTGATTTTGCTCTCCTCAAAATCATCCTGATATAGGTTCGGAACATAAAACGCGGGTTGAATTCCCAGATTAAAATAATAATGTTCATATCCCTGCCACCCTAATTCAGCAAGACCCAAGACACCTCTCGCTCTGGCTCGGTGTTCAAATTTCTTCGAGTCAAACTTAAATCCTATCCCTTCAGACTCAGAAATGGAATGTCCACGGTAATTCAAGGTTGTGTGTCCAAGCCCGCCACCATACCCCCAATACCCTCCTGCCAACCAGCCTTGATTTGAAAAAAAAGTCCGGTACGTTACTGAAAATAAAATCCGCTCAATCCGCATTCGGTCTCCTGCAGGGGTGTTGGCCAAAGTGTAGGAATCAAAGCTTGCATCAATTTTCGATAATAACTCATAAAGAGGCTTTAGGCCTTCACCGGCATAATCCATTTGAAAATGAAGTTGAGTTTTTTGACTTAAGTTATAATCAAAAAAAACTGCAACCCCTGTTGCCCCGCCTACAGAAATAATCCCCGATATGCCAAGACTTCTGGGGTCTTCAATTCGCCATTCCGCTCCGTTCTTCAACGGATAACCCGGATCTTCGGTGCTTTGCGTTTGACGCTCTGCGTCTTTCTGACTTTTGATGTGGCTTTCACTCATTAAAACAGGTTTCGCAAAGGGAAGCTTGACACTCACACTTTTTGAACTGAGTTGCCGTAACATGATTTCTTGATACCACTTTTGATCGGTCGTAAACACAATCAAATGTGTGGCTCCCAAGGGAATTGGCGTATTTTGAGGAAAAACATACTCAATGGTTTTACGTTTTTTAAGAAGTTTCGCCTCAAATGTTACAATAGGTTCATGATTAGGCAGTCGTTTGCGTTGACCGCTTCCCCAAAACAATAAATAATGCGAAATGGCTCCTTCTTTACCGCTTCTCGAAATCACAACCTTTCCATTCAAAAACTCTGCTGTAGAGCCGCTATCGATAAACTGAATTTTTTTTGCCTGAGTTTTAGGAAGTTGGTAATCATTTATTCTTGCGGCCAGCCCTTGACTCATCTCGCCTTCATCATTCCGGGTGTAAGCCAAGATATGAGTCGCCTCAGACGGAATCTCGTCGATCAACACATACCGATACTCGCGACTGACGGCATAGTAAGGTGAAAATAACTGTTGTCCCAAAGACTGATACCACGACTTTTTGGGAATAATGGCAATTACTTTTTTGTTCCTTAGCTTATTTTTGGAACCACTTCCCCAATACAGACTATAAGCTGAAAGATCTCGTTCATCCACAGCCCTCGAAAGAATAATCTCCATTTTTTGTCTATCTTTAGCAAGCTTCTGAGTTGTTATTTTGAGCCCCCTTGCCGCATGCCCTGGCGCGCCGAGATCTTGTATCGGCATACTCAAGTATTGGTAACGCTGAGTCTGAGAGTTTTTGACCAGCATAAGCAAATGAGTTACATTCTCTGGAATGGTACTTTCAACAAACTCATACTGATATGTATTGGGGGAATCAGGATCAGCCGGATATAAGGCTAAAGACACATTCCATTCAAAATCAAGCTCTTGGGTCACCTGATCCAACGCCTCAAATAAATCCTTTTCATTTCTAAAAATCCGCTGACTTAGTGAACTTATTTGATCCACAACGAGCGACTTGGAATCCTTGTCCTTGTCCTCGTGAACTAATTTTATTTTAAAAGGGACCATTAACATCAAAGGTAGTTTTAAATCGTAAATTTCAGCCTGATTCGTTCCCCAATACATCACGAAATCAGACTCAAAGCATGACCGTTTATTCGAGTCCTCCGCGGCATAGAACCATCCGCCACTGGTTTTTACCCAAATTTGCTCCGCTAATTTTATGGAATTCTGGGGTGCCAACCCTGGATTATGAGCGGAGACCTCGGGCTTTTTAAGCTCAACCTGATTCGTGAGATGTAAATGACAACTACTGTTTCCTGACCAGGTGGAAGGTTGCTCCGACTCCTTTTGCCTTGAACTCTCTCTGAGAAAGGTCATTTTACCACCGAGTATTCCTCCCGTTGAATTGTTATCCTCAAAACACCAGGTTCCAATCGTTTTGAATGTTTGACAAACAGGCTCATCGGCATATAAATACGGCACGAATCCAATTAGAAGCAGACACAAAATAATAATCCGCAAAAAGAAATACCTCAATACTGTTAACGTACTCAAAACCTTCCTCATTGGCATAGTTCTTTTTTATTACTATGAAACCGTGGATCACTATTAAAACGTGGAGGATTTTCAATGTTGTAGAGGCTTCTGTCACTACTGATTCTGATCCAAAAACCACTACCTCCTTGAAGCGCTGCCAAATCCTTACACCCTGCGCTCTTTAACTCCTTTTGGATCGCTGAATGGGGAGAGTACGCTCTCCACGCATTATCGTTCCAGGTCCAAATTGAATGGACCTTATTCAACATATACCAATCCGGTATCGGATCTTCGTTTCCACCATCACCGCTCCCACATGCGTACATAAAAAGTAAGGCCACCATCACAGCCAAACCCGCTTTAGGAAACATCACGTCATAGTGAGCTGTAGGTGACCAACGACTGAGTATTAAATTCCCGCCTAACAATACCAGAAACAACACACCTAAAATCTCAACAAACAGGAGTCCCTCATTCAACATTCCCGAAATTTTTGCGGAATGAGTTGAAAAGATCCCTTGTTGAGCATCATCATCCTTTCCAGCATCTCCAGAGAGTGCGACAAAAGTATGATTTTGAATCTTTTTCTTCTCAGAGAAGTTGATCATTTTAACCACGTCGTCAACACTCAACGTTTCAGAAATTCCTATTAAATTCCACTCGGATTTCAAGGTTTTCAGCCTCGCGGAGATAGGATATCCACCCCTGTCTTCAAAATACAACTTTGAGTCGTCAGCACTTTTCACCCAAAACCCCTCACCTGGATTAATAGACTCCAGCAGGCTGACGCCCTCCAAGGTATATTGTTTGAGTAAACTCTGATCGGGAGTATAAAACGCCCACTTATCTTCTTTCCAAGCCCATACTTCCTGATACTGGCCAAATAGTGCACTCAAATCTTCAGCACCAAGCGTTACAGCCCCCGGCAGCGCAACCAGATTATGACCTTTGACTAAATCGACACTCAAAGGTTTCAGACTGAAGGAAACTTCTTCATCTTTAGCTATCGCTCTGATCTGACCGCATTCTCTTAATTCAGCACTCCCTGAAGTTGACGTGAGACTGGTAAAATCTTGCTCCATTTTTGTGTCTATCTGAATGCGTGTAGTGCTTGAAGGAGAAACCAAATAGAGAGGATAGGTTTTCGATTTCCCCTTCTCATCAACGCAATCTTTGGTTCCGAGAAAAAAGCCCTCATTATTTTTAGACTCAGGTTCGGCGATATCCACATTCATTAAATTTTCTTGTTGTCGGGACTTATCTCTTTGCGTTTCGGGAATTGCGGCTTCAAAACTGACAGTCATTCGCAAGGCTTTGTCTTGCTCAAGCTCTTCAAAGGTCACACCTTGCTCAAATTTAGGAAATAAACTCACTCTGCTAACCGACGTGCCTGTAGGGGGCACTGAAACCAAAGCCTGGACCGCGCCTGAGGCATTAAGAGAAGCCTTGGTTCGAACGATGGTACTTGCGGAAGAGGGAAATTCGGGAAAAGCAATCAACGCGGTACCATCCGTCATTATTTTGATTTTACTCCCTTTAAGCGCAGTCACCTGATTCGCGGTGTTCGTACTTTCTCTGTAATAGGAAGAAATATTCGCACTGCTTCCGTCCCCTATAAGGGCTGAAGGCTTGTCCAGATAATAGGAAGAAAGTTGGGTTTGACCATATTTACCTACTTCCCCTTTTAGTTCACGCTTCAAACCCCCATTGTCAAATTGACTGGTGATGGTGGTCCCAGACTTTGTTCGTTTAAGGCTTGCGCCGCGTTGTGTATCAAAGATCGATTTAGTGAGGATTCCACTTGCGTTTTCAATTTGCAAAATATTCCTTGCGGAACCATCCTTAAAAAAATACGTTTTGGCAAAAATCTGCCTGATGTCTTGTTCCCTCGAGGTTTGCCTACTTGCAGAACCTGAATCGCTTTCATTTGGATCAATGGGAATCAAGACCTCTACCAGTTCGTCCTGTTTTTGACCTTCCACCTCAATTTCTTCCTCAGTTCCAACTTGAATGAGATGTGGAATTCCCGCCTCAGTAGACATCCCTGGAAATTTTTTTGTTTGACTTACCGAACAAAATGATTTGGTTGGAAGAACCGTACAGGTTTTAACCACGTCAACCTCTTCTCCATTTCCCTCAGAAACAACAGCCCCCGCCTTTGCGGGATCATCAATTTGTATTGATGACGAACCATCAAGGTTCACCCTAGTTGTAATGGATGGACCTTCCGAAATTGAAGATTCTACAACCGAAGTTCCTTGGTCATCCACGTTCACTGTGGTTCCCGCCTTTGCTTCAATTTTTGTGGAGCTTTGATCCTTCACCCCTTTAAACTGAATATTTTGAAAGACTTTCCCCGCTGTATCAATTTTAATCGCAATGACTGGAGCGGTCTCTCCTGTTCCAAACGTTGTGCTAGAAATTGAAGAACCGTCACCGTTCATATTGGCAACGCTCCCTTGAGGCAGAGTTACCTTAGTCTTCATCTCACCTTTTTCGAAAGTATTTTCTAAACTATCCACTTTAAAATTCGCAGTATTAGTGACCCTCCATTCCCTTTGAATTCAATCTTTTGATCCTCACACACAAATTTAGTTCCAAACTGTGCGGGATACTTGACATACGAACCGGTATGCGTCCCCTCCTTGGGACAATCCTCGGTCTTCAGAACTTTGAAATCCAGACAAGCGATATTTGACGCATTTTGTTCATCATAGACGGTTAAAGATATTTTTATTGTTAAGTCATTATGCTTTTCAGAAATTTCAGGAGTTTGAAAAGAGGCATTTTGAGAAGTAGGGTTCTGGACTGTCACCAGCGCGAAGCCATTGATCTCCCACACATAATCTTTAATCAGACTATTGTCACTATACGAACTGGACCCATCTAACATCACCAAACTGTCTTCATTCACCTGCACTAAATTGGTTTGTTCAACACAATTGATGTCCGTTCCATACTCATGGGGCTGATCTTTCGACCCTATAATGGCTTTAGGCGGTGTATGATCCTCCTCATTATCTTCATTTATAATTCCACTCTCACCGTTTAAAATTTCACTCTTATTGTTGTAGTATTTAGAATCCTCTGAAGTAGAACTTGCCGTAACCAGAACTCTAACATTGGGATCAAATTCATCATCTTCCAAACCGGTTACGACTTGTTTCTGAGTAGCATTCCAGTTATCAGGACTGAAAACCATAGCATATTCCAATAATTCGATCTCATCTTGAGTCTTTTTATCAACTTTAAACTCAATTTTAACATCACCGGCGGGACGACTTAATAATTTCACATCAAGAACCAATTCCCCATCACTTTGATCTTCAGTTACAATCCAATCCTTATAATCAGGAATCTTCTGCAAATCCTTGTATTTTTTGGGAACAACTGGTTTCTTTTCTGTTTCCACCTTGTTTTTTTCCATATAAAACCCATGTTTATCATAGCCATAATCTTCATAATTGAATCCCTTCAAATTAACAGGGTTTTCCGGTACATCTCTTGTGCTAAACAAACCCTTTCCTTCATCAATCCATACATTGCTGATTTTTCCACCTTCCAGACTGAGGTTTGTCTGATCCGACGCACTGTTTTTGATTATCAAAGTAACGGCTGTCTCATTATCCGTCGAATTTACTTCCACATTTTTCAAGGTTAACGTCGCTTTACCACTGAAGTTATAGGAGGGATCTGGTGCCATTAATAACTTTGCTGTAGCTGAAGTTGTTTCAGCATCTCCCCCCAGAATCTTTCCAGCCGTCATCTCAATACCAGCCTCAAGCCTCAAGGTTGCGTTCTTGAAAACTATTTCATCATTATTTTTAGCCATCACCAGGGATTGATTAATACTTAGGAGGGTACCGTCTTTTAGTGTGAGTGTGTGCTCTTTCAAATTTAAATGACCGATCCTTAATTCTGTACTGCTTATGGACACAGTTCCACGCAACTCTACTATTGAGGCCTGATCGGCTGTCAAATTTTCAATCGTAAGCGAGGCGCCAAAACCAACATCATTTCCTAAATAAAGCGTGCTTTCTGCTGCCAAAGTAATCGCGCCTCCCGTCAAATCCGCTTTTTTACCCAGAGCCAGTTTCCCCTCTTCTGAAACTGAAATCGCTCCGCCGGTCATAGTCAAATTTGTGACAAAATCTAAAACACCGCTATTAACCTCAATGGAATCAGTCGATTGAAGTGCAACAGATCCTGTTAAAATCAGGTTTGATTGTGTCTCAGTACTTTTTAAAGTGAGTTTCTTTCCATTTAATAATAAATTTCTAAAGTCCAATGGCTGAGCAATTGTCATGGTCACATCCTTACAATCAGCCTCAGAACTTTGTGGATACCTGCAAATATTGAGATCGGTGGAATAATTGGTTTTAATAGAAACCACACTTGCTACAGTAAAATCACCTCCAAGCCGCACTTCTGTATTTTGCAGATTCAAATTACCCGCAGTTAAATTCCCCCCTCCGTTAAACGCAAGAACACCACCAGTACTTTGAATCACAGTACTGTCAGAATCCATGATGAATTCTTTTGCAAAAGTCAGATCGGCTCCATTGGTGTAAATCCTGCCACTTTTTAAATTGATAACGGGTTCAGAGGCTCCAGCAATCACTAAATCCGTTTCTTTTGAGGCCAAGGTTAAAGTAAATGAATTCAGATTCAAAGTACCAATAGTTGTCCCTTCATTGAGTTCTAATAAAATGTTGCCGTTTAAGGTCAAATGAGTTCCTTCGTTAGTTATCAGTTTTCCTACTTGAAAAGGCTTTCCCAACTCCAGGTTAATATCGTTAGCAATTAATTGAGTCTGTTGTTCTGTGTTTAGCAGCTTGATCTCGCCATTCGCTACCACGTTTTTCTCAGGATCTAACGTGCCTGCGCCCTTCAAAGTTAAGGTTGCGTTCTTAGGAACAGATAAAGTATCATTGATCATCAGAGTACAGTTTCCCTTGATGTCCAACACGGTGTTCCTTTCTATCTCAAATTTATTCAATGTGAACTTTGTTGCCTCCACAGAGATAAGACCATTTTCCAAGTCCGCATCTGTGGTTACCACGACTTTATTTACTGTTCCACCATTGCCATTCAATACTAACTTACTTTTCGGATTTTCCAGAAAAACGTTTCCCTTCAAAGTACCCCCTCCCAGAAGCTCCAAGCGCGCGTTGCTGATACCAATGTCATTTTCTACCGCCAATTCTGTAGCCTGATCGATATTCACTCTTGCCATATCTTCGAATACCAAAGTAGTGATCCGAGAATTGGCCTTAACGCCCATCTCCCCTATCAACGCATTGTCGCTTTTTCCAAAAGCGATTCGAGTCACTTCTACGTTTTCAAGAAAAAGCTGACTATCGGAGGTTCCCAAGGACAGAAAAACATCATTTTTGAAAACACTGGAGTCTCGTGTTGCGCCCCTTATTGTTAATTGACGGCCAATATCCAGAAAAGCGTTATTTGTCTCCTTATAGGTGAGCGTCACATTTTGACCAATGTCCATTATAGCACCCCCTGCGAATTCAAGAACATTACTCAGCGTCTGATTCACCTTCACCTTAAGGGTCCCCCCTCTAAAAATCAAACGTGGATTTAGGTAATCGGACTTGGAGGAATCCTCCGAATTAAAGGCTTGATCTATGGTTAAGGTTGTATTTGAAGCAGCGATTCAGAGTCTAAATTTAAATTTTTAAAAAGTTTATGATTTTAATGAGTTAGAAAAATAGGTAAAAAATATTTTTCTGGTTGTTTTTGAACTCCTGTGGGAATAAAATTGTAGAATGCAATC
>JBBCAX010000034.1:0-84511 GCA_051382335.1 Deltaproteobacteria bacterium TL4
CTAATAGTTCATGGTACTCATTACCTTAGGAACACGGTTTGTTCGCTGTTTGCTGGCTGGTTTCCCGCCAGTGCCGCATGATCGGTTCCATAGCATTGAAAGCCAGTGGCTTTCCTATAGGGGACTTTCACCCCATCAGATCACGCCCATGCTGGGCGTACCCAAGGTGATGAAGCTGACCTTGCGAACAGTTGAGGAGCACTAAAGGATTTGTGGTTTGCCACGCTCCTCGCCAGGCAGCTTATCACAATGGTTTGCGGTATTCTTTCGATATTCGAATTTTCAACCACTACTGTTTTGCCCTACAGGAAGGATCACCCTGAAAGTGGCTCCTTCGCCTACCCGGTTTTCCAGTTCAATAAGCCCCTGATGATCGTGAACAATTTTTTTGGAGATGGAAAGCCCAAGGCCCGTTCCTTCACCAGGTGGTTTGGTGGTAAAAAATTGTTCAAATATTTTATCTTCCAAATGAGGGGGGATTCCACCACCGGTATCTGAGACCTCAATACCGACAGCATCCTTGTTGAGAGGGGAGGTTTGCCGCGGAATTTCATAGGAGCGTACCTTGATCTGTGTGTTTTGGTTACCGCTGGTTTCCACCGCGTTTCTGGCGTTCGTTAAGAGATTCATTAGGACCTGTTCCAATTGTATTGAATTACCGGATACTTCGGGAAGGCTGTCATTGAGTTCCTTTACCAGCTCTACATTGACCTTAAGTTGCAGTGAAACAAACTTGAGTGCTGATTCAATCACGTTGTTGACCTGAACATTTACCTTTTCATCACCAATCGTGGTGCGCCTGCTGAAGACTCGCATATGGTCAATGATTTGCGCCATTTTGTCGACTTGATTGACGACCTGTTTTAAATCCTCTTTCAACTCTTCCTTATCCAAACGATTCTCGCTGATATCTATTAATAAACTTTGACTGAGAATCTTGATAACGTTGAGCGGTTGTTTCATCTCATGCGCCACCCCTGCTGAAAGCTCTCCAATGGCTGATAATTTTTCGGATTGAATCATCTGTTCCGTTGCGTTTTTAAGTTCTTGTGTTCGTTGCTCTACCCTCCGTTCAAGTTCTTCTTCAGTTGTTTTGATCATTAATGCGGATTTAATTCTCGCTTTAAGAATTAATTTGCTGAGCGGTTTGGTTACATAATCAATCGCCCCCATCTCAAAACAGTTGGAAAATACTTGTTCATTGGTATCCCCTGTTAACATAATCACTGGAATTTTGTAAAATTCAGGGTGCGTTTTGAGTTGTTTGAGCAAAGTGATGCCGTCAATTCCTGGCATATTGATATCCATTAAAATCAAACTGAAGGGTTCTTGTTCCAACATGCGGAACAGCACTTTGGGAGACAGGATGAAGGTTGATGAATACCCAAACTCATCCAGATAGATCGTCACTTCCTCTGCGACGCGTTTTTCATCGTCCAGGATAAGAATTTTTGCCATAGAGTACCTGCGTGATTAAATCATTAAAAGCGTCTTCATCATTTTCTATGGAGGCTTTTTCGATTTGATTAAGAATATGGGGGAAGGGAGACTTAAAATCTTTTAGGCTGTTCCTCATTTTTTTTATTTGCTTGCTCACGCTTCCTACATCAAAAACAACAATTCTAGAGAGTATTTCAAATTCATTCAAGACTTGTTTTTTAACCTCCTCGGGTAACAATGGAAGTGCTGGCGTTTCTTTCCTTTGTTCAGGTTGATCCTGACGTAAGTATTTAATGAGAACAGGAAACAGTTTTTGAAACTCAATAGGTTTTGTCAGGTAATCAGAGACGCCTGCGTCAAAGGCTTTTCGTTTTTGTTCACTGAAGGCATCGGCTGATAAAGCGACAATGGGAGTCTCAACAAATTCTTTATGGGTACGAATTTGTCTGGTAGCGGTTAAACCATCAACCTTGGGCATGTGCAGATCCATAAGGATGAGATCCGGCTTCAACTCAAACGCTTTGTTAACGCCTTCCTCCCCATTGAACGCCTGGTGTATTCCCAGTCCGATCTTCTGAAATAAGACTTGAATCATATCCTGGTTCATCGGATTATCCTCAACCACTAAAATCACATTATCTTTCGTAAAATATAAATCATCAGGAAGGACATCCCGTTGTTCAGGAAGTCGTACCGCGGATTCAATGAGCGGAAGTTTAACAGAAAAGGTGGATCCTTTTCCAAGTTCGCTCTCTACCCAAATTTCGCCATGGAGCAGCTCAACCATTTTTTTAGTGATGGCCAATCCTAGTCCTGTTCCTCCAAATTGACGGGTAATAGTTTCATCCACCTGCTCAAAACTCTCAAAAATATGTGCCTGTTTATCTTTTGGAATTCCAATGCCTTCATCGATAACTTGAAATAAAATGAAATTTTCCAGATTTTGAACTTTCAATTGAACACGTTTGCCTTCCATTGTGAATTTTAAAGCGTTGCCTACCAGATTCATCAAAATCTGGTTGAGTCGTGTTCGATCGGATTCAATAATTTCAGGAAGCTTTGCATCAACATCAAAGGTGTAATCGAGTTCTTTTTGAAGGGCTTGGACTTTATTGATATGGAAAATCCCCTGAACCAGGAGTTTAAGATTCAGCGGTTCTATCGAAACATCCATTTTCCCCGCCTCGATTTTAGAGAGATCCAGAATATTATTGATTAATTCCGACAGGTTTTGGCCGCTGATCTGAATATTTTCTAAATAGCGTCGTACTTCTATGGAAAATTGATATTCCTTGGCATGATTCAGCAAAATCTGGCTGAATCCGACAATCGAATTGAGGGGCGTCCGAATTTCGTGACTCATGTTGGCTAAAAACTGAGTTTTCGCTTTACTGGCCTCTTCCGCTTGTTTTTGGGCTTGTTTTAATTGAGCTTCGGCTTTTTTACGTTCGGTGATATCCCTGAAGACAAGAATACCCCCTAATAATTCATCGCCTCTTCGAATAGGAGCCGCACTATCATCAATCGGGATTTCCTGACCATTCTTCGCAATCAATACCGTATGATTCGCTAACCCGACAATGGTACCTTCTGCTATCACTCGATGTATAGGACTCGTCACTGGATTCCGTGTTTTTTTATTAACAATGTGGAAAATTTCTTCAATGGAGTGTCCCTGAGCGTTTTGAGAAGTCCATCCCGTAAGTTCTTCCGCAACAGGATTCATAAACACAACACAAGCGTTCATGTCCGTTGTGATAATTCCATCCCCAATGCTCGCTAAGGTGGTTTCCAACCAGTCTTTCTGTTGCTGAAGTTGATTATTGGATTTCTGAGCTTGGTAAAAATACGCTTCTTCACCAAGCGGGATAAAACGTATGACAATTGTGGCCGCCGGAAATGTGACCAAAAGGAGTACCATTTTGATCATCAAAGAAACTTGGTCAGGCAAAGAAATAAAAAAAATAGGGAACATAAACTTCAAGAATAAGAGATCGCTGACGAGTAGCAACGAACAAATCAGGATCATGAACAAACCATTTTTCTTGCTAAGACTGATAAAACATAAGGTTATAAAAGCAAAATAGCCAGCCATTGAGGACTCTCTCACATCCGGAAGAAACAAAAAAGTGCCAAAAACTGTTAAAAGGAAAGTAAATAAGAAAAAATATAAAGCAATATTTTGATAAGTTTTCTGATAGGATAGAAAATACAAAAAAGAACTTACCAATAGAGGTATCATAAAAAAAGTAATTACCAATAACTGAGTATAATGACGGAAGTAATAATAAAAAATAAGAACAGTCGGTACCATTATTAACATGACTATAAACGTAACGATAGCAATATTCGCAGTGATTTTTATTCGATTTAAACTTAACTCATTTAATTCCTCTAATTTCATCTTTTCCTTAAAATAAGAAACGTACATTGATTCAGTATAGTTCCCAACATTATTTCAGTTACCTCAAAGCAAATCTTGTAAATGTGCTGTTTACAAGACGTTTCCAGGAGTGAAGCCTGCCTCAAATTTCTTATTGGACTCAACCGGGGTTGTCTTGATTTTATTCATTAAGGAAGTTCAAAGTGGCCTTAATCTAAGTAATTATCGGAGGTATGGACGAATGTAAAGTGAGATTATTCTAGGGGCCTCTGAACAAAAGGCTTACGTCTCTTATCCGCCTGCGTTTTGAGTCATTTGATAGGACTGATATAAGTGCTTCCATTCTTCCAGTTCCAGGGTTTCCGCTCTTCGATTTTCCAGTAAGGAATGAAGCTTTATTTCCTGTTGAGAGTACCAGTCAGGATAAAAGCGTTTGATGGTATTGATTAATATTTTTCTTTTTTGCTGAAACAGGTGCTGCAGCCAATGAATAAAATGCTGTTCTTGAGGGCTTTGAAACCCGGAAGAATGGGACACCAGGTGAATCACTGCGGAATTGACTTTGGGTGGAGGGTTAAAAGCGGAGGGAGGAACGGTGAAACCCAGAGTACGTTCAAAGCCCAAAGCCATCGCAACTGACAGATATCCATGCTTTTTCCCCGCCTCAGATTCGGCGCAGATACGTTCCGCAACCTCCTGCTGAACCATGACGGTAATTGACTTGACCGAAGTTCGAAGCGGCAGGATCTTGAGTAAGATCGCTGTTGCCGACTCATAAGGCAAATTGGCGACTATTTTATAGGGTTCCGGGTAGAGGTGAAGAATTTGCTCCTCAGACAGGTGCATTACATCGCCATGAACCAATTGAAGTGACGGGTGTGGACAGTGCTCCTGAAGGTAGTCATGAAGACTCTTATCAATCTCGACAGCAGTCACAATCGCTCCTCGCTGAAGTAACTGCCGGGTCAGAATTCCTTTCCCTGGACCAATTTCCAAAACCTGAGCACCTACGCGAATGTCGGCAAGTTCAAGCATTTTATGAACATAATGTTCACGAATTAAAAAGTTTTGTCCCCATTTTTGCTTCATTATTTCCGAAGTTCTCCAGGTTTTTCGTCGGGTCGTGTTATTTCACTGATGCGGATACCATAACGTTCATTCACAACGACGATTTCACCTCTCGCGATTAAACGGTCACCAATTAAAACCTCCATGGGCTCTCCAATGATTTTGGGGAAATCGACAACCGATCCGCTTTTCCAATTGATGACATCTCGAAGTTTGAGTTCTTTACGCGCGATTTCCACTTGTAAATATTGGGGAACATCTTCTACATACTTCAGTGTATGAAACACCTCCTCTTTACGGGAAGGCTTCGGTTTTTGTTCCTTTTTACCAGTGTCAAGGAGTGCATTTCTCTTCTCTTCCAGGCTTTTTTTATTTTTTTCTTCGGATTCGGCCATAGTCTGCATGTATCAAGCGTTTTGGAGTTCAGGGAAAGCTACGAGGGTAAAGCGATGTTAAAGTACGTGAACCTTTCACCAGTGTCAATCACATCTTTTTTGTGACCTGATGAAAGAATTTGAACTTGCTTAATTGAAGAAGAATATAATATTATCCCCACCAGCTAAAAACCTTGCTGGATTACATTTATTATTAATGTCTTGAACATGATGGCCTTCATTGTGGTAAAATGAAATCTGTCTTTTCAACGGTGAATTAGAAACTTAAATCTTCAAATTGAATGAACATGTCCCAAAAAACAGCACATCATCCACTGATTATTCTAGGCTCAGGCCCCTCAGGTTTAACGGCCGCAGTCTATGCGGCACGCGCTAATTTGAAACCCGCTTTAGTTTCAGGCTTCGAGCCTGGAGGGCAACTTATGATTACCACAGAGGTTGAAAACTATCCAGGCTTTCCTGAAGGCGTACAAGGTCCTGACTTGATGGATTTGTTTCGGAAACAGGCAGAGCGCTTTAATACCCATTTTTATACGGGAGATGTTTTGCAGTGTGATTTGGCACAAAGACCCTTTACTTTGTCTCTTGAGGCAGAAACCTTGACTTGTGATGCATTGATTATCGCCACGGGTGCCTCCGCAAGATGGTTGAATCTGGAATCTGAAGCAACCTATCGAAACCGTGGTGTTTCCGCATGTGCCACGTGTGATGGCTTTTTCTTCCGCAATCAGGATGTGGCCGTTGTCGGTGGAGGGGATACCGCCTTGGAAGAGGCGTTGTATCTCGCCAATATTTGCAGGTCGGTTCATATCATTCATCGTCGAAACGAACTGAGAGCTAGTCAAATCATGCGAAAACGGGCTCTCGAACATAAAAAAATAACCTTTTACTGGGATTCTGTCGTAGAGGAAGTTCTGGGGAATGACCAACAGGGAATGAACGGTCTCAAAATTCGTAATTTAAAAACCAATGTCCTCACAGAATATCCCTGGACCGGGCTTTTTGTCACCATTGGCCACGCCCCCAACACCACGTTATTTAAAGGACAGCTGAACTTGAACGAAAATGGTTACATTCAGGTCACCCCTGGCACCACCCGTACTTCGGTGGAAGGCGTCTTTGCCAGTGGTGATGTTCAAGATCATGTCTACCGCCAAGCCATTACAGCCGCAGGAACAGGGTGCATGGCTGCTATTGATGCTGAACGATGGTTAGCTCAACAGGGGGTGCAATGAAAACAGACACACTCTACACCGATCCCGCTACTCTGGACCCTTATTTTAGGAAAAGTCTTATGTCTTTAGAATTTATAAAGTGGGAGGGCCCTATGTTGCCTATTCTGGGAAGCATTGGCGTCATACTCGTGATCCTTCTGATCGTTGTTTTCTTGAAAAAGAATAAAAAAAGTGAACAATCCGAGGTGGGACGTAAACAAGGAACCGTCAAATGGTTCAATCCAACCAAGGGCTTTGGTTTTATTGCTCAAGATAATGGAGAAGATTTGTTTGTTCATCAGACTGAAATTTCACAATCCGGTTTTCGCTCCCTTAACAAAAGCGATCGTGTGGAGTTCGAGGTTGGAAAAGGACAAAAAGGACCTATCGCCAAAAATGTACGGAAAATCGGACATGTGCGGCAGGTCTATCAACGAGAGAAACTTGAGGATGACTCCCCAGCGGAATAATTATTAATTGATCTCTGGCATCATGCCCCATTCATCATCACCCTCCATTTGGAAGAGTTCATGTCAAAAGAAAAACTTGTATTAGCGTATTCTGGAGGACTCGATACCTCCGTCCTGGTTCACTGGTTATCCTCAGAAGGGTACGATGTGATCGCGCTTTGTTTGGATTTAGGACAAAAAGTAGAAGATTTGGACGCAATTCGAGCAAAAGGACTAAAAGCGGGAGCACGAAAAGTTATCATAGAAAATGTTCAGGAAGAATTTGTCACCGACTATGTGTTTCCTTCAATTCAATGGAATGCTGCCTATGAAGGGACCTATCTTTTGGGAACCTCTCTGGCGCGGCCTCTGATTGCCAAAAAACAAATTGAACTGGCTCGGAAAGAGGGCGCAACCACGGTTTCTCACGGTGCAACCGGTAAAGGCAATGACCAGGTTCGTTTTGAATTGACGTATTTTGCGTTAAATCCTGACATTAAAGTGGTGGCACCTTGGAAAATTCCAGCGTTTTATAAAAAATATCCCGGCCGTCAGGAGCTTTTAGACTATGCGCAGGCTCAGGGAATTCCTGTGAAAGCCTCAAAAAAACAACCCTGGAGTTCTGACGAAAATCTCATGCACATCAGTTTTGAATCAGGGATGCTTGAAGACCCTTGGCAAGCGCCTCTGGAAGAAATGTTTGAACTGTCTCAGTCTCCTCAAAACGCTCCAGACGAATCACAGGAAATTTTAATTGAGTTTGAAAGCGGGATTCCGATAGGCGTTGATGGCCAAAAAATGACGCCAGCAGCCTTGCTGTCGCATTTGAATGACTTGGGCGGTCGACACGGTGTAGGAAGAGTGGATATGGTAGAATCGCGTTTTGTTGGAATGAAATCTCGTGGTGTTTATGAAACTCCAGGTGGAACCATTCTACACATTGCACATCGGGCGATGGAATCCATTACGGCTGATCGGGATGTGATCAATCTTAAGGATAGTTTGATGCCTCGTTTTGCGCGGCTGGTTTATAATGGATTTTGGTTCTCTCCAGAAATGGAACTTTTACTTTCTATGGGTAAAGCAACCCAGAAACGTGTTTCGGGACATGTCCGCTTGGTGCTGTATAAAGGCAATTGTATGGTAACAGGTAGAAAATCCCCATACAGCCTTTATGATGCGGATATTGCGACCATGGAAGCCGACGGTGGAAGGTACAACCCTCAAGATGCTGATGGCTTTATTAGACTCCATGCTCTTCCGTTAAAAGTGCATCATCGGGTCAAATCATCATCATGAAGCTGAATCTACTCCTTCCGCTGGTTACGTTTACTTTAATGGGAGTCACTCTTTGGCTGTTGACCCTGGTACAACAGCCTGAGCCTTCTTTGGAAATTCACATGGAAGCTCCCTCCCATGAAGAAAGCTCCTCGACCCCGCCTTCTCTCCTCCAGGAACAATATCAAAAAGCCCTGAGCCGTTTGTCTGAAAGCTTAAAACAACAGAGTGACTTAAAACAACAGGTTGAGGCCCTTTCAACAACACTTGAAGCAAAAGGAACTATTCAAAAACAGTTAGATGACTTCTACCTCGGTCGTGCCGTATTGAGCGCGTTCACTCAAAAATTGGGTTCTTATGAAACCTTGCTCGAGGGAAAAAGTTTCTTTAATTTTTTGCAAGGTTTAGTTCAAAATTATACCCAGCATCGTAGGGTATCTCTTCAGGGCATCCATGTTGAGGATGAGTCTTATCCCCTATTAAAGAGAGAGTTGACAGAGTGGATCATCAAGCTTGAAGATCAAAAAGTGGGAGCCTTGGCAAACTTAACCGCCATTGCGCTGGTGGAGCCTTTATATAATTTACCCTTGACGTTGCTGGCATCAAGTCTTATTACAGACATTGAGGCTATTGATTATGATTCGCCTGTTTTCATTCAAGAGCAATCCTCTTCCCCTCAACGAGATTCAAAAGGGGAGTTGATTGTATCTCAACCAGCACGGCTGGAGTTCTATTCTCACGCTCAGCAGTTCTTTTATCGCAGAGGTCCTGTGTTTTCATCAAAGGTAGTCCTCTTCCTGAGGGTCTATTTAACTTTTGAAGCCATTAGGTAACCTTTGTCGGTGCCGATTGTTTTTGCATCTGTGTTTGATTGTGGTATAATGCAGATATTGAACTGAGTTTTATAAGTGATGGCTGAGTCCATCAAACATGAATCAACACCAAGAAGGAGATTAAAAATGTTCAACACAAATCAAGCTATCGCGGTGGGTGTCCAACCGGTTGAGGTTGCGTCCGTTGGCGAGCGTTTAAACTTTCTCAAAAAAGTCTATAGCTTACTTGCAGCCTCTGTTGGAACGGCGACTTTGGGCGCGTTTCTGGGGGCAGGACCGTTGTTTCCTGTCGTTGCGCCTCATCTCATCCTTTTCTCTATTTTGGAGTTCGCACTGATTTTCTTTGCAATGAGCGTCCAGAGGAAACCGGGACTCAATATAGTGGCCTTGTTTAGTTTTACAACAATGACTGGTTTGACCTTAGGTCCTTTATTGCTGCTTTACGGTCAGAGTACCGTTGTTGAAGCGCTAATGTTGACGACCCTGACCTTTGTGGGACTCACCGCCTATGTGTTTTTTTCAAAGAAAGATTTTAGCTATTTAGCAGGCTTTGTGACCACAGGTCTGATCATCGTGATCGTTGGAGGATTGATCAATCTATTCATGCAAAACAGTATGCTGCACTTTGCAATATCTGGCATTGGAGTTTTCCTTTTCAGTGCGTTTATCTTATATGATACCTCAAACATTTTGAGACGTTATAGCACTGATGACTATGTGATGGCGACACTGGCCCTTTATTTGGATGTGCTGAATCTGTTCATCATGCTTCTTCATCTGCTAGGTATGGGTGATGATTGAGTTACATTGAATAATGTACCATGAAACGACTGTTATGGCTGCTTCTTTTCGGCACAGTGGGATTCATAGGCTCAGGGCTGGTTGGTATGGTGTTGGCCTTTTTCCTATGGTATCCCGAAATGGTGCTCGATTTTGAGTATGCCATAGCTCACTCTCCTCAAAACACGGTTCTCTATGATCTCCAAGGAAAGCCTTTTCACGTTTTGAAAGGTCTTGAAAACCGACGCATTATCCCTCATGAACAAATCAGTAATTTTCTGATATTGAGTGTGCTTGCCGCTGAGGATGTTCGCTTTTTTCAACATCGGGGCATTGATGTATTCCGTTTGTTTAAAGCCTTATGGATTAACATTAGCAATGCCAGTTACAGCCAGGGAGCGAGCACCATCACTCAGCAACTCGCTAAAATCACGTTATTAACTCCGGAGCGGACGTTAATTCGGAAATTTCGCGAAATCTTCATCGCGTGGGCCTTGGAACTCAAATATGATAAATTTCAAATTTTAGAATATTATTTGAATAGTATTTATCTGGGACATGGAAATTATGGAGTGGAGCAAGCCTCACTTTCTTATTATCGGAAACATGCCTCAGCGTTGAATCTTGCTGAATCGGCAATGTTAGCGGGAATCATCAAGAAGCCTGAAAAACTGCTGAGATTCCCCACTCATAAAAAATCGGACTCCTCTCCCTATATTTCTGCATCCTTGATTCCGAAGGCTCTAAAAAGGCAAAGACTCATCCTTCGAAAACTGGTTTCTGTTCGTTGGATCACACCGGAGCAATACCAAAAAGCACTTCAAACCGAAGTTCGTATCCTGCCCACACGATCAAAATATAAATCAGGTGCGTATTTTGTGCAGCACATCATCAATTTACTCAAAAACGAACACCATCTTAACTATATCAATGGAGGGGGGTATCAGGTCTATACGACTCTGGATTCCAACCTTCAGCAATATGGAGAAGCCCTTTTTGAACAATCCTTTGCGGAACTCTCCTTAAATGCCAAACAAGCGGCATTAGTCAGCATCGAACCTCAAACGGGATATGTTCGTTCACTGGTGGGAGGCTTGAATTTTGAGGATTCTCAATTCAACAGAGCAACACAAGCGCAACGACAACCAGGTTCCGCATTTAAAACCTTTGTTTATGCCACTGCGTTAGAACAAGGTTTTGCGCCAAATTCCTCATTTACGGATGAATCCTTGTCTTTTGAATGGGAGCGTGAGAATGGAGAGGTTGGCGTCTATGAACCTCGAAATTCCGATCGCTTATACGGTGCGGAACGTCCATTATTCAATTCATACCATGGAACTTATTTTGAAGATCAAATGACTTTGGCAAAAGCGTTTGAGAAGTCCGTTAATAGTATTGCCGTACAACTCTTACATACAGTAGGCATTGACAACGTTATCCGAAATGTTAAAAACCTGGGCTTGACAATTCCATCAAATACAGGACTATGCCTCGCTTTGGGATGCGCTGAAGTTTCACTGTTGGACTTAACGGCGGCGTATACTCCTTTTATGAACAAAGGATTCTTCACTAAGCCTGTTTTTATTCTGAAGATACTCAACAATCAGGGACAGGTTCTTTATGAGCATTCACCTCAAGAAAAAGTCTCTGTTTTTTCAGAGTGGACGGTTCATCAAATGAATCAAATGCTGCATCAAGTTACTATGCGAGGGACAGGTAAAAACGCAAACTGGGAACATAACCACAGGTTTATTGCAGGAAAAACGGGAACAACGACGGATTACCGGGATGCTTGGTTTATTGGATTTTCTGCTGAATTAGCCACCGGCGTCTGGATCGGGCATGACGATAATACTCCGATGTCAGGTGAAAGTGGAGGCAGAACCCCCGCCTTGCTATGGAAGTCCTTCATGAAAGAAGCCTTGTCTCAGGTACCCAATACCAATCAATGGGTAGGTTCTCCCTCGGTGAGCTTTCCAACCTGTACGGTATCAGGCGATTTGGCTACAGTCAATTGCCCGGACGTTGCCGACTATGACTATCCTTTAGATAAGATTCCTTATCGCCCTTGTGGATTGCACCCCGGGCAACTTTTGTCTGGAGGAGCTCCCTAACCCATATATGAGCTGGACTAACTACTGTTGCGGGAATTTTTTTTATGGAAACAATAAACATTCTCATTGTTGATGATGAACAAGATTCATTGTATATTCATCGCAGTATTTTGGAGGCGCCCAGGCGTACGATTTACGAAGCTTCTTCTGGCCAAGAAGCCTTAGAACTGGTTAAAAATCATGAGTTTGCCTTGATCTTGATGGATATCCAAATGCCAGAGATGAGTGGCTTCGAAACTGTGGATCTGCTTCGTAAGAACGCTACCTCACAGTTGACTCCCATCATTTTCCTGACCGCACATAGCCGATCCCGACAATCCATTTTTCAGGGGTACGAGAAAGGAGCGGTAGATTATTTGTTTAAACCAGTTCCGTCTTACATCCTTGAAAGTAAAGTCAAGGTCTTCATTGACCTTTATCAGCACAGAAAACATTTAGAACAAACCTATACAGAATTACAAACATCCAAGGGGCAACTCCATCACTCTATGGAATTTTATTCCTTTTCTGAGCGGATTTGTGATATTGCTCACGACCTCAACCAGCCTTTGGGAAACATCCATCTGCTCGCAGAAGTTTTATGTGAAGACTGGCAGGAAGAACATCCCCATAGTCCCCATTTGGGAAAACTGGAAAAGATACTCGGGCAAGTGAAAAGAGCCTCACAACTGACAAATCATTTGCGAACCTTTTCCCGAAGTGTGCTTTCTGAAAAACAAGAAGCTAAAGACATCAACGCTATTATTCAAGGAACCCTGTTTCTGCTGAATGAGGAACTCAAAACACAAGGGATTGAGATCCTCCTGGCATTGGAAGAACCGCTTTCTCCTGTGTTTTGCTATGCTTTTCAAATAGAACAAGTCTTGATTCATTTGATCAACAACGCAAAAGAAGCGATGGAAACAACGAATCGAAAAGAGCTCAGGATTTCATCGTATGAAAAGGAAAGACAGGTTATTGTTGAGATAGCGGATACAGGTTGTGGAATTTCTGATGAGGTTAAAGCACAAATGTTTGAATCCTTTTTCACAACCAAAGAGGAAACACGAATGGGACTAGGACTCTCTATCAGTGCGGGAATTCTTAAAAATCACCACGGAACGTTAAATATTGAAAGTAAAGAAGGCGAAGGCACACGGTGTGTTGTTCAACTTCCTCTGCCACTTCAATGATGAAGGCTAATGGTTCTGATCATTGAAGTGACTCGTGATGGGATTCCATCGCTTGGTATTGTTTTGCCAGTTCTTTTATTTCTGCGGAGACCTTCCGTTGCCGCTTCTCAAGTTCTAACTTCATTTCGCTTTGGGTTCTTAAAAACAGGTAGGCTTTAGCCTCTTCCAGGAAGAGCGTCTTTTTTTTCAAGAAATTGTAATGCCAGGATCCCTGTAATGGGTCCCAAGAAAAACAGCCACCATTCCCAGGGGGAACCCCATGCACTTTGGGCATAAACACTCTCTACAACCCAAAACAGGGGATATGCGGCAAAACCACCTGTAATTTTCATCGTAGCAGAAAGATCCGGCTTATAGGCGGTATACTTGGCGAAATACCTTGAGGTATGCCATAAGGAGGCTTTTGCCAGAAACCTCGGGACACGCGGCAGAAAGGCGCCCACCATGTGGATTCACTGCGGAATTGGTATGATTCGCAACCATCACAACGGGTTTGTTGAGTGGTATATTTTCAAGGCCTACCACTTCAATCTCGCTAAAAAAAGCCCGAAGCAGAACTCGAAGAAATGCTGCTAATAATCGGTCGGCAAGTTTTCGTATTATTTTTTAAAGAAATTCATACTTACTGCTTCGCTTCCTTGATATCTTCCCGGACCATCTCCTGAACCAACTGCTCTAGTGTATAAGTTGGTTTCCATCCCAGTATTTCTTTCGCCTTCGTGGCGTCACCAATCAGCAATTCAACTTCTGTTGGACGAAAATACTCAGGATCTACTTGAACCACAACTTTCCCATTTTTCGAGTTGAGGCCTTTTTCGTTGACGCCTTCGCCTTCCCACTCAATAGAAACACCAACTTCCCGGAACGCCATATTAACAAAATCACGAATTTTTGTGGTAATTCCTGTGGCAATAACAAAATCATCTGGTTTTTCTACCTGTAGAATTTTCCACATAGCTTCCACATAATCTTTGGCATGTCCCCAGTCTCTTTGAGAATCAAGGTTTCCCAAGAACAACTGCTCTTGCTTGCCGAGAGAAATTCGAGCTACGGCGCGTGTTATTTTACGGGTTACAAAGGTTTCTCCACGTAAAGGGGACTCATGGTTAAATAAAATACCATTTGAGGCAAACATGTTATAGGCTTCCCGGTAATTGACGGTAATCCAATAAGCATAAAGCTTGGCGGCAGCATAAGGGGAACGTGGATAAAAAGGGGTTGTTTCTTTTTGGGGAACTTCTTGAACCAAGCCATACAACTCACTGGTTGAGGCTTGATAAAAACGAGTTTTTTCGACAAGTCCCAAAAGTCGAATCGCGTCTAAAATCCTCAAAGCGCCTAAACCATCCGTGTTCGCGGTATATTCAGGAGTATCAAACGATACTTTTACATGACTCTGTGCCGCTAAATTATAAATCTCAGTGGGTTGAACCTCCTGGATGATACGAGTCAGATTGACTGAATCCGTCATATCACCGTAGTGAAGAATGAAGTTTCGTTGTTCTATATGAGGATCCTGATAAAGATTTTCAATTCGCTTGGTATTGAATGATGAAGAACGTCTCTTAATACCATGGACTATATAGCCTTTTTTTAAGAGCAACTCCGCGAGATAGGCACCATCTTGCCCTGTAATTCCTGTAATTAACGCAACTTTATTCATAATAACAACATGCTAGGGTTAAAGGTTTCATACTTCAAGTGAAATATCGCATTTCAGCGACAGAATTGGCTATGAAATTTTAAAAGGGCAGAGGTTCATAGCTAAATTTACGAGGTTTAAGTGTCAAGGCATGGACAAATTGTTCAGCGGCCTCAATAGTTGTACAATAGGGTAAATTATATTGCAAAGTCATACGTCGGATATGTCTTGGATCCATGATATGTTTCCATCGATGCTTGGTGTTGATAACCAGGGCCAGTTCTTTTCGCTGCATGTATTCAAATACGCTATTTTTCCTATTAAAATTTAAATGTGTTTTAATGACCTTTGTAACCCCAGCCTCTTTCAACATGTCCAATGTGTCTTGTGTCGCCAAAATCATATACCCCAAACTTTCGAGTTCCAGCGCAACGGGTGTCACAGATTGCTGGTCTTTATCCAAAACGCCAATGAAAACATACCCTTTTTCTTGAATGCGACCGTATACGGCAACCTGAGATTTAAGAAAGGCTTCTTTGAAGGTCCGCGCACGTCCCATGACTTCGCCTGTGGATTTCATTTCGGGGCCTAATTCTGTGTCAGAGCCCGCAAATCGCGCAAAAGGAAAAACGGTTTCTTTGACTGAAAAATATTCAGGGACTTGATATTTGAATCCAATACTTTCCATGGATTCACCCAGCATCAAACGAGTTGCGTATCTCGCAATCGGGTGTCCAATAGCTTTACTCACAAAGGGAACTGTGCGGGAGGCACGGGGATTGACTTCAAGAACGTAAAGTTCCTGATCTTTGATGGCGAACTGAATATTCATCAAACCTTTGATTTTTAATTCACGAGCCAAAGCAAAACTCTGTTGCTTTAGCTGTTCTAACGCATTTTCTTTGAGTTGGTAAGGCGGTAGAGAACAGGCGCTGTCACCTGAATGTATTCCCGCACGTTCAATATGTTCCATAATCCCCGCGATTTCAAAATTTTCCGAATCCCCCAGCAAATCCACATCGATTTCCGTGGCGTTCAATAAAAATTTATCAATCAGGACAGGGTGTTCGGGAGAGACCTTGACCGCTGCGGCAAAATATTCTGCCAATTCTGATTCTGAATAAACGATCATCATTGCACGTCCGCCTAAAACATAAGAAGGACGTACTAACAAAGGATAGCCTATCCTTTCACCAATTTCATAAGCTTCATCCAGGGAATCGGCCATTCCATTTGGAGGTTGTTTCAAATTTAATTTATCCAGCAGTTGAACAAATAATTCACGATCTTCCGCTCGATCAATACTTTCAAAAGAAGTTCCCAATAAAGGCACACCGGCCTCATTCAGGGGTTTTGCCAATTTTAAGGGTGTTTGTCCACCCAATTGTACAATCACACCGAGGGGGTTCTCTTTTTCGATGATATGCATCACATCTTCGAAAGTAATTGGCTCAAAATAAAGCCTATCTGAAGTGTCATAATCGGTACTTACCGTTTCGGGATTGCAGTTCACCATGATCGATTCATATCCTTGTTCTCGAATAGCGAAAGCCGCATGAACGCAACAATAGTCAAACTCAATGCCCTGTCCAATCCGATTAGGTCCGCTTCCTAAAATAATAACTTTCGGTTTTTCTGTTGGAATTGATTCATTTTCATCTTCATAGGTGGAATAAAAATAGGGAGTTTCCGAAGGAAATTCCGCGGCACACGTATCTACCAATTTGAAAACTGGCAGGATCTTCCAGTTTTTACGTGTTCGAGTGACTTCGGTTTCTTGACTATTTAAGAGCTTTGCCAACCGGCTATCCGAAAACCCTAATTTTTTCCAGGAACGTAAAATTTGTGGCGTAATACTCTCCAGTGTTTGTTTTCTGATGACTTGTTCTTCCTCAACCAGGGAGCGAATCTGAGCTAGAAACCAAGGATCAATTTTGGTGATCGCAAAGAGTTTTTCATCACTCCACTCTCTTCGCATTGCATCTGCCAAAAACCACAAGCGATTACTGCTAGGCTTGGATAATTGGCGCAGAAGAAAGCTTTCTTGTTTCTTTTCTTTGCGCCCTTCATAGTCAGGTTCATCAAGCCCCATAGTTCCCGTTTCCAAAGATCGCAATGCTTTCTGCAACGATTCCCTAAATGTTCGACCGATGGACATGATCTCTCCTACCGATTTCATTTGGGTCCCCAAACAATCTTCACTTAGAGGAAACTTTTCAAAGGTAAAGCGGGGAATTTTTGTAACCACATAATCTAGGGCAGGTTCAAAGCACGCGGGTGTCTTTTTCGTGATATCATTAGAAATTTCGTCCAGTGTATAGCCTACTGCCAACTTCGCCGCAAACTTAGCAATCGGGAAACCGGTCGCTTTAGAGGCCAGAGCGGAGCTGCGAGAAACTCTAGGGTTCATTTCAATAACCATGATTTCCCCATTTTTGGGATTCACGGCAAACTGAATATTGGATCCTCCGGTGTCAACTCCAATTTCACGGATAATGGCCAAAGACATGTCTCTCAAATTTTGATATTCAACATCGGTCAATGTTTGAGCAGGAGCGATCGTAATGCTGTCTCCTGTGTGTATTCCCATCGGATCCAGGTTTTCAATCGAACAGACAATCACAACATTATCCCGTGTGTCTCTCATCACTTCCAATTCATACTCCTTCCAACCCAGTACTGATTGTTCTATCAGAACCTCAGTTGTAGGAGAGGCAATCAAGCCTCTGATAACAATATCCGTTAACTGCTTTTTATCATAGGCGATGCCTCCTCCGGAACCTCCTAGCGTAAAGGAAGGACGGATAATCAAAGGATACCCCAATTCTCCCGTGACCACGTAGGCTTCCTTCACTGAGTGAACAATTCGACCAACCGGGACTTTATATCCAATTTTCCGCATGGCTTTCGCAAATTGTTCTCTGTTTTCAGCCTTATGAATCGCTGAAATCTTGGCACCAATCAACTCAACATGGTATTGATCCAATATTCCAGCCTCATGTAATTGTACCGCCATATTCAGTGCGGTTTGCCCCCCCATCGTCGGAAGCAGAGCATCCGGCCGCTCCCGACGAATAATAGCTTCCAAAGCAGTGACATTGATCGGTTCAATGTAGGTTGCATCAACCAAACCTGGGTCTGTCATGATTGTGGCTGGATTGCTGTTAATTAGTATGACGCGGTATCCTTCCTCTTTAAGAGCTTTACACGCTTGAGTTCCACTGTAGTCGAATTCACACGCCTGTCCTATGACAATTGGTCCTGACCCTATCAGTAATATTGATTTAATATCTGTTCGTTTCGGCATATAATTAGTAAAATGAGGTTATATCTGGAGATATGATCAAATCTTGTTTTCGTTGTATCATCAGAATAAAAAGGCTTCTTTGTTCAAACATTGTACCTAAACTTGGCTACGGTCATAAGTTACAAGCATTTATTCAAAAAATAAAGTCGGTATGAAAAATAATGTATCTTTCGTTTAGAAAATACATTAAAAACCTGCCAAAGAACTACTGGGACGACGATCACAAGTCCGATTTGAGGATCCCGCTCATGAGGAACCAAAATAAAACTCAAAAACAGGCTCAGCGTTAACCACTTTTTTAAGCCGTTTGTTCAATGACCTCTTGCTCATAATCTCCTGTGAATTGGAGGATCTCCTTCTCTGTAGTCAGGTGAAAATAATATTTTCGAAAGGCTTCTCCAATTTGCTCATAAGGGAGATCGTCATATTGTCCATGATCATTGACATACTCCATAAAGTGATTTCCTCTTTGATCATATTCTTGAAAAACGGAGTCTTCTTTACCATTAAAATCAAGAGGGGCAACATTAAAATGTTCACATAAGGCAAGGTTAAAGGCTGGAGTTGCTTTAACCCATTTGCCTTCCAGATAAAGCTCGGTGTACCCATGATAGCGAAAAATGTCACTCCGTAATAATTTGAGAAATCGGCCTGTCGCCAGATGATTTTTTACATCCGCAAAACCTAAACGACTGGGAATTCCTTCCGCACGCGCAACCGCAGCCAAGGCCACGGCCTTTGAAATGCAATTTCCGTATTTCTTCTCCAAAACGAAACTGGCTTTAAGACCTGTTCGTGTCATCTCAGCTTTATAAGGATCATATTTAATCCCATCCCGAACAGCATAATAGAGCTTGATCGCTTTCTCAACAGGTGAGGTTTCGCCTGCAGTCACCTGCCTGGCAAAACTTGTGACCTGGAAAGAGTCACTATCAATAAAAGCCGTAGCCTGTAGATTACGTTGCATTCCTTTTGTATTCTCTATATCGGACATGTGCACCTCCTTCATTTGATGTGATTATTTTAGTTTTCTCATGACAGGCACCCACCATCCCTCAGAGACTCGCTTCTGTTTTTCCTATGAATTTTTTCCGATCCCTTTAAAGAAAATATCGGTATAAATTTCAGCTAACTGTGCGAATGTTAACTTACGATCTCGATACCACTCAAGTGTCCAGTTAATTCCCCCAAACAGGAATAATCGGGAAACACTTAAATCAATATCCGCTCTTAGCGCACCTTGCTCTTGTGCTTCAATTAAGAGTTGCTTCCAGTAGTTATCATAATCATCGCGAAGGAATTGAGTTCGTTCACGAATTGCTTCTGGCGCATATTTAAAAACTCGAATATGAGTTGCGGTAAAGTCATCTAACGCAACCAACGTATTCAAATGAGCTTCAACGCCTACCTTGACTTTCTCATAACTTGTGGCCTTATCCGGCAACGCTTGGATTGCGGTTTGGACCTCTGTCCAAACTTGGCTGATGCCATATTCAAGAACTTTTTCAAGAATTTCATCTTTTGAACCAAAATGGTAGTAGATACTTCCCGCCTTCAGGTTACATTCTTTCGCAATTTCCCTCAGAGTTGTTTCCGCATAACCCTTATGACGAAACAGCTTTGCCGCAGCATTAAGTACTCTAACTCGGGTTTCATCCACTTTAAATGGCTTTTCCATCGTTTTGTCAGCAAATAGTTTTATATCTGAAGGGCAATCTCTAGGTGGCTGTCCGAGAATGGAGGTAGGGTGTGCTTAAGCGAAGCGAGCGCACCAGAAAGCTTACTGTCCCTTTATTTTTGGTGCGCTCGCTTCGCTTAAGCGGCACCCTACTTATGCTCACCTTCTATTCTCGGACAGTCTCCTAGCTTGACGCCTATCAATCTAACGTTTGTTAGAATTCTATAAAAACTATCTCCATTTGTCAATTCAGAACTTTGACTCATGAGTTCTCAAGAAGTGACTCCTGCTTGAAACTTCAATAAAAAGGTGTATTGGTAGGAAAATTTTTTTTCCATTCCATGAAACGTGTTTTTCCTGGCATAAAAATAAGGCATTCTACCGGATGAGTAGCAGGGAAGCCGCCTGTTGAATTTTTTTCAAATCTTGTTTTTCAGAGCACATCCGTGATGAGTTCATTATTGATTCGTTCAAACTAATAGAGGGTCTGATGATAAAAAGTGACTATGACTACATCATAATAGGCAGTGGATTTGGAGGATCGGTTTCGGCCTTACGTCTTTCGGAGAAAGGTTATAAAGTTTTGGTCTTGGAAAAAGGCAAATGGTTAGGCGCAAAAGATTTTCCTAAAACAAACTGGAATTTAAAGAAATGGATGTGGATGCCTGCGTTGGGTTGGTTTGGTCTGTTTAAAATGACAGTTTTCCGGCACGTAGCCATTCTTTCCGGAGTGGGTGTTGGAGGTGGTTCGCTGGTTTATGCGAATACGCTTCCTGTGCCTAAAATTAGATTCTATAAGGCCAAAGAATGGGCGCATTTGGCAGACTGGGAAAAAGAACTGGTACCTTTCTATCAAACAGCACTGACCATGTTAGGGGCGACCACAAATCCCAGACTGGAGGCCGGTGATAAAGCCTTACAGCAACTGGCAAAAGAAATTGGACGTGAAGAGCATTTTGAAAAGACGGAAGTTGGCGTCTTTTTTGGTAAACCGGAAGTTACTGTCCCCGATCCTTACTTCAAGGGGGAAGGGCCAGAGCGACAGGGCTGTAATTTGTGCGGCTCCTGCATGACGGGATGCCCCAATAACGCAAAAAACTCCTTGGACAAAAACTATCTACACCTTGCTCGCCGGAAAGGCGCAACCATTCAGGCGGAATCAGAAGTCTATGATGTCATTCCAAACGGGGAAGAGGGGCAAAACGGATACACCGTTAAATGGAAATCATCCACAGCATTGAAAAAACAAAAGGGCGAATTTCATTGTAAAGGCGTGATTTTTTCAGGTGGTGTCCTGGGGACAGTCGAACTCTTGTTAAAATTAAAAAAAAGCTCCCTCCCCCGTCTTTCCAATCGGGTAGGTTTTAATGTTCTGACAAACTCCGAAAGTTTGATCCCCATCACGTCCTACGATAACAAGGCTGTATTTTCAAAAGGTATTGCTATCGGTTCTATTCTGCACACTGACGAAAACAGTCATGTCGAACCTGTACGTAATGGTCCGGGGAATGGTTTTTGGCGATTACTCCTTGCCCCTATGATTCACGAAAAACGTGTCTGGGAACGAATTGGAAAACTGGGAATGGACTATCTTAAGCACCCTATCAATAATCTAAGAATCGCGACAGTGAAGGACTGGTCTCGGCAGACTCAGATCTTCATGTTCATGCAAACGATCAATAGCAAATTGCGGTTTTCTTTAGGGACGCTAGGTTTACAAACTTCAATTGATGAAGGTGAACCTCCCACTGCGTTCATTCCAGAGGCAAAAGAATTAGCCACCCAATATGCACGAATACTCAATGGAAAACCAACAACGCTGATCAACGAAACTCTGTTGGGAATCCCCACAACCGCCCATATTTTGGGAGGTTCCATGATGGGAATGACTGCAGAAGACGGCGTGATTGACAAGAACAACCGGGTTTTTGGTTATGACAACATGTTCGTCTGTGATGGCTCAATGATTTCTGCGAATCCAGGTGTCAACCCTTCTCTCTCTATTACGGCTATTTCGGAACGGGCCATGAGTTTGATTCCTCATAAATAAACGCGATAAAACCGATTTCACCAAGACCAGCAATAGCGAAATCGGTTGGAGTCCTCATAGCTGAGAACTCGTGTGTGATACTTCTGACAGATAAAAACCAATCTCTGAAAGCAATTTTAAAATAAACGAAAGCCTAAAACTCAAATGGGGTTCGTATTTTGCTTGATAGAAAACTTATCTTGAGATCACCACTCCGATGATGTTGGGTCAATCTTAAACTACGGATCGGGAAGCAATGAAAGACAAACGAATTGAAAGAATCCTAAATAAGATTACAGAGTTAGGGTTAGGGAACTTAGTTACGGCGACCATGCATGCGGATGGCAGAGACGACTTGGATGCCGTTTTGGTCGGGTTGAATATGTTGGGCGAAGAATTGTTGAAATCCACGGTGTCACGGGATTACTTTGACAACATTCTTTCGACAATGGCGGATACGTTAATTGTGGCCAACTCAGACGGAATCATTCTCACCGTAAACCATGCGACACTCCGTTTACTCGGATATGAAGAATCCGAGTTGGTAGGACAGCCTCTCCATGTGATCTTTGCGACTCTGCCTAAATTTTTACAGGCTGCGGACATCAGGCAATACATGGAACGTGGAAGAGAGAAGGCCGTGGAAGTGATTTATCTTTCTAAAGAGGGAAAACACATTAACATGTGGCTTTCCTGTTCTGTGATGAAAGACAAGCTTGACCAAAAACCCAAAGCCATTATTTGTATGGCGCAGGATATCACCACACAAAAAGACAGGGAAATGGCCTTCTACAAAATGTATCTGGCCGTTGAGCAAAGTTCTTTGGCGATTCTGATTACAGATCCCGACGCAAATATTGAGTATGTCAATCCGAAGTTTGAAAAGATGACCGGTTACTCACGTCATGAAGTTCAGGGCAAGAATTGCAACATTCTGCAATCTGGTAGAAACTCGACTGCATTATATCGTGAGATGTGGGAGAATATTTCACAAGGCAAAGAGTGGAGCGGAGAACTCCAAAACCGTGCCAAAGAGGGGACCGTCTATTGGGAGCAACTCTCCATTTCTCCAATTTTTGATGAACACAACAATATTGTCAATTTTCTGGGAATTGTAGAAGATATTACGGAAAAAAAACTGGCTCATTTTGAACTCAAACAAGCCAAAGAGGCCGCAGAACAAGCCAGTCAGGCCAAGTCACAATTCCTGGCCAATATGAGTCATGAAATTCGTACCCCCTTAAATGCGATCAACGGTTACGCCCAAATTTTAATCCGGCGAGCACACCAGTCCGATATCCCGGACTCTTTCCAAAAACCGTTGGAACATATTCGAACTGCAGGAGAAAACCTTTATGCCATCATCAACGATATCTTGGATTTGTCAAAAATTGAGGCAGGTAAATTACACATCGAAGAGGAGGTTTTTTCTCTTTCAGAATTACTCCAAAAAATAACGCGACTTAACTTGCATACCAGCAAAAATAAAGTTCCCTTACATTATGAGCTGACAGAAACACTTCCTGAAAATATTAAAACCGATCGAATTAAGTTGACTCAAATCTTAATGAACCTTGTCGGAAACGCGATTAAGTTTTCCAAACGAAACAGCCCTGTCCTCATCAAAGTACAACCTCAAAACGAAGATTTCCTTTTATTTCAAGTCATTGACAAAGGTATTGGAATTCCTGAAAATCATCGAGACCGTATTTTTGAAGCGTTTGAACAAGTCGATGGTTCGATTACCCGTCAGTTCGGAGGAACTGGCTTAGGCTTAGCGATTACCAAGAAACTGGTTATCGGGTTAGGAGGAGAGATTCGGGTTGAAAGTGAGCTGAATCAAGGGTCATGCTTTTCCTTTACCATTCCTTTAAAACCTTCAAGCGCCTTAGAAATAAAGGAGCGTTTTTCGGAACAGGAACCCATTGTCTTTTCTAACGAAGTTTGTATTTTGGTTGTGGAAGATAACGAAATGAATCAAGAAATGATCATCACCTTATTTGAAGATTTCGGCATCAAAGTTCATCTGGCCTCCAATGGAGTTGAAGGCCTGGAAACTTTGGAACAGCTCGCGCAGGTCAATCAAAAGCCGGATTTGATACTCATGGATTTGCACATGCCTAAAATGGGGGGGTTAGAAGCTATGGAGCACATTCGAAAAAACACGGAATACCAGTCCATTCCCATTGTCGTCCTTTCTGCCGATGCGTTCAGTGAGCAACAACAAAAAGCGTTTGCCGCAGGGGCCTCGGAATACCTGGTGAAACCCATTGATATTGACACCTTGTTACCAGTCTTAAACCAGTACTTAAAATCGAAGAATCACCCTAAAATGGAAATAAAAGACACACAACCGCAAACCGAGGGAGCTTCCTCCCTCCCCAAGAACGCTTCTGGTTCCACAGAGTGGGTTGATACCCAGATCTTACTCAAATTAAAACCCAAACTTAGACAACGTGTTCTTACCTTGTTTTTTGAACAGTCTCCTGGAAATATTGACAAACTCAGACAATTTGCCAAAGACAATGACACCTTTCATTTTGGAGAACTGGCTCATAAGCTAAAGGGTAGCAGTCGGGGAATGGGAGCCATCCCTTTGGCAAAATTATGTGAAATCTTACAATTCAAGGGAGAACAAACGGATCTGACCGGCGTTTTCCCTTTACTTGATGAACTCGATCAGGTATCCCAAAAAACGATTGAAATCTTGAAAACACTGAAAGACTGATCTTAACTCATTTGGGGGGAGCTCATTTAATGACCATGGAATTTAGGGTAAAGAGGGCCCATGTACAATGACTTTCTTTCTTTCAACTTGATTAAAGGCATTTTGGATGTTGCCGCGGAAGATTATGGTTTTGATGTAAAAAAACTCCTGCAACACGCTAATATTCCCATCCAATTGTTAGAACATCCCTTTGCCCGAATCACCTACGAGCAGTTGCTGGGCCTGATCGAACGAGTTCTGCAATACACTCAAGATGAAGCGTTGGGCCTTCATATCGGAAAAAAAAACATGAATTATGGTCGAGTTGGAGAAGTCATGTTTAATAGTTCATCGTTAAGACAGGGCTTGGAACTTTGTAGCCGATATCAACGTGTTGCGATGAAAGGGATTAACTTTGACTGGTTTGAGAATGGCGACAAGCTGTTTATACGAATAGAACCTCAAGTTCCAGAAATGGAAGTCTACCGTGGCATTGTTGAAGTCATCATGACGGCGGTTCTTACGGCAGGCAGAAACCGTATGGAGCAAATGCCTGTTCCTTTGGAAGTCTCCTTTGAATATGAGACTCCTTCTTATCTGTCCAAATATGAAGAAGCCTTCCCTTGTCCTATTCGCTTCAATCAACCTCATAATCAAATGATCTTTAACTCAGAAGTCCTGGATTATCAATTCATCAACCCCGATCCGACTCTCTTCAGAATCATGCTGGATGTTTGTGAAAAGCTGATGAAGGAAATGTCGGACAAAGACGCGTTCACAACAAATGTCAAAAAACTGACGGAAAAAATGTTTGATTTCCAATTTCCAAACTTTGAAATTGTCGCTCGTACGATGGGAACAACCCCCCGAACTCTTCGCAGAAAATTGAATGAAGAACATGCCTCTTTTCAAGGAATCCTGAATGAAATCAGAGTGAAAAAAGCAACTTATTTTCTAAATAAAACCCATCTGTCCATGATGGAAATTTCCAACCAACTTGGATTTGCAAACGCTAGTGCCTTTCACCGGGCTTTTAAAAAATGGACCGGTAAAACTCCAGGAGAATACAGAAACTCTTGATTAATGACTGGCGGATATGGGGGAGGAAGCCCTCTCAGGGCAAGGATCATTTCATGGCAATTGAAATCTTTTTTTGCTTTTGATTCGCATTTTATAGTTGTTTTTTAGCATTTTTGTTGCCATCAAAAGAAAGAGGTGAGTCCACCGCAGAACCATAGGCACTGAAAGCGGAACTTTGAACGGGTGAATATTTCACTTTTTCTGGTACCACTTCACAGTCCCCCCCTGCAAAGGCAGGGGATCCGTTTGCGGGCACGAAGTATGTCTTTATTTTCAAACCCGGAACTGGAGACCTGTCTTCGCAGGGAGGACAAAAAATAATAACATGGCCGTTGGTGTGTCATCTAAGGTAGGAGTAAGGGAAATGGCGTTTCTTGAAATCAAAGGGAATCGGAATATATATATTCATGAGCATGGAGAACAGATGGATGAAGTGCCATCTCATGGATACTGGCTTAATATTGATCAGTTTATTAGTATCGAGTTTAAAGAAACTGCTAAGGAACATAGCATTAATTTTAAAAAATTAATAGGACAGGAAAACGATACATTAATCACTGTTGTTTCTGTGAGATTCGGAAAAAATGTTGAAGAATCAGAATCAGAATTTCAACAAATCCGTCAATTTTTAAAAAACCAAGGATAGAATTATGGCTTCAATATATCAAAATATTCAAAATTTCGTGTCACCTTTCGTTAAGAAGTACTCCCGTTTGGAAGTGAAAGGGCTGGAAAACCTTCCATCAGGAACTCGTGGCGCAATATTGGCTCCGAATCATAGCGGAAGTTTATGGTGGGACGCTTTATGTTTAATCTCAGCAATTCCTGATCGAGAAATACGCTTTGTTGCACATTATTGGGACGCCAGTGTTGCTGTGATTCGTAAAAGTTTGGAAATGATGGACACTTATTTTCTTGACCAAAACTTGAATACCATCGATACGCACAATGCGATCGTTCATGGGTTAAAAGCCGGTGAGTTGTTGTGCCAATATCCTGAAGAGTCGTATCATACCATTCGTGACCGGTACACTCTGTTCCGTCCCGCACCTCAAATCATCAAATACGCACATCTTGCGCAAGTGCCCGTCATTCCTGTCGCCGTCATCGGAGTGGAAGAAGCCGCGGCCACATTGGGCGGGATCAAGCTGAGAGGTGTTCCCTTGCACATTCCTTTGCACGTCCCCTTGATTCTCCCCATTAAAGTCACCATTGAATTCGGGACACCTCGTACTTTTGAAGAACTCACAAGAACGCCCAAAGACTCCTCTTCCATCACAGAAAGCATTTATCAGCAGGGAGCCGATCAATTGGTGGAGTATATGAAATTTTTGATTGGCAACTACCGGGAATGTAAAATTTCAGAAGAACGCTATCTGGAAAGAAAAAGTTATTTTTAACTTCTCAAGGTGTGTTGGTGTAAGGATAGAGTCTTACGAATAGCAGGGTAGATGGACGTTTCAGTTGTCAATTGTTGAAGCTCGATATGTTGCTGCAGGCAACTTTGACGTAAGTTTTCGTGATGACAACTGAAGTTTGTTTGGTATTTCTCCCAGTCTTGTTGCGATATCCAACGCTTCTGAGTGGGATTTTCAAGATTTTGTATTTGGAATTGTCGGAATGTCGGTTTGATTTCCTCTGAATCCAAAATTCTATAAAAGGAAATATTTCTGGCTGTAAATTGGCTCATTTTTATCCAACGTTGCCATTCTGATTCTGGAACTAAAAAATCGGAAATTAAAAATAAGTGATCTATCGAACGGATAGGATGGTTCAACTGGAAATTACCAGAAGTCGGCTCTTGGCCGTCTTTTAATTTTTTAAGTTGCTGAACCAAATGATAAAAGGCCTTTCTGGACGCACGAGGCATTAAAATTTTTTCAGAAGTATACATTGGATGCAAACTTAAACCATCCCCTTGCTTATGAAGAACGTATCCTATTCCAAAAGCCAGGAGTGAAGCCGCACGAAACTTGGAAAGTGTTGAAGATTCAGACGCAAAATTCATGGATGCGGAATTATCAAACACAATTAATGAACTCGCAGGGCTATGACGGTCGCGTTGTTTGACGTAGTAACGATCGGTCCGGGCATAAACACGCCAATCAATTTCTTTGATATCATCCCCGGCACGGTACTCCCGATATTCCGAAAACTCCAGACTGCGACCGCGGTAAGACAGTGGATGAATCCCGATTCTATTAGCATGAGGAGAGGGTGTGAGGTACAGTTCAACTTGCTTGAGTTGCGTTAAAAAATCTTGATTGTCAATCATTCAGGATGCTTATTCTTCTGTGAGTTTCACAAAAATCATTTCTTCTTGACGACTATAACTAACGATTTTTGCTGAGGTGTGTTTCAGGACACTTTCGGAATCAAAAAATACAACTTGAAAAGGAACCTCCTGATCTTGTTTAAGCTCAAAGTTCGCGTTATTACGGCCATTATTGTACTTATAGAAATCTGTGACCTTTTGTATTCCCCACGTGGCAAGCTCTTCTTCAGAAAGGGTGTTTCCGGCATAGACGATCCTGCTCTCCACCACGTTTCGACTGAGATCAAACGCGATCCCTTTGAGTTGAATCCAACGGATTTGATCTTCCGTTGGAAAACGATTGATGAGCGTTCCATTGACCACAAATAACGTCCGCTGACTAGGAATGTTTTTCACCCGGATTCCTTGTAATGGCCCCGCAAACTCAAAGCGATGAACCGGCTTCCCCATGAGTTGACTAAAAACCGACGAATCCACTAAACCTAAATAAATCCCTGTCCCTGTCACTCCAAGGAAAGCTAACAACACCAAGGTCAAAATAACCACCATCTTGCCCCAAGGAGGCTCTTCATCCATCTCGTCTTCTTCAACAATGGGCAAGTTTGCATGAGATCTTCGACGAAGTTGTCCTGGTTTGGTGTCTTGAGGGGAGGTAGTTAAAGCTTCAGATAATGTTGAGGTCAAGGGAGCTTGATTGAAAATATTCTCTGGAATTTCGGACAACGCCATCAACCGTTCGGAAGTTTCTTCAATCGAGCCGTTTTCTAATGGAGGCGAATCCGAGGACAGATGGTTTGAGGATGAGATTGTTTCCTCAGAACGAAGCGTTTTAGATCGGTCTCCTGCCGGTCCCATGAAAAGCTTATAGCGTTGGTTTTCTTTGATGGGCTTGTTTTTTACCTGAATCTCATCATCAAGCGCTGTAGATTCCAAATACGCCAGATCCGCTTCAGAGGGGACTTTAAGTTGACTTTGTGCTGATGAGGACATGGTCTTTTTCCCAAAAATCTCCGGAGTAAAAATATGCTGACATCGCATGCATTTGACTTTCGTGATTTCCTCTGAGAGCCGCGCTTGCTTGACTCTGTACTTAGTTCCACATTGAGTACACTGAATAGCAATTTTCGCTTTTTCACCCGAGAAATCCGCAAAAGAGGATTCCTCTGCTGAGGAAAGAGGAATCTGATTTTGACAGCTCTTACATTTAACAAAAGTCTTGCCGCTAGGTAAAGAACCAACATCGAGGCGGTATGTTGCTTGACATGAAGAGCAATGGATCAGCATGGGCATTTTATATCAAAAAATATT
This sequence comes from Deltaproteobacteria bacterium TL4, assembly GCA_051382335.1. GTDB lineage: Bacteria > SAR324 > SAR324 > SAR324 > NAC60-12 > JBBCAX01. The sequence goes on from JBBCAX010000034.1 coordinate 29,153, forward strand.
TGAAAAACTGGAAACAGATCAAGGCACTTTTAAAAACTGAGAAACACAAATACAGCATTCAGATGCTTTTCAAAATATCAATGATTGCAATGCTTAGAAATGATTATCGCCCTTTTGCTCCGTCCAGTGATTTCCCAAAACAAACAAGACAGCACATGCGAAACAGCTCCATCCAATAAGACTCGTAATCGTTAATACTGACATAATACACTCTTATTTTGTTAATCTCATTATGATTGACCTTTGCATACTGATTTGAATATAGCAACCTCCCTAAGTGTTGCAAGATTTATCCGATCACGTTTACCGTAAATAACAAAATATTTTAGTATTTGATCCATGCGGCTTGCCTCTTTACCTTTCCCTCTCACTTTTTCCGTAGGCACTTAATTCGCACTCCCATGAATATAGTGAATATTTTGGGTAGTGTCCCAGATTGACTTTAAAGTTGTGAATAAATACTTGTCTTATCAGTAGTTTAAAAACTGATCCCTTCAGTGAATTCGACTATCTGTATGAAGCATGACAGCAAAACCTTATTGTTCCTTGATAAGATGTTTTCCATAGACGACATCCTGGGGTTTATTATTTTATTTAACTAATTGATATCATAATGCAATAACTGTATGTTAATCTGGGACACTACCGAAATATCCATAAAGCCGTGGATAGAAACTTTTCAGAATTGGAGGCTAGCCGCAAACAGGAGGTTATATTGACTCCGGTTACCACAGGAACCAAACGACAAGCCTCGTCAGCTCCCAAAGAATCACAAGAAGAAGGCTGTTAGTGGTTTGCTACCTCATTCAGACTTTTTATCTGATCACTCTCTTTCCCGGACAGGCTTTTCCATTTCGTCCTTCCACAACCGAAGAGACTCTTTGATACCGCTTGGCAAAGGAAGGTTGTTAACACGTTTATAATTTTGCAATAGCGTTTCTTAAACCTTCGGCTGTTTTTTCCAGATCCTCATCGGTATGAGCCGTTGAAACAAATAAAGATTCGAAAGCTGAAGGCGCAATGTAAATGCCTTCCAAAAGGAGATTCTTAAAAAGTTTCGCAAACAATTTGGTATCGGTTTTCAGCGCTTCATCATAATTAGAAATCGGTTTATCTGAGATAAAAAATCCGAACATTCCTCCTGCATGATGAGTTTGAACAGGAATTCCGGATTTAGAAAACGCAGATTGAATTTCATGAATCAACCATGAGGTCTTCCTTCCAAGCTCTGCATAGACTCCGTCTTTTTTGAGTATCTCCAAGGTTTTAATGCCTGCGGCAACGGCGATAGGATTTCCTGAAAGTGTTCCTGCCTGATAAACAGGCCCTACAGGAGCCACTTGCAACATGATATCCTGGCGTCCGCCATAGGCGCCCACAGGAAGTCCGCCTCCAATCACCTTGCCAAAAGTGCTGAGATCCGGCATCACTTGAAGTAAGGCTTGAGCGCCTCCAAAATCGACACGAAATCCGGTCATGACTTCATCTAAAATCAGAACGATTCCCTCGCGGTCACAGACTTCTCTCAGACCTCTTATAAATTTCAGATTAGGAGCAATCATTCCCATATTACCGGGAATCGGTTCCAGAATGATAGCGGCAATTTCTCCGGAATGTTGATCCACAAGGTTCGTAACGGACTCAAGATCATTAAATTTTGCGAGTAATGTGGATTCCACAAAGGCCGCAGGGACTCCCGCAGAATCCGGAGTTCCTAAAGTTGTCGCACCCGAACCGGCTTTGACGAGTAAGAAATCAACACTACCGTGATAGCAGCCTTCAAATTTAATGACTTTATCTCGCCCGGTATACCCACGAGCAACACGAATGGCACCCATTGTGGCTTCTGTTCCAGAGTTTACCAAACGTAACATTTCCACACTGGGTACCGCCTCCCGGACCATTTCCGCCAGTTGTATTTCCGCTTCAGTAGGAGCACCAAACGAAGTTCCATTCCGTAGCGCATGGGTGATGGCATGGAGGACTTCCTCGTGGCAATGTCCCAAAATGAGTGGTCCCCAAGATCCTACATAGTCAATAAACTCATTACCATCGACATCATATATCTTAGACCCTTTTCCCCTTTCAATAAAAAGAGGAGTCATTCCGACTGATTTAAACGCACGAACGGGGCTATTCACCCCTCCAGGAAGTGATTGTTGTGCCCGCTCAAAAAGTTGAATAGATTTTGAAATTTGCATAAGTCCTAGTTCCACAAAGAATGTTATAGTGTGTGAGTTTCATTTTCAGTCTGCTTATCTCACAATTCAAATCGCAAGAAAAGTCAAAATATTAAGAGAAGACCAGGAAATCTGCCAAGAAATCGACTTTGATGGCGATTACACCTCAAAGGGACAATGTTTTACTGGGGGCAAAATCAAAATTTAATTCGTGTCTACACGGTGGGAGCCGTAGTGGCTCAAAGGAGGGATCAATAATGTGATGAGAAAAACCGCTTGAGTGAGTTGTGTACTCCACAAGTGCAGCATGCCAAAACTTTCACGAAATTCCGCCAAGTTCCAGCGCACCGCATCAAATACGAGACCTTTCATCTCTGGCGTAATAAAAAACGCTAAATAGATCCAAATAACAAATAAAATTCCTGGCTATTACTTTTCAAGGCAACTGGAAAGGATCCGACTTCGAGAAGCATGACTCAACTTGCTAAGCGCTTTTGCTTCAATTTGCCGAATACGTTCTCTTGTGACATTGAAAGTCTGGCCTATTTCCTCGAGAGTGTGGTCATAATCACAATCAATGCCGAACCGCATTTTGATCACTTTGGCCTCGCGATTAGTCAACGAATTTAAAGCAACATTAATACGATCCTGATCATCCCGATAGGTGGCCCATTCTCCAGGCGTTTCACAATTGTCATTTTCCAAAACATCCAATAGCGACATACCTTCCTCGTCTTCAAGCAGCGTATCCAACGACGTCGGTTCCTTGACAATACACAACGCTTCCATCACTTTGTCATGAACAATACTGGTCTTATCAGCAAGTTCATTAATACTGGGCTCGCGTCCTAAAAAGCTGACAAGCCGTCGGCGCGCACGCTGAAGTTTAGCGGTGGTTTCAACCATATGAATAGGGATCCTGATAGTACGGCCTTTATCCGCAATAGATCTCACAATCGATTGGCGTATCCACCAAGTCGCATAGGTTGAGAACTTATAACCTCTCCGATATTCAAAGGACTCTACCGCACGTATCAGCCCAATGTTTCCTTCCTGGATCAAATCAAGAAACTGAAGACCTCGATTGCAGTAACGCCTCGCAATTGTAACCACCAAATGCATATGGGCTTCAATGAACTTATGAGTCACCTGTCCCGATCGTCTTTCAATGCTTTTCAAGTTTTTTATGTCTTCCTGAAAGGCCTGGAGAGGCACCCCGGTTTGACTCTCCAGACGTTCCAGACGCGTTTTTTGAATGACATAACACTCTTGATACCGTCTTAAACTTCGCAAATCCTCACCAGTCTGTTTCCATGCGGATTTCCGTACCACTTTTTGTTCAGCCTGATCCAAGGCCACCCAATTTTCAATCTCTTCCACACTGTATGAGGACGCCTCCAACTTTCGAGTGTAATAGGTTGATAGCCGTAGCGCCTCTGTTACATGGTCATTATGCCGCATCATCAACTGATAAAGTTTTTGAAGCTGCCTTGATGTAAAGTTGAGAGAACAAATCGCTTCACTCATTTGAGTGGACAGATTTTTAAGCATTAATTTTCTGGGTTTGGCCTTTGCTGATTCAATAGTCCACTCATCATAAGCGGACTTTAAACTGTTGAGAACCCCTAAAACTTGAGCACGCACGACTTCTTCATCTTGAAGCTCATTGTTATCGTAATTGATTGTCGTCACATACTGACCCACATCTGAGTCAGATGGCTCTATACGTGGAATCCATGCCAGTAAATGTTTGACTACAATCATCGAACCGCTGATGATCTGGGCCGTTTTAATACGGAAATCTTCAAGTTGTTGAGCCATCGCGGTGGCTTCGTCCCGACTGAGAGATTTGATCTTTCCGATTTCTCTCAAATATTGATTCACCAAATCATCAAAAGGAGATTCCGTAGGTAACTCCGTATCACTTTCGGACACAACACGTTTTTTCTTTTTGGATGCGACAACCACCTCACCAGAAGAGTCGTCAACATCAACAGCATCATCAGCATCATCAGCATCATCAGAATCGTCTGAGTCATCACTTTCCGAAACAGGTTGTCCCTGAATCAGTTGAATCTCTAATTCCGAAAGTGTTTTAGAAATGTTGCGCCACTCGTTCGAAGAAATATTTTTCTGGGGGAAAAGTGCTTGAATTTCTTCCTGGGTGATTGTTCCTTCTTCTCGACTCTGAAGGAGCGATTGAACGTGCTTTAATGAAATGGGATTGCTGGCTGTTTCCATAACAGACTTGCTCATACTGGGCCTTTCATTGCTAATCTTGCGGAACCTCATCAAGTCGAATGACCTCATACTCTGGTTTCCAATGACTTCAAGTTTGATTTAATACAGCAAGACATGTACCATTGTAGACAATCAAACTCAAACTTGCATCAACGCATATGAAATGATATCACCAAAAACAAACTGGCAACCTAATAGACTCACACAAGGATTCTTATGAAGATGCATAATTCTCCCTTTTGGCTTTACTTCGGAATGTGGCTGTTGGTACTTCTTGATATGTCCTGCAGTTTAGACTCCAAAGAATTCAGTACACGCTATAGCGAAGGATATCAGGTAGAAGGCTACGCCCCTACGAACACGGCCGCCACGGGAACAGCCTGTGCTCGTCAATATCGAGATGCCGCTGACGCCGCAAAAAACGCGGCCCTTTTCAATTTAAGATCGGTTGTAGGCAACTACCGTTACGTCATACACTATCGTGAATCCCGACGCTTTCAAAAGGGCAGTCAGACGTGTATCGAAATGATCGCTATCGCTCGTGAACCCTGATTTTTAAAAAAACTAAAAAGTGGTTTACGCTATTTGCACTACATTATCAACAAAATAAAGAAAAAAATTATGGTCATTGCAGATTTAAAACAAGACTGCTCTTCATGCAAAGGGAGTGGTAAAGCTTATGGTTTTGATGAATACGGAACGTTGCGGCATAAAATAACCCCTATTTGTTTGACCTGTCGGGGAAAAGGTTACGTACTGACAGCTTTGGGACAGGAGGTTTGGGACCTCTTTCAGCCTTTGGTGGAAGAACTCCTCTTGGGGAAAAAAGGGAATCGTGATTAAAATTAAATTTTTGAAACTTCTACAAACTATGGTGACCCTCCTTTTTATGCTCGGATTCGTTATTCGGCCTCCAACGTTGAGTTTGATAGCGAAACCCTTCTCAGCGTTCCAATTGAAAGGAAGGGCCGTCGGGGATGTCTCCGCAAAACTGAAGGAGTTAAGCGGACTGGCACATTGTCAAACAACCCCCGAGTGGATATGGGCCATCAATGACAAAGGGAATGAACCCGTACTCTACGCACTTTCAGAACAAGCGATGATTGTCGGTTCCTATCTTTTACCTCAACATTCCAATCGGGATTGGGAAGATCTCGCCTGTGGACGATGTTTATCTACCTCCCAGGAATGTCTCTATATTGGCGATATTGGCAGCAATGATGAGCTACGGAAAAAGGTTCGAGTTTACATGATTTCTTTACCGATTTCTTTGGATAAACAATCAAAAAATCAGATAACGCCCATAAAATTAGTTTTAAACTATCCTGATGGTGGGCATAATGCGGAAACATTACTGGCCCATCCGAAGTTGCCCTTACTTCTGGTCATTACCAAAACAGGCGCAAAAAATGGATTTAGGAAAAATCCTGGCCTCTATCGCTATGCTGTTTCCGGTGAAGAGAAGAATCATCATAAACGGGTTATGTCTTATATGGGAGAAATTCCGCTGTTGAATATTTTAACCGTGGGGGATCCTGTCGATTATTTTCAAATAACTGGAGGTGATTTTTACCTTGATGGTAGTTGGATACTCCTTACAAGTAATAGCCTTTTGTACCGATTGCCCTGGCCTTTTGCTGGAAAAAAAGATATCCCAATCTCGGTTTGGAAAAATGTTCAACGTCCTCAAGTTGAGAGTGTGGCCTTTCATCGCAATGGAAAACAATTTTGGGTTGCCTCAGAAGCTCATCACAAAACAGAGCCTTTATTCTTGATGGATATTCCAGGGTTATAAGCTTTCAATATCAGGGAAACTAGTCTAAGGTGGAAGATGGATTTTGTTAGTTTGAGGGGATTCCTAATCCCTAAAAAACCGGATTGTGACAAAGACCCAGTGGTTGTGCGGAACAGACCAATCTTAGCCATGCTATCCAAACTTGGACGGATAGATTTCATAAATATATGGAGAAATTATGAGTGAGAGTGTTGATGAGTTGACAATACGTTACGAAGAAAACGATATTGAAGTCATAAAGGAATTGAAAAAACATATCTTGTCTAAAGGAGCCTGGACAACCATTATGTTTCTATATCAGGAGTGGGACCGAGCTAAAGAAGCCTATAGCGAGCCTAAAGTCAGTATCCGCCGATATCAAAAAAGGAATAATCAGTTTAGTCAAAAATCAAAATTTAATATTTCCAGTGCAAAACAAGGCTTGGAAGTTGCCAAAATGTTACAGGAGTGGTTTCCTGAATGAACTCCGGTATTCAACTGAAACTGCAGTCGTCTCCCCAATCATTATTTAAAATTCTGTTAAGAAAGCAGGGTACCGGCGTACTTTTGGAAAGCAGTGATTATCATGAACGCTATGGTCAGTACTCCTTGATGAGTACGAACCCTGTTGCCTGGATTGAAAGCTGTCAACAGAAAATCACCGTAGGGCATGGCGAGCAACAGGCGGAAGTTCAAGGGGATGTTTTTGTTATTTTAAAGCAATTATTAGAACAATATCAACCTGTTGTTGTTCCCAGCGTTTCTCATTTTACAGGCGGAGCGATTGGAGTGATCGGTTATGATTTTTGTCAAAACTATTGGCCTCGTCACCACGTTGGCAAACCCGGTGTCTGGCCCGATTGTTATTTTGGAATCTATCCCTGGGTTTTGGTTTATCATCATCAATACCACCAGTACTTTTTTTATGGCAATACTACGGAATGGATTCCATTGCTTGAGGAATATGATCAGGAGTCTGACACAACGTTTGATTCTGACCTCAACATCGGTCCCTTGAAATCTTCTGTTGAGCCCCGAGAATATTTAGCTCAAATTGAACAAATTCAGAACTGGATTCGTCAAGGCGATGTTTACCAAGTCAATCTTTCTCAGCAATATAAAACGAAATATACTTGTTCTTCTCAGGAACCTCTTCTGGCCGAGTATCAACTTTACCAAAATTTAATGCGGCACAATCCTGCCCCCTTTTCCGGCTTTATGCCTTTACGAAATCAACAAACGGTGCTCAGTTCCTCTCCAGAATTATTTTTCTCTCTTCAATCAGGGCATGTGGTGATGCGACCTATAAAGGGAACAGCGCCACGACATCAAGAACGACGTCTTGATGAAGCACAAAAAATACAGCTTTGGAATAGCGAGAAAGATAAAGCGGAATTGATGATGATTATTGATTTGGAGCGCAATGATTTGGGCCGAGTTGCGGAATATGGAAGCATTCAGGTGAGCCATTTGCAGCAACTTGAAAGTTATGCAACCGTCCATCATCTCGTCGCGACTATTGAAGGCCAATTGGTACCGCAAGCCGGTGTTTTTGATTTATTAAAAGCGACCTTCCCTTGTGGCTCAGTAACAGGTGCTCCCAAACTAAGAGCAATGGAACGGATTTATCAGTTGGAACGTGTGCCACGGGCTATCTATACGGGAAGCCTGGGATGGATTGATTTTAACGGAAACGCTGCTTTTAATGTTGCCATCAGAACGTTGCTCATACACAACAAGGAAATCACCTTTAATGTAGGAGGCGGTATCGTTATCGACAGCATTCCTCAAAAAGAATATGAGGAAACGCTGCACAAGGGACAAGGGATGATGCGAGCGTTGGGAAAGGACTAATTCTTGCTGTATTTTTAGTTTCACTTTCAAAACTTGTTCCCCTCTGCCATCTCAGACCTTTTTGAAAAGCCTCATCCTTGGAGACAGCTTGCGTTTTACAGGGACTATCGTAATTTAAAGGATCACTAGTCAATTTCTTGAATTATGTTAAACTGAGACTTAGTCCCTTAGAAGTTAAATTTTGAGTAAAAGCACAAAATAATTTTAACGTAAAGGCGCAGAGGGCGCAAAGAAACGCAGAGCTGAATTTTAATGAAAAGCGTTTTTTATTGACTCACTTTTTTGGTGAAAATCCCTTTCTGTGGAGAGTATCTTGAATCGATTTACTTTTTTAGTCATTGTCACTTTAATGTTCATGCAAAGCGTTGCTCAAGGAGACTCTTCAGCACCTGGAACGTCTTTATTTCCACGAGCCGAGATTGTTAAAATTCAGGTCTATTTTTGGAAGAAAGTCTATACTGAAATCACAACAACCGAGGGCTATCTTCACGACAGTGAGTCAATCTTACCTATTTATGAGAAGGTTTCAGTACAAAACCTGTCAAGGAAAGAAGCCCGCAACTTGGTAAACGCGCAGAAACGTCAAGTGGAGCAAAAGCTTTATCAATTGGCGGATGCCTTACAGACGCAACAAACGCTAACCGCAGAGCAAAGCCGTTTACTCCAGCTTTTCTATGCGAACATCACTCCCCATCAATTAAGAACAGCGGCACATCGATTGCGTTTTCAATATGGTTTGTCTGATCGTTTTCAACAAGGGTTGATTCGTGCTGGTGCTTATATGCCTTATATTAAGAAAATTTTTGAGCAACAGGGTCTTCCTATGGAATTGGTCCATATTCCTCATGTCGAATCCTCTTTTAATTGGGTATCTCATTCTAAAATAGGAGCCAAAGGAATTTGGCAATTTATGTCCAGAACAGGTCGAGAGTATATGAAATTAGACGCAAGTATTGATGAACGAATAGACCCTTTCATTTCGACTCAAGCGGCGGCAAAACTTTTGAAGAAAAATTATGAAATTTTAGGAAGTTGGCCGCTGGCGATTACAGCGTATAACCACGGTCCCAATGGCATTCGAAGAATTGCGAAAAGAATGGAAAGTGAGGATCTCGGTTATTTGATCCGACACTATGAAAGTCGGAGTTTTAATTTTGCGAGTAAAAATTTTTATGCCGAAGTGCTTGCCGCAGGAGATGTCGCGGAAAATTATCAACAGTATTTTGGACAACTGACCTTAAACGAGCCTCTCCATTTTCAAAATATCCGCCTGCCTCAACCCATGTATTTGCAGACGGTTCTCTCAATTCTCGATTATCCTCGTTCACAAATTCTCAATTTAAATCCTGCTTTAACTTATGCTGTAATTCAGGGTTATCGTCAAATTCCGACTTCTTATCTTTTCAAAGTTCCTGAGAGGGCAGATACACCCATTAGGCTTAAGCCCCAGATTTTTGCAAATTTTTCTTCCGCACAGGCAGCAGAATCGCCAAATACGGACTTACCTCTTTCTGAATCAACACCAACCTCGTCAGTTTCAGATGTAGACATTGCTGCCACACCAAGGGAACGCAGCCAAGCCTTGGATCAACGCCTGGAAGAAGACGGAAGCGAAGTGAAATGGGAGCAACCTACTGTTATTGTTCAAAAAGGAGATTCCCTGTTTTCAATTGCGCTTCAACATCGCGTTTCCGTGCCAAAACTTGCGGAAAAGAACGGATTATCTCTCGAAAATCCCAGAATTTATCCGAACCAGAAACTTTATCTTCCTCTTGAACCACAAAAAATATCAGTGATTAAAATCCCCATTACTCCGGCATTTACGGTTTCTGCAGAAGAACCTTTAACACGATATGTCAGTGTGTTTCAAGGAGACACGTTACTCAACCTTTCCAAACGATATCAAATCGACATTGATGAATTGGCGTCTGTCAATCAACTGAAACCCGATAGTTCTACCTATCCTGGGCAAAAACTGAAACTGCCTGGAAGCTGGTTACCTGATATTGAAGGTTCTGTGTCCAGCAATCGTCCAGCGACCGTCATAGTACGGTCTGGAGATAGTTTATGGTCCATTTCACAAAAAGTTGGAATCCCTATGCATCAGTTGATGCTAGTCAATGGACTTTCACAGCGGTCGGTGATTTATCCTGGACAACAATTGATAGTAGGTCTATGAAGTTGCGTTGCTCGTTCGAATTCAAGTGGGTTTTGCTGGGCTTCTATGTGGTTGCCCTCTGTCTGGTAACAGGATCCGTCCTTAGCGCGGCACAACCTGAAGTGTCTCAAGCTTACGATGAAGAAGAACGAATACTTACCGCCATCCAAATCAACCCCAAACATTCGATGGGATATGCTCGCCTTTCCCTTTATTACCAACAACAAAAACGTTGGGATGATGCGGTTGAAGCCCTTGAAAAAGGCCTAAGTGTTGATCCCAAATCGGTTCCCCTTTTACGGATGAGAGGGAAGTTGCATCAAGTTCTGGGGAACCCCAATCAAGCGCTAAAATTTTACGATGAAGTGTTGGAGAACAATCCTGAGCCAACCCTGCTTTTAGACAGGGCTCAAATGCTTTGGAGTTTTCATAATGTTCAGCCTGCAATTAAAGATCTGAAGCAGGCGTTAGAACAAGCGCCTGAATTGTTTGAAGTCCATCTTTTGTTGGGATTGATTTATTCGACTCAGAAAAAAGGGAATGAGGCCTTGAACGAGCTCATTCGGGCAGCCCAACTGGAAGGACAGCATTCCGAGCTCTGGCGTCAAATCAGTTTATTGTGGAAGGAACGGGGTGATTTTCCCAAAGCCCGTTCAGCGATGTATGAAGCGGTAAAACTCAATCCTAATTCCTATCAGTATTTGCAACTGTATGCTTCCATGTTGGAAAAGACGATTTATGAGGAAGAGACGCAGAAGGAGTTAGCAAGTGTTTTGAAATCCATGCTGCATCTTTTTCCTGAAGATGCCTGGACTCATGGACATTACGGAAATTTGGAATTTTATCTCAAACAGGAAGCTCAAGCGGAAGCCTCTTTGACGCAGGCAGTGACGATTCGTAAAGATTACCCTTGGGCATGGTTTCGTTTGGGCTCGTTATATACTCAGCAGAAACGCTGGGATTTGGCGGTGAGTTCGTTTATGAAAGGGTTGGAATACGAACCTGATAACCTTCAAGTGAAGAAACAATTGGTTTTAGTTTATGAAATGCAGGAGGATTTGCCCAAAGCCATCCCGCTGTATCAGCTTCTGCTCAAAAAAGCTCCTGAAGCAGAGCTGTTTCAAAGACTTTCGCAGTTATATTGGAAAGCGTTAAAATTCCAGGAAGCGTTGGAAACGTTGAAGCAAGGGTTGAGGCTCTTTCCTGAAAATCCAGAGTTGAATTGGGAGTTAGGCAGTTATTATGAAGCCTCTATGCAGTTGCCCAAAGCAAAAGCCGCCTACTTGAGTATCTTGGAAAAAAACCCCGCACACCTTCAAGCCTTGGTAAAATTAGCCCTTTTGGAAAAAAAGTTAAGGCATCCAAAGCAAAGCCAGTCCTATTTCAAACAAATACTTCAGCTTGCTCCGCAATATCACTGGGCTTACATTCAACTGATACGTCTGCAATTGCAAGATCCTCATTTTGAAGAGCAAGCAGAACAAAGTTTACTCCAGTATTTGAAAGGAGATCCCAACTCAGAATGGGGCTACCTTCAACTCGGGTTATTACAATTGAAGCAAAAACGTTTTCAGGAAGCGGAAGCTACGTTGAAACTGGGACTTGACAAGTACGCTCAATCGAGTTGGCTTCATGAGTCACTGGCCCTGGTTTATGAAGCTCAAGGAAAGTGGACTGAGGCCCTGGCAGAATTTAATAGCGCTACAGTATCCCGCCCTGATGATCCCTCGTTGTTGAGTCATCAAAGCTTTATTTATACACAATTGCAACAACCCGCTCAAGCCTTGGAAAAAATCACGAGTTCCATGTTAGTGACGGATTGGGGGTTGTGGGAGTGGTATCAATTCATGCTGCTTCATCCTCAAACTTACCAAGAAACCTGGTTGGGAAAAGATCTAGCCTGGGTAAAACCTATTTTGAATGATATTTTGAGTTATCGATTTCAACAAGCTCAGGCACAAATTGAAGTTGCGCCCTTGGAAGAAATAGCTCGTGAAGCCTTAAAACGATTTTTGTCACTGGCTCAATCCAAGGGAAAAGTGAAACCCTTCGCTGAACAAGCGTTCAAAACCAAGCCTCCGCTATGGGTTCAGTTCCAAGAAGGCTTTATTCAGGAAAGACAAGGCAACCTGGCTAGTGCGATCCGGCATTACCTTCAGGTATTACAAGACGTCCCGGAGCCCTCCTGGATTCATATTCGCTTGGGTGTGGTCTACGAAAAACAAGACCAGCTCGAACAAAGCATTCACCATTACTCCCTCTTTGTTCAGCACTATCCCCATTCCCTGTGGGGAACCTTTCGCATTGCGGTCAATATGGGGTTGTTGGGAAAAGAAGCGGAAGCCATTGAAAAATACAAAACGATTCTTAACGTATATTCAAAACATGCGGCAAGCCTGAACAACCTCGCCTGGCTCTATTTAACCAGTCCCACACAACAAAAAAATGTGTCCTCAGCGTTGAAGCTCGCAAAACTGGCAGTAGATCTTCAAGACTCGGATGACCACCTGGATACCCTTGCGGAAGCCTACTTTCAGTCAGGCAATCAATCACAAGCAATTGAAACCATTAAAAGAGCTATTTTAAAGAGCACGTTGAATTCAAAAAAATTCAAATACTTAATGCAGCAGTACGAACGTTTTCAACAGGGTGAATTAAAATCGTTACCTGGACCTTTTGAGGAAAGCACCTAGTCTGTCTGAATTTCAGTTTCCTCTGGACCTTTAACCGAAGATATTTTGTGACATCAACTCCCATTGTTCAAGGAAAAGCCACCCTTGCCGCAACTCAAGCCTGTCTCGAAAGTTGTTTCCAAAACTGGCATTATCAAAAAGAGTGGAAAAGACAGTTGTCCTCTTTAAAGGTTTATAGTTCCTTGTTGGGTATTGAATTTGAGACGCTGGATTTCCCTCAAATTCAGCAATCCGTGGAACATTTGATCACCATGGGGTGCAATCACTTTCAATGGCACCTCAAACAGCCAGAGGAACTCGCCTTTGTTCGGTCTTCTCCCTTTTCCTCTTTTTTTAAAAATCCTCCCTCTTTCGCTTCTCGTCAAGCGGTAATTCTCTCTCTCCGACTCCCTTTACGCTCTCAGGAAAACCCGTTGGAAATCATGGAGCAGGCGAAGCAGGTTATGGGTATTGAACAATGGGACCGTGTGATTTTTTCGGATTCTCAAAATTTCAAGGCTTCCGAACAGCAGAATCAGCTTTCCAGCTACGGGATTGAGTTCAATGTCCAAACCTTTGCGCCAGAACAATTGAAACACTGGGATCAACAAAGAGTTCCTCATGTACAGGTTCCCTTCAATCTGGTGCAATTCAAACATTTTTTAAGTCGCCGTTGGACTTTGGAAGAAACACGGTATTCCCTGCCTCGATTATTGGAACACTGGGGGTGTAGCGTTTCCTTTCGGTCTCCTTTTTCTTTGAATGAAGAGGGCGAAGAGCTGAGTTTGTTGTCAGAACAAGTCAATCTCTGGGAAAATTATACCGAAAAAACAGCCCTGGGTTTGGAGTGGTTGCAAAGAGGCGAAGATCAGTTAAACCAAACGCTTCGAGCATGGCCAACCTTTTCGCTGAAACCGGAAAAGTTACTATTTTCTTTTGTGGACCACCTTAAAGAAGCGCGTCAATACGTAACGCAAGTCGAGGAATGGGAATCTTATGTAAGCAACACCTGGTTCCCGCCTTTCCAGCAGCAGGCACACTATTGGTCCTTACAAGCCGCAATGGATCAAAAAGAATCCTGGGCCAAACAAATCCGTGCCTTCATGAAGCAGGTTGGAGAAGTCATGGCTCTTCATTCGGAGGCACTTCGTTCCCATCAAGCTTATCGTATGCGACATTTTGTGAGGGTATTGGAAAGTCAACAGCCCGAGTCTATGACCTTAAAAACCTTTGGCGCGAAAACCTTACTGCTTTTGTGCTCAACACCTTGGCCGGAAACTGTTTTCTTTCCGTGGAAAGATCTCGACAGCAGTATTGAATACCTAGGCCTGATGCGATTTCCTCTTTTAAAAAACGCGGGGGTGATTTTAAAAGAACTGGCCACCTTGACAGAACCGCACGCTCCTGTAACTACAGAAAACAACCCCCTCTTAAACCCTATGAACTTTCGCTCCCGTCCTAAAGACAAACTCTAGAAAACGGGAGCGTGAGAAGTGTAAAAACTCAGGTTTCTGGAGCTTATGCGGAAAGCTTTTCTTTCATCACACGTTTTGTGGCCTCGCCTTTTTCGGGATTACGGTGAAGCCGGAAAGCAAAGCTATTCACTCGACGTTCATCGAGAGGCGTTCCATCATCATAGAAAAACAAGAAGGGAACCTCTTTCTGATGACGTAATAAACTTTCTTCAATCAATCCGTTATCACAACCCCAGCAACTGGTCATCACAATACCGTCATACACCTTCTTGCCCCATTGGTGAAGAACACTGCCCACCGCTAAGGCCGAACCGCCGTTGGTTGAAGCATCCAGGACCAGCTTGGTCTTTTCGATCGCTGCTTTCACTTCCGGTTGAGGGATCCAAGGATGTTGTTTTCTTACCAAGCCATAAAGCTCATTCCGAATGAACGTCATGTTGATAAGGAACAACCTGTTTTTTGTTGGACGGCTGGATCTTCCAAAAAACAGAGGAGGTTGTTGACGTGCCAGAAATTCCATAAAATCGCAGACCGGCTCTACGACAATGCGAACACCACGATCGCTTAAATGGCGGTACAGTCCATTGTTGGCAAAATCGTTGGCCTTGGTCAATAAATCACCTGAAACAAAAACAGTACGATAGGATTTGCCTTTGGGCTTTTTTCTTTCCAAGCGGGCAAAGTCTTGAGAGGCTTGCTTCAACAGCCTTTTGAGGGCCATCCAATTCCAACCCATTTGCATCGGTGCCGCAACTCCTTCTAAGACGCGCTGTTCCGCCAAGCCGATGATTTTTTTGCTGTAATAATGATAAAGCGCTTCCGCTTCTCCTTTGCGACTCTCTACGGCCATGTGATAGAGTTGCAGTTGTCGGATTAAATCCAGTGCGGTCAGTCCAGTCCAGATTTTTACGGACATTCCAGCGGGACCTGCGATTTTCAGGGATTGCACAAATACCCGATCATGCAATCCCATTTTTTCTACATTGATTTTGTCTTTAACATCAAACATTCCTGCTCGGCAGGATTGTCCTGTGATTTGCATCAACCGTGTTTCTTTTTGAGGTGGATTTTTCTCCAAATATTCACGGAACGCCCCCCAGAGCATTTGATAGGACAGACATTCTTTTCCGGAACAATCTTGCTTGCCACACGCAAAATTTTCATCACCCAGAGGAGGCGCCACATCCGCGTCATACCCGTAAGATCGGTAAACAGAGGCAAATAAAGGTCCCAGATAATCCACACCGCTTAAGAAAACATACTTTACCTTTGAATCCATGGAGACCATTTTTCTGGAGGAATGTTCGACATAAGCAAGGATGTTCTGGTTATCAGGAAGTGGAGTTGAGGCCTCCTCTTCCCTGAACTGTTTCACGGACTGCAAAAAGGCCTGGATCCGAGTAATGAATCCCGCGGTTCCTCCATGACCATCGCTTTCCAGGATGGTGTGAGGATAGCCTTCAAGCAGGGCTTGAAACACTTGTTCCGTAAACGAAGCAGGTCCACAGCCGAAGGAGGAAATCAATAACGGGAACACATCCCTCAGATTTCTGGAATGACTTGCCGCTCTTAAAAACCGATTGGAATCGCCCCAGTACGCTTTTGTCATTTTTCCTATTTTAGAATCAATAGGAAAACAGTCCATCGGAATACCAAGGGCTCCGTTTTGTCGTAATAAATGCGGAATCGTCGCATTGACCGACGGGTCATGAACGACGTGTAATGAGCCACAAACCAGCACTAACGGCAGCTTGTTTTCCCGACCATAACGCAGGGTCCGTTCTCCAATATTCTTGAGTGCTTTTTCATATTTATTTTGTGCTCTTATCGCGGCTTGCAGCGCAGGGCGAACTTTATCAGGATCAACCCCCAAGGCGATCGCGGCATTACGAAGTTCTGTCAACAAGTCAAAATTTTCCAGCCCACGGACTAACGACAGTTTAGGTCGAATCACCTGAACTTTTTTACCCCGTGTTTTCAGGGACTGCTGAACAATTTCCGGCATGGCTTGCTCGGTGACACAGGTTTGGCCACCAGGTCCTTCACTGTCGCCAATATCCATAATTTTAGGAAAAAACAAAAAGGGAGTGTCTGTATTACAAATCGCATGAGCGATTTTTGCGGGTCCGCAAGAATCAAAGCTGTTACATAATTGTTCCCCTAAAGCCAAAGATTCGGAACCGGATTTCAAAAGTTTGACGGACAAACCCAATTCCTGGATGAAGGTAACAAAATAAGGAACGTAACCGGTAAGGGGTCCTGTCAAAGGAATACCAACCTCAGGAGTTTCTGAGGTGCTTTGTATAAAGCTGGCAATCAATTGATTTCTCAATTCAAAAGGATTGGGTGCCTCTTTTTCCAGTTTGGCCAAGGTTTTTGTTGACACTTCATACTTGGGACAAGCGCCTCCGGAGATGGCAATTCGTTTTTCGTTTCCTACCGTGATCGTCGTTCGTTCAATCGGACAAAGCGTCTGGCACTTTGCGTCGTTGCATTGAAATTCTGAACGCTCCGTGATCTTGGCCTGCAGGATTTTATCCAGATCCAAGGAGGGGGCGTTGGTCAATTCCTGGCGACTGACTTGCTTACGAATGCAAAGTCCAATGCCCCAGGCTCCCATGGCGCCCGGATTTGGAGGCACAATGATGGGCTTTCCGGAAACCGCGGCTAAAGTCCATGCCAGCGATGCATTTGACGCGGGTTTCCCTTGAAAGAAGATCTTTTGACTGAGCGTGCGCTGTCCCATCACACGATTGAGATAATTGTGAATCACAGAATATTGAAAGCCCGCAAAAATGTCGCCCAACTCAAACCCATCTTTTAGCGCTTGTGAGGCAGCGTCGGCAACATAAACCGTACACATCTGCCCCAAGTCAGGGGGGCGATTCGCCTTCTGAGCCAAATCAATAAACTCCTGAATGTTATTCACATCATAAAATACCGCTTGCTCTTCCAAAAAGGAACCGGTTCCCGCACTACAGGCTTTATTCATATCACTTTCAATAATCCGCCCGCCACTGACACGGATATATTTCGCGTCTTGACCCCCAATTTCAATCACGGTCAAGTCTTTCCCGTGATCGGGGTCACATAAAATTGCGGCAGTCGCATGAGCAACAATTTCATTCAACACAATAATCGGTGTCGATTCAGGAAATACCGCTCGCAGCAAAGTCGCGACCGCTTCTCGTCCTGAGCCTGTTACCCCCACGGCCCGGACATCAGGTTGTCCTTGCTTGAGAATTGCCTGTATTAATCGGCGACTGGCATCTACCGGATTTCCTTTGGTTCGGTCATACACATCCAATATCGGTTTCCCGGTTTCAATCGAAATCAAAACCGCTTTTGCGCCTGTGGATCCCAAGTCCAATCCTAAAATTGCCGCTTGTTTAGTCCAGTCCGCTGTCGGCTCCTCTGCTTCCATGATGGTGACTTGATCTTTCCATAGGTGAGCCGGTTCTAAAACGGGAAAACGTTTCTTTCGAAATTCAATAATATCCTGTGGGTCTTCTGGAAGTGCGCCTAAAAGCGACTTCCGGCTTTGCTCTGCCGCAATACTTGCCGCACCTACCGCTTCAAATGAAAGAAAGTTTTTCGGCAAGTGAACTTTTTGTCCTAATATTTTTTCAAAGGAATCCTTAAACGACTGGATTTGGGTACACCCACCTATTAAATAGACCGGTCCCTCGACTTGGTTACGTGCCAGCAAGGCTCTGGTATTTCTTGCGACCGAGGTGAAATAGCCGCGGAACAGATCTGGTGTGGGCTTACCTTGGTTGGCGAAATGTGTCATTTCACTTTTTGCGAAAACAGAACAGCGTGCGGTAATCGGAATGCTCGATTCAGCGGCTTGAGCTAACTCATCGGCTTCCCCAATACTTAAGCCAAAACGTCCCGCAATTTTTTGAATATTCTCGCCTGTACCGGACGAACATTTGTCGTTATCTAAATACTGGTAATGATAGGATTTAGACGAATTTGCCCCTGAGGTGGAGGCGTTTGAATTTCTGGAAAGAATACCATAACCTCTTGCGCCAACACTTACCAAATTTAAGGTGTCTTCCAAATCTTGGTCTAATTCCAGAGCGGCTTCTTGGCACGAATCTTCAGGTAAAATCAAGGCAGGTGCCTTTAATTCATCCGCATAAACACCTGTTGCGCCTAAAGCGTCACAATGGGCGATCCCTTTTTCAAGATACCATTGTTGAAATACGTCAAAGGGCTTTCCCTCATGAAGCCGATATTCAATATCTTCAAACTCCAGAGACCCATCCTCGTTAACGTTAGCAATCACGAAGCTGGCGGAGGCTTTTCCCAAATCACAGCCTGCTATTCTTTTTGTCATTATTACCTCTAGTAAAAAACATATTCCATGCTCGTTATGTCGCTCTGTGCTCATGCCAGAACATAACCCCCATACCTTTAATCACCTAAAACTCACTCTTCTCTTCTGGAGTATTCTTTAAAAATTGATGGAGCACTTCCCTCATTTTAGAAAGATCTGCTTCCGGAATGCCTTGCGTCAGTTTCGCAAAAGTTTTATTCACAATGTTCATGACGGTCTCTTCGGCTTGACGCCCTGCTTGAGTTAAACCAATACGTAGAGCTCTGCGATCATTAGGATCGGCTTGACGTAGAATAATCTCATCCCGCTCCATTCGATCCAAAAGCCCCGTCATGCTCGAAGGCTCCAAACCCGCCCGCCTTCCGAGATCTGCCACTTGAAGGTTATCCTCATTCCACAATGATAATAAAACCCCAAGATAGGCAGGCTTGATGCTGCCGACTCCGGCATTTGCAAATTCCTTCTTTAAGGCGGATGTCGCAATTAAAGACGAGCGGTATATTAAATAATAGATACAATTGGTTGGATCGACCATTTTGCTTCTGCCTCTTGAATATTCTTTGATGAAAAATGAAAAAACACCGCTCATCACAATCGATGTTTCATTCATGATTAAATCTTTCCTTAATTATACTTCGGATATGGATTATACTCCAAAGTAAATTACGCATACATATAGTACGCATACGAAGTAAATGCAAGAAAAAAAAAGCATAATCTTGTCTTAACCAATGGTGCTATAGTATTCTATAGGTTGTCATTTAAATAAATTCATTTTAATCAGGTTACGGTAGCCCTGGGTTTCGTCCCAGGGGCTGCTATAGGTTGTCATTTAAATAAATTCATTTTAATCAGGTTACGGTAGCCCTGGGTTTCGTCCCAGGGGCTGCTAGTTCCTTGTTCCTCGGGACGAAACCCGAGGCTACCATCCTCATTTATTGTGCAATTATTTAAGTGAACGTCTATAGTTCCTTGTTCCTCGGGACGAAACCCGAGGCTACCATCCTCATTTATTGTGCAATTATTTAAGTGAACGTCTATAGATAAGTTTTTTCCTGGGAATGAGGACCTCTTGCCCTCACCGGAGGGCGGGACGCCCTCACTCCCAGCCCAAAATACTTTTCTGAAACACTATAGTTTGGTTTCCATGTAAACTTATTGAAATTAAATGGAAAAATGGTAGGCGGGGATTACATGCCCCGCTTTTCTGAGCGTTAAGTTTGCCGGACACGTAGTTCCGGCCTACCATCAAGGTGTCCCGGATTAAACGAGTAGCCAATTGAACCATGCCGAAGTTCTCACCCCTGCTGAGTCTAAAAACACGGTAGAAAGTCTCGCGGCCAGAGACAGGCTAATCAGAAGGTTTTGGGCGCAAAGTTGGCGGGAGTTTCGAGGGAAAACACTTCATCATGGATGGAGGCCAGATACAGCCCCGATTGCAGAACGTCCTCTCTCACGGAAGACTCAGTATCCACATAAACGACCATTCCCCGGATTGTTTTGTCGGAAAACTCCGGAAAAAACATCCGGAAGTTTTTCAGGATCTCCAGCGTTTGGTCCAGATCCCGTTGTTCCAGACGACTTTTGACTTCAATCACATACAACTCATTCACCGTGCCATTCGCATAAGCCACCGCATCCACTTCCATGTTCTTTCCCTCTTTTCTTTTGCGGAGACGGGTCAGAAAGGTATCCATCCCAAAGCGCTCTGTCATGATTTTCGAGATGGAGGGAAACGCCATCCCTTCGGTGAAGGTGCCAAACTTGTTATTCAAGCCTCCGATATTTTTTGACAATTCTTTGACGATACGGTCGGTTTTCTCAAATTTTTCTTTGAGTTGCTGGTCGGTTTCCTTGAGCTGTCGGTCGGTTTCCGCTGTTTTTTCCTTCATCTCACGGCTGGTTTCTTTGAGCTGTCGATCGGTTTCAGTAAATTTTTCCTTGAGTTGCCGGTCGGTTTCCGCTGTTTTTTCCTTCATCTCACGGCTGGTTTCCTTGAGTTGTTGGTCGGTTTCCTTGAGTTGTCGGTCGGTTTCCGCTGTTTTTTCCTTCATCTCACGGCTGGTTTCCTTGAGTTGACGGTCGGTTTCTTTTTGGGCGATTGCCAAGCTGGCAACCAGTTCTTTGAGTTCTTGATCGGTCATAAGCCCTTTTCAGACAAGCGTTTTTTTAAGCAGATGGTTTATTTTTGAAAAAAAGAATTTGGGGACAGGTCTTCTTTTTTCTTTTGAGTGAGTAATTCCTTGATCTGTACAAGAGGTAAACACGAAACCTGAGCAATCTGTTCCTCAGAAAGAGTCCCCATTTTGAGGAGGTTGATGGCGATTTCTGCTCTGCCTTCTTTTCTGCCTTCAAGCTTTCCCATGTCATAAGAAGATTCCACCATCCTTGCCTGATAATGCAAATCTTCAACATAAGACTCATTTCCTCGGGGCGAAACCCGAGGCTACCTCTGGCCGAAGCTAGACGCAACCACGAAAAGGTGACCTGGATTTGAACCATGCCCCCAAGCTGTGGCTTGGGAACGAGAAGAAACAAAGCGGGATACCCTGTCCCTCATAAAAAAAAATTCGACAAGGGACAAGCCACTGTACCCCGCTTTTTTAAATAATCAAATTCCCAAATAATCAACTCACAAGCCTCCTCGGATACAGCGAACATAGTTGTTATAGGACTTATCGTAGTAGCTCACGTAGCCATCGCTGAAGCCCACGCTCCACGCGTAGCTCGTGTCACCGGCGTAAGTAGTAGACGACCAATAGCCCGAGGAATTGGTATTAGGAAAATAGGTCGAATTAATAGCAGGACTATAGACAGAATAATCAACAATGGATTGCAGTTCGTTTTTACTGGGGAGCCTCCAATCGCTTTTACCACCTAAACTCAAGCCTTCACAATAAGTCAAGGCGGCTTCCCAATTACGAGCGGTGTTATCATCTTCTTTTTGCCATAATCATCGAACACACCGAACATACATGCTTATATTATTCTCCGATTTTACTTCTCCATTTTGAAAATTAACAAACCATACTATTTCGACTGTATTTTTACTAATAGGATCGTAGTCATAATAATTAGTTTTGGACCAATAGTATGAAGATTTTGTATTAGGAAAAAATGAAGTATTGATTGCTGGATTGTAGTTTAAGTCATCCGTGATAGACTCCAACTCTTTGATGTTTGGAAGACGCCAATCAGTTTTTCCACCCTGACTCAAATTTTCGCAATAGCTCAACGCATTTCCACGATTCTTTAATGTATTGTCATCTTCTTTTTGCCACATCAGTTCAGAAAAATTGTCAGTAATAGTTCCATCACCATTATCTAAAAATGAGGAATCCGTATTTGAGTAACCGCGAACACACCTCACACCATGTTTAAATCCCCATGACCGACTACCGACGGAACCATCTCTGAAAGAAACATCCCAAGCCAAATCCTGATTATTCGCATAACTTGTATTTGACCAATAATTACCGGTATCTAAAAAGTTGAAATAAGATTCATCGTATCTTAATTCTTTGTTATAAATAATAATTCGAATCAGTTCCTTTTTGGAGGGCACTCGCCAATCTGAGTAGAACGATAATTCGAGGTTTTCACAATAAGTTACAGCATCCGACATTGTTGGTGTATTTGTAGCATTTGTTTTTTGCCACACCAGTCCTGTGACATTATCAGTAACGGTTCCATCTTTATTGTCTGTATAAGACATTCTATTCTCTGAAGCATCTGAGAGCTCTTGTTCTGCTTTCGGAATATGTCCTGTAAAATCGTGAATTGCTTCACTAACCCAAGGACCTTCGCCATTGTTGTTTTTTGTAAAAACAAGTAAGTGGGTTGATCCAGAAGGAATGGACGTGTTCGTATCAAAATCAAAACTTAGGTTACTTCCAGAAGCGGCAAGAGTTGTGATCGGAGTGCTGTTTACTTTTGTAGTCGCACTTGATCCCCAATAAAGTACATAATGTGTAATATCGCTCTCATATCTGGCTTTTGTAATTGTTACGCTTCCGCCTAACTCTCCAGCATCGGTATCTGTATCAACAAATACCACGCTGGTGGCATTATGAGATGGAACACCAACATCAACAACAACACCATTATGTCCTCCTCTAACACACTTGACATGATTCGTGTCGGTCTTCTCTGAACGCTCCACAAAACCATAGTAAAAGTCCACAAACCAAGATTGAGTCATTCCAGCGGTAAATATGAATGTTGTAGATGACCAGTATTTTGATGAATAAGTGTTAGGAAAATAAGTAGATTCGATTGCAGGATTAAATTCGGAGTCATTAGTTATGGACTCCAATTCTTTAATGTTTGGAAGACGCCAATCCGTTTTCCCACCCAGACTTAAGTTTTCGCAATAACTTAAAGATTCCCCCCATGATATTTTTGTATAGTAATCGTTTTCTTTCTGCCACATCAACCCTGAAAGGTTATCTGTAACAGTACCATCACTATTATCGGTAAACAACGTAAACTCACTTACTCCATTGCGAACACACCGAACATAGTTATTCAGCGACATATGTGAGCTATATACAACTCCGGAACCAAAATCAATAACCCAGGCTGTATTGCTAAATGCAATATAGTTAGAAGCTGTCCAATAATAATCAGAAGACTTCGTTTTACTGAAATAGGCCTCATTGATGCTGGAATTATAAGTCCTGTAATTCACAATACGCATCAACGTTTTTTTACTTGGCAGTTGCCAATCAGAAAAGGATGCCAAGTTCAGGCTATTACAATAATCTTGAGCTTCTGACCATGTTCTTTTAGTGTTATCATCTTCCTTTTGCCATATTAATCCTGTGATATTATCGGTAATAGTTCCATCATCATTATCAGTATATGAAGGTTCATTGAGTAAGTAATCGTGGTCTTCACCCAAAGTTGAGGTATAGGAAATGGTTTGTCCTGTATCAGGAATATAATATCCATGACGACCATTATCAAAAATGATCACATTAACACCTCTTGCCATTTCGCCCCTAGTGTTTTTGGTAAAAACGAGTAAATGGGTTGATCCAGATGGAATTGATGTATTATCAAAATCAAAAGTCTGGTTATTTCCTGTAGCGGATAAAGTGGAAATTGGGATACTATTTGCTTTTGTTGTCGTATCTGATCCCCAATAAAGTACATAATGAGTAATATTGCTTTCGTCACTGGCTTTTTTAATTGTTACGCGTCCTCCTAATTCTCCAACATCAGTATCTGTATCTAAAAAAGCTACACTATTTGCAGTATGAACAGGAAAACTAACATTGCTTTCACCACTACCACGGACACAACGGACATAACATTCATTATTGCTTTTCCAATGGTCATGAACCTCTCCGTTGCTGAAATTCACATGCCATGAGTATAGGCGGATGTTGTTGGCTCTGGTAGTGGAAGAGCAATACTTATCTGATTTTGTATTTATGAAATATGTGGTATTTATCACTGGATTGTATTTTGAGTCATCCGTGATTGACTCCAACTCTTTAATGTTTGGAAGACGCCAATCCGTTTCTCCTCCCAGACTCAAATTTTCACAATAACTCAGCGAGCTTTCCCCATTTTTTTTTGTGTTGTCATCTTCTTTTTGCCACATCAATTCTGAAAAATTATCTGTAATGGTACCATCACCATTATCATTATAAGAAAAAGTTAAATTTGAGGGTTTACGAACACATTTTATATACATCTCGGAAGTCTTACTGCCTGAAAATACATATCCATAACCTAATGAAACAGCAAAAACATTATTTGAATCGTTAGAATCAACGGTTGAAGACCAAACAGCGGAGGATACGGAAGTGGGAAAAAAGATTGTATCAATGGCAGGCTCGTACATTCCATAATTTATTATACGCATGAGTTCTTTCTTAGTTGGAAGACGCCAATCTGAATAAGACGCCAAGGTTAAATTGGCACAATAGCTTTCCGAAGCGTATGACCAAGGTTCTCTAAAGCTATTTTCACCTTGTTGCCACATTAATCCTGTTATCTTATCTGTGATAGTTCCGTCACTATTATCTATGTAAGAAAGTTCGTTATATAAATAATCATGATCTTCTCCAAACGTTTGTGTATAACCGATCGTTTGTCCAGTATCAGGAATATGATAACCGTAAATACCAACATCAACAATAGGAGCGTTTGCACATATCCTATTTTCACCTTCATCATTTTCGGTGAAAACTAACAGGTGGGTTACTCCTGAGGGAATCGGTGTATTAGCATCAAAACTGTATGATAAATTACCTCCTGTTTTTGCAATGGAGCTAATTGCGGTAGAACTTTGTTTCGTGGTACTATTAATCCCCCAATAGAGAACGTAGTGGGTTATATCACTTTCATCACTGGCTTTGAAAATTCTTACTTCTCCACTCAGTCTCCGAACATTAATATCGGTGTCGGTAAAGGTTACACTGAGGTCTGTGCAGGGTGAAACGGCTTCAATGATAACCACGTTGACCCCAGAGCTCATCTCTCCATCGGCATTTTTTGTAAATACCAAAAGGTGAGTCGCTTCTGATGGTATTGTTGTATTATTTGGAAAGGTATACGTTAAATTGCTTCCGGTTTTTTCTATAGTAGTAATTGGAGTAAGGCTTTGCTTGGAGGAACTACTCGATCCCCAGTAAAGAACGTAATGTGTAACATCGTTTTCGTCACTGGCCTTAGTCATTGTGACATCACCAGCTAATTGGCTGCCATCTAAATCAGTATCAGTAAAAGCCACACTAGAGGCGGCACTTGTGGGAACTCCCAAGTCAGTAATAGCCACGTTGATCCCCGTGCCCATTTCGCCATCAGTATTTTTTGTAAACACCAGTAAATGGGTTGCTCCTGAGGGAATGGAGGTATCCAAGCTAAATGGGTGAGTCACATTACTTCCTGTTACAGCCAGGGAGGTGATTTCGGATGTACTTTGTTTTGCTGTAGAACTCGTCCCCCAGTAAAGAACGTAATGTGTAACATCGCTTTCGTCACTGGCTTTGATAATCGTTATATCGCCAGCTAACTGGCCGCCATCGAGATCAGTATCATTGAAGATCACACTTACTGCGGCGTTTATTGGAACCCCTAAGTCAGTAATAGCCACGTTGATCCCAGTGCCCATTTCTCCATCGGCATTTTTTGTAAATACCAAAAGATGAGTCGCTTCTGATGGTATTGTTGTATTATTTGGAAAGGTATACGTTAAATTGCTTCCGGTTTTTTCTATAGTAGTAATTGGAGTAAGGCTTTGCTTGGAGGAACTACTCGATCCCCAGTAAAGAACGTAATGTGTAACATCGTTTTCGTCACTGGCTTTAGTGACTGCTACATTTCCAGCCAACTTTCCACCCTCAAAGTCTGTATCTGTGAAGGACATACTGATCGCACTATGAGTTGGTACTCCTAAATCAGTAATAGCCACATTCACTCCTATCCCCATCTCTCCATTTGCGTTTTTAGTAAATACCAAAAGGTGAGTCGCTTCTGATGGTATTGTTGTATTATCTGGGAAGGTATGCGTTAAATTGCTTCCGGTTTTAACGATAGTAGAAATTGGTTTAGCACCTTGCTTCTTGTTAGAACTCGTCCCCCAGTAAAGAACGTAATGTGTAACATCGCTTTCGTCACTGGCTTTAGTAATTGACAGAAATCCTCCAAGTTCACCTCCATCTGGATCAAGATCAGTATAAGAAACGCTAACTGCGGCATTTTGAGGGGGGGGATGATTATCTGAATTCTGTTCTATTTCAGTAATGCTGTTATTAAGGTGAGCGGTTGCTTCTTCACTGGAAACAAGGGTTTGTTTTCCACCTGTCAACGCTGTTTCTTTTGAGACAGCTATAACCACTGACTGTACCGTATTATCCGCTTCAAAAATTTCAGGAGGTACGTTAAAGTTTATCGTTTCCGCAACGTTCTCAATGGCGATAACAACAGCGGGAGTGATCGTAATCCCATTTGTAGGATCGCCATCATCATCCAGAGTTTGTAGAAACCGCGCAATATTGGTGACGGCCTGATTGGATGCGTCGGTTGCGTTTTCTACTAGGTCTACAGGTGTAACAGTAGATTTTGCTTCCCCTTCACCAAGTACAATGCCTCCTACCGAAAATTGGACTCTGTTTCCTTCCTCGTAATAAAAGGTACCATATTCATCAGTATTTCCTCTTTGTCCTCCTGAGACATAGACCACTCCATCCACCGGACTGTCTAAAAAGATGCCTTTCAGGATTTCAAGAGAGGCCTCTTGTTGTGATGAAGTGTCCGAGTCCTCAGGGTGAGTCGCTTCTGAATTATCTGTTTCTTTGCTTTCTTCTATATTAGAAGTCCCTTTTTTTTCAGAATCATCTTTTCCTGATGTGTTATCACAACCATGAGTAAAGATCATACTTCCACAGAAAGTGAAAATTATAATTAGTATATTTATGTTTTTCATATTTCTACTTTGATTTGGCTTATTATTTTCAATAAAATCCCCCACCGCATACGGTCTCGCTAACGCAAAATATTCGGTATGCGAAAACGGGGTGTTTACGGACTAAACTCCCAAGAGAGTGGGGTACTAACCCAATGCTGTGCAATAAAAATTAATTCTTTTTTTATTAAATAAGTTCAAATGAACGTACCATCAAAGAAACTTATAGTCTTAGCATTCTCATTATTATCCTCGCTATGCAGAGTAGTAGACGACCAATAATGATGGGGGGCTTTTCTCTTTATTGTTATAGTTGCAACCAAAACAAAGGCTATAGAGAAGATCAAAAAGAAAAGGTAAATGGATGAAATTTTCATAATTCTCTTCCTGCAGGATGCTGATTTTGACATAGTCAAAGAGGACGGTTTAAGGGAATAATCCCCCTCAATTCATTTTGGCAAAAACCATTTCTATGATGTTTTCAAGGATTTCGATGTATTTATCAATTTCAGTAGAAGATAATGGCTTCACAGTTTTAATAGAGGATAAAAGCTCGTCGCTTACGACAGATTTTTTGGTTTCCATATCATTTACCCCTAGTTCAACAAGCTCTCTTTGGTATGAGTAATAATCTTCAAGAGAAAAAGAGGGATTATCGTTTACTTTATCTAATAGCAGCCTTGCAGCGTATTGATTATAGGTATTATGAATATGTTGTTCAACATAGCTAATTTGACCATTTAAGATTTTTTTGATTTCTTCTTTTGCTGTTTTTTGTTGAACCTCATCATGATAGATGGTTTCCATCGCAAGATGAACAATATTTTGAATGTGCATTGGATAAACTTCTGGACCAACAGCATAATATCCAGCACGCCCCTTGTTCTCTCACCGTACACTGGCGTGAACGTCTCAACCACATTATCAACAACAGCTTGTCCTGTTTCACATTCCTCTGAATCTAGTTCATCAGCACACGCATTCAGGAGCATTATTGTACAAACAATAATGCTGCTAATAATACAGTTGATTTTAGATTGGTTAATATTGACTTCAATCCCCATCATTTGAAGTACCTGTGTTGTTTATAAATTGTGAAAACTTTAAGGCAAAACCCTTTGTCTGAATTTAAAAAAAATTCGACAAGGGGCAAGCCCCTGTACCCCGCTTTTTTAAATAATCAAATTCCCAAATAATCAAATAATCAACTCACAAGCCTCCTCGGACGCAACGGACATAGTTCGTATTAGTCTTATAGTAGCCGTCCACGTAACCATTGTAGAAGTACACGTACCACGCATAGCTCGTATAGCTAGCGCTGGTAGTGGACGACCAATAGTTCGACGACTTGGTATTAGGAAAATAGGTTGAATTAATGGCAGGACTATAGACAGAATAATCAACAATGGATTGCAGTTCGTTTTTACTGGGGAGCCGCCAATCGGTTCTGCCACCTAAAGTCAAGCCTTCACAATAAGTCAAGGCGGTTTCCCAATTGCGAGCGGTGTTATCATCTGCTTTTTGCCATATCAATCCTGATTCATTATCGGTTACTGTTCCATCTGCATTGTCTGTAAAAGAAGCGGCATAAACCACGTTGACCAAAAATAAAAATAGCCCCATCCAACAGATATATTTTTTCATTTTCTTCTCCTTTTCAAAGTTTTTTATTAATTCAAGTGTTCTTGTTTATTGGCAGGAAACAACACTTTTTCGGTGATGACTCGTTTCTTTAAACCTGAACTGTAATACCCCTCTTCATCAACGACAATGTACGAGTAGCCATGCGCTAATATTCGCTTTTTGAAATGTTTTAACAATCTTTTGGGAAATCCGCATTGTCCTCGAAATCCTCGCTTTCCTTCTTCCATTTTCAGATTTAATAATTTCGAAGCCTGTATCGCCCTTTCGTCATATAATTCATAGTATTGACCCACCTGAAAAAAAATGAAAAATGTTTTGTAACGACCAGAAAACCAATAATATTGGTTTTTAAATTTTTTTGGAATATAAGGGGGTTCATAGAGAGGACGTAACTGATTTTGTTTATCCAATAAAAACAGATGGTTCAACCAAGGATTTTTTCCCCAAATAGCTTGGGTCAATTGAGAGGCATCAGCGTGTTTAAAGTGTCCAATGTAAGAAGCCAGTGTTTGTCGAACAGCGTTTCTGTTTTCCAAAGACAAATCAATCATAACAGACTGTAACACTTCTGAGACCTCATCGGAGGGGGGTGTAGCCGAAACACAACTAATAAATGTTTTACTTTGTTTTATTGACGGCCTATCCCCCTGTCTTTTTATTTTGTTTTGAAAAACAATTTGTTTTTCAAGAGAGATGAGTTTCAGCTTCATGTTACTCACAACCCTGTTCCGAACAAGGGTATAACCGGGTCTGACAATATATCCCAAAAAATCAGACCCTTCACTCACTCGTTTTAGGATCACTCCAGGTTTCAAGGTCAAAGTCAGTTTTTGGTTGAGAAACACTTCGATAGACTCTTTCATGTGGAACAAGCGTTCTTTTGAGGGGTCTAGTAGAATAAAATCGTCCATATACCTCACGTAAAACTGGCATTTTAGGCGGTGTTTTACGTATTGATCCAGCTCATTGAGATAGATATTAGCAAAAAACTGAGAAGTTAAGTTACCAATGGGCAAGCCTTTCCCTGGTAAAGTATGAAAGAGCGACTTATGAGGTGGAACCCTATCTAACAAGTCAGGGACACCTCGATAAGTGTAGTTTTCTATACAGGGATGTTGAAGAATTATCTTTGTCATTTGTAACAACGATTCCTCTTTTAAATGCTTTTGAATGATATCAAGCAGGATTTCCCGATCAATACTCATAAAAAAACTCCGTATATCCAACTGTAGAAACCATGCGGTCACTTTCCCGCTTTTTGTGACACGAAGCATAAAGGAACGTAACCGCTCAACCGCAGCATGAGTTCCCTTGTTTTTTCTACAGGCGTAAGAATCATCAATAAACTTTGGTTCCCAAATTTGCTCCAAATGAGGAACCAGCAAATGATGAATAACTCTGTCTCTAAAGTCCGCTGCGAAAACTTCTCTGAGTTTTGGTTTTCCTCACTGCAATCCCGTAATTGGGTCAATGCCTGGTATTTTTCAAATTGAGAGTTTGCTTGAATGACCAACGTCACCAATTTTCGGGACAAATTCCGAAGATCCTGCCCCAAGGCGTATTTATGGGAGCGAGGAAAATCTTTTACAATTTGTTCAGTCAAAACCGCTAACTCCATTGTTTTTTTATAAAGGGGTAAGTTTTCGTAATAAGCCATTATGTGGAAGCCTTAAGTCGAATGACCTCAGAAACAATTCGGGTCTTGTTTTCGTCCTGAAATGCAATCGCCACAGACTGTCCAGCTCGTAATAGTTTGCCTATATACGCATCCAGTCCTGATTTGGGAAAGCCTCCTGTCACATAGGGTTTTTCAGGGGTTCCCCCCATTTTTAATTTCAGACCTGTCAGCTGTGATAGCGTTTTAGCGTCTTCATTCATCAACTGCATGAAAGCACCTACCTGCATCAGCAGGATGGTATCAGGTTCTTTTGTTTTAAGGTCTTCATATTGTAAAACTAATTTCTCTGAGTTCATCATAAGTCTTTCTCTTTCAAATTGTATTGATTCCTTTAATTTATGGGAATTCCCCCATTTTTCAGAGCTATCGTCAAAATGTAAAAAAAAATTTTCAGGCTCCGCCATTTTAAAAAAATAATCAAATTTCCAAATAACCAAATAACCGACTCACAAGCCTCCTCGGACGCAACGGACATAGTACGTATTAGTCTTATCGTAGCCGTACACGTGACCATAGTAGAAGTTCACGCTCCACGCAGAGCTCGTACCGTAAGCGTAGGTAGTGGACGACCAATAGTACGACGACTTGGTATTAGGAAAATAGGTTGAATTAATGGCAGGGTTCACAAGCGCGTTATTGACGATCAACATTAGTTCTTTTACTGTAGGGAGTCGCCAGTCTGAATGAGAACCCAGTGTCAATGCACTACAATAACTCCCAGCATTTGACCATGTACGTGTGCTATTATCGTCTTCCTTTTGCCACATTAAACCAGTTACGTTATCCGTAATAGTTCCGTTCCCATTGTAGGTATAGGAGGGTGGATTAATACTATAATCGTGATCTTCACCAAAGGTCGTAGTATAGGAAGTCGTTTGTCCTGTGTCAGGAATACAACTTGGGCAGATATCGGCGATTTTCATACTCACTCCTGTTGTCATTTCAACAGTGTTATTTTGTGTAAAGACCAGTAAGTGGGTGGCTCCGGTAGGCAGTGAAGTATTTGCTGAAAAGGTATGCGTTACATTGGAACCGGTTGCCGCCAACGTAGCAATAGCGGTTTGCCCACTCAGTTTGGTGCTGGCACCTGAACCCCAGTAGAGGGCGTAGTGAGTCACAAAAGTTTCATCAGTAGCTTTGGTGATGGTAACAGCACCAGCTAATTCATTTTTGTTTCCGTCCGTATCCGTGAATGAGACACTAACAGCAGTAAATGGTTGATCACCAATAGTAACATTGACCCCAGTACTCATTTCCGCTCCGGAATTTTGTGTAAAGACCAGTAAGTGGGTGGCTCCTGTCGGCAGTGAGGTGTTTTCTGAAATGGTATGCGTGACATTGGAACCGGTTGCCGCTAAAGTAGCAATAGCGGTTTGTCCACTGAGTTTGGTAGTGGCATTTGAGCCCCAATAGAGAGCATAGTGAGAAATATAGGTTTCATCAGTGGATTTGGTGATAGTAACCGTTCCTGCCAGTTCGTTTTGATTACGGTCAGTATCCGTGAACGCAACACTGACCGCTGTTTCAGTTGGTACTGGTGGCGCTAGATTTCCAGAGGCGTTATTGTCCGTGATTTCGCCACTGACGCCTTCTGTCATTTCGCCATAAGTGTTGTAAGTATAGACTAAAAAATGCGTAGCTCTTGGTGGTTTCCAGGTGTTGAGAGGCAGATTATATTTTAATTCGTCATTGGTTTTCGCAACCGTTGTCAACAGGGAGAGTTTGGTCGTGGCGTCCGTTCCCCAATACACTTTATATCCGGTGATATGGCTTTCATCGCTGGCTTTGATGATCGCGATTTTTCCAGCGACCTGATTTCCCTCCGCGTCAAAATCCACAAAACTGACACCTCCCGCTTTGAGGGTGGGGGGTTGAGAATCCGCAAGTTTAACACTGACTGGTGTTAAATATTCCCCTTCTCCATATAAGGTGTAGACAAGTAGATGTGTTACTCCTTGTGGAATGGCAGTGTTCGGGGGAAGGAGATAAGAAAGATTGGAGCCTGTTTTAGAAAGTTGGGTAATCAGTGTGGTTTTTGTATTCGCGTCCGTTCCCCAATAAAGGTTGTAAGCAATTAGTTCCGATTCATCCGGGACTTTTGAAATGGTGAGTGTCCCGCCAATTTCTCCGACTTGAGGATCAGAATCGATCATGGTAATGGTTTGCGGACGTCGAAAAGTCGCTGTAATGGAATCATTTACCGGCCCTGTCATATTTCCAACCGCGTCTTTAAACCAGGCATAAAGGGTTTTTGTGCCATTACTGTAGGGAAAGGTATAAGCGACATTTTGGGAAAAGGCCTTTGTTGATGTCACTGAGATCCATCCACTTGCGTTAAGTGCTGGGGTTTGTGAGTTTTCTGAAAGATAATATCCGGTAACGCCAATATTGTCCTGAGCGGCAAGGGTTAAGGTGACACTGTCATCAAAGGTAGTCGTTTGTCCATTATTAATCGAAATTGTAGCCGCGGAAGGTGAGCTTGGATCGGTGTTTATTGTGAAACTTCCTCCGCTGACCGGAGTGCTTTGAACATCATTTCCCGCCAAATCCTTCGCGTTTTGAAGGGTGACAGCAGCCGTTCCGTTTACTGTTCCAACTGTGTGAACGTATTGGTAAACCGTGGCACTTACTTTAGTCATTGGTTTTGAAATGGTCTGGGAAGGTTCCTGGATGCGGAGGGAAGGAACAGGACTATCGCTGATTTGCTCGTTAAAAGTGGCGGTGATGGTGAGGGTTTCTCCGCCTGTTAGAGTCTGGTTGATGGAATAGGTAATTTTTGCGGTAGGGGCGGTGGTGTCGATGGTGATTGCTTTTGATCCGGTTTTTGACCAAAACCCTTCAATATTTTCCTCGACATAGAGCGTGTGTGTGCCTTCTGTTAAATTGGTTGCTGGTGTAAAGAACGTTTCTAACGTTTCGGTCGCGTCTTCATTCAAATTACTGTGATCCAATTTGTAGCGGTAAAGTCCCGAACCATTCGTCACAAGAGGAGTCCAACTCCAGGGGGGTTTAACATTTTTATTAGGTGATATCCCCGCGACAGTGGGCGAAGTATTAAGGGGAAGAGGGTTGCTTACCAGATCTTTGGTAGAAGTTTTGGACAAAGGGATTGGTTTTTTATAATCCAGAAAATGAGGCTCAACGTAATACTCAATGGTTTTTTGATCTTGACTATAAAACGCGATATGAGCTCTGCCAAAACGGTCTAAAGCCAAAGCGCTGTATTTACCAATATCGTTAAACCCAACTCTTGGGACTTCAATTCTCCAGCGATTGCTCAATCCAAGGGCTTCTCCTCGTAAGCGAATGGCGTAACGAAGTTCTTTTTTTCCTGGATGATAATAAGAAACACGGGCGGCGTTAAAGCGGTCAACGGCAAAGCCCAAAACATTATCCTGAATACTGCCTAACGATTCAATGACAGAAGACAACCAGCTTCCATCCTGTTTAATGGTGTGAATAAGGCTTCCCCCTTTCATGTAAACTGCTTGGGGACGACCGTCCTGATCAATTCGAAGGTGAAGGCCATAACCCGCCTCTTCAGAAGCATCAACGACTTCAATTTCCCATTTATTAGAGTTGGTTTCAGAAGCTCCATAAAACAAATGCTGATTCATTCTAAAGAGGATTCTGGGTTCTCCCTTCGCATTGTAGGTTAAATCGTTATGAGTGCCTTTTTCTCCCACCACAACCGTTGAAATATTCCATGTTTCTCTCAAGGCGTCTGAGGACGTCGCATACTTTAAGGTTTTGCTATCTTTGTAATATAAAAGCCCAAGTAACCCTGTGTTTCCTGATGCCATACTGATTGACGCCTGATTAAAGGAGGCTGAGAGGGTGACCTCATCAAGCTCTCTTTTTACCCAATGTCCACTTCCTTGCTGAATCCAGCAACTGAGTTTGTTCCCTTCAATGGCACAAGTACTTGGAAGAACATTTAAGGGGTCTATTTTGATTTTACTGAATTTTCCATAGTCTCCGTTTCCATCCAGGGCTTCACTGTTCCATATTCCTTTGAAAAAAGTATAAATGATTTTTTTGTACTGGATATCATAGGAGCTGATATTGATTTCATCCTGATTAAGAGCCAGAGAGACATCGGTTCCAAAGTCGCTATCATTAATGGGGTATCGTGACGGGCGGTTTGACCTCAATGGTGGCAGGCGTCGCGTAAATTTCGTCACAACTGACATTTAGCAGCGTATATCCTTTCTTTACCCCTTTGAATAGGGCGGACTCAGTGTTGGACGATTGTTTGCTGACATAGCGGTCATCGAATTCCCACTTAAGTCCGTCTTTACAATCAAGAGAGGTTGGGGCGCCTCGTGTATCGGTGGCATACACATTAAAAATACGAGTCCCTTCAACGTCGAGTGATAAGCGTATGGGTGAAATCGCAATGGATTGAATATCGGAAAAACTTTCGCCCACTTGAACAGACGCTTGCAGTGTGGTTCCTTGAAAAGACATGGTTGCCGTAATACTGGCAGGACCACTGGAAAGTTTGGAAATTTCGCCTCGATCATCAATTTTAACGATGTCATCATCACTGCTTTTCCAATCCACTTCAATAAAATCTTCTTGACTAAGATCATTAATCAGAAGATTTTCAGTGGCTTTGTCAGTCACCCTGGCTTTAAATCCGACTTGTCCATTTTTAGTGAGTTTGACGATTGGAGGGGAGAGGGTCAAACAATAAGTGTCATTACATTCGCTGGATGAAATTTCCGTCACTTTTTTTATTACGCAGGAGTTCCCTTCAAACTCGTAACCTTCGTTACAGGAGATAATTTGACACGCGCCAAAATCGGTCCAAATACCATCGTTATCACAGGTTTTGGAGCGTTCACCTGTTCCATTCTGAATGGTACAGCTAACGACTTCCTTGGCATTTGCAGTACATTCCTTTACTGTTGTCACGTCAGCCACACAGGTACTTCCAGAAGCAGTAAAACCATTGTCACAGGAAGTAATCTGGCAAGCCCCCAATTCAGACCAACTTTCGTCGCTTTTACAGGTCTTTGTTCTTTGGCCGTTGCCATTCAGCACCGTACATGGGACGTTGGCTGTTTCATTGGGAGTACATTCCTGAGTGGTCGTATCTTGAGCGCAATCGCCTTCATCATAATTGAAGAGGGAACAATTTAACGAGCTATGGCAGGTTTTGTCTCCTATGAGGCTTTCTGTGATACAGCCTCCGAGACAATCTGTTATTTCATTAATAGCGCACCCAGGTTCCTCTTCAATTTTTTTTGCCAAACAAGCATTTCCGGACAATTCAAAGCCATCGTCACAAACTGTCACTTGGCAAGTAGTGAGCTCAGACCAACTTCCATCACTTTTACAGGTTTTCGATTGTTCTCCTTATTCCATTAAGCATGGGACATGACACTTTTTCTATCTTATCGAGAGTACATTTTGATGGGGTTGGAACCGTGTTCCCTGTATCACTGGAACTATCACTAGTCCCTGCATTTTCAACGGGAATGGTTGTATTGTCTGCCGTCGTTGTGCTGGTCTCTTCGTTAGTTGAGGTTTCGTTTGATTCGGTAGGAGTTGGTGAAGAATCACCTCCAGAAGGAGAATCGTCACAAGAGAGGAAAAACAGGCCAAGGATCATCAAGAAGATAAGACAATAGATTTTAATGGATATATTCTTTATTTGTATATTTTTCATAATGCCTCTTATTTTTGTTATTGTTTTCTTACTTTTATTTCAAGATAGGCCGTATCCCCGGTATTCAATTTCCAATTCTGAGTTTCTTGCCCAAAAATCACATGACTGACTTTCATGGACGCTGTATTTGGAGACATGCTCCCTTCATTAAGCGCAATGACTTTCAAAATATTTGATTGTAAGGTGTTGATTGTGACCTTCATGATTTTAGCAGCATTTGTAAGCGTTAAATCCTCTTGTAAGACCTCATTGTTTAATATCACTTTGATTCGATCCCCATCTTCTTCCGCATTGTCCCAAACGGTAATCTCGATTTCGATTTGGTTGACGGTAATGGGGTCAAGTAACTGATTATTTTGCAGGGGGTAATAAGCAATAGAAGCCTGATCAGCAGCAATGTTTCCCGCAGCGTCCCGGAACCAAACATAAAGCGTTTTGCTGCCTTCATTTCCTCCCAACAAAAAATTGACTTCCTCATCAAACGATCTTTTTGAGGAAAAATGATTCCAATTGAAATCGGATAAGGACGGGGCTTCATTGATTTCAGAGAGGTAGTATCCTGTAAGGCCGATATTATCCGTTGCTTTTATGTGCACCTGTACTTCTCTAGTCGTTGTTTCCTGGGCTCCATTATTGATAGAAATGAAGGTGTTTTGAGGTGCTGCTTTAAAATCCAGGGAAGTAAAATCAATTTTGATACGAAAATTTTCTCCTTGATGACTCACCCCTGTTTCATTTTCAACAAACGTTCTTAACAAATACTCTCCTGATTCAAAAAAATCCAGTTGACTGAAAAGAATGGTGAAGGTGTCCTCACATTTTGTATTGCAGGGAGCGATACTATTTTCGATATATTGTTGTTCCTTCGCTTCTGAGATAATAGTGAATCCCTGTTTGACAATGGGTGTTCCATGATTCGTGTCATAAAAAAACTCAATTATAATCCCGTCGTTAGCTTGATTGATTATCGTTACAGAAGCGTCTTTTATGGTAGAAAACGGGCTATTGGAAGGCTTGGGTTCAATGGAAACCGTGTTTGAAGGTTGGCTTTCTATCAAATCACTATTGAGTGCGGTGAGATAGAATTGGTGCGTAAGCCCATTTTGCAACGTAAGCCCGGATAAAGAAGAATCGAAGGTGGTTTTATCAATGACGGTACTGATATGAGACCATTTTGTGGAGTTTGGGTATTTCAAGTAAATTTTATAATTAGATACCCCGGTCACCGCATCCCAACTGAGGAGAACAGAATGGTCTTTGGCTGTTGCGGTAAGGTTAGTCGGAGGAACAGGAGGTGGGGCATTAATGAATAGGATACTATCGAAAACGCCATCAACAGAGATATTTCCCGCAGCGTCTCGAAACCAAACGCTAATTTTTTTCTCATCCAAGCCACTACTGAGTTTAAAATTTACGGTCTGAGCTAAATTCTTTGTAGCGGAAATCGTCTGCCAAGGGGTAAACGAACCGTTTTCAGAAAAGATAAACCCCGTGATTCCTACATCGTCTTGGGCCGTAAGCGTTAAAGAGACCGTTTGCTCTATGGTTTTTTCGAGACCATTGTTAATAGAAATGGTTCCTGTCGGAGCAACCGTATCTTCAGTGGGTTGGGGTTGCTGAATTCCCTCAACAGTGGCCGCACCACAAAGCTTTCTTTCAAAATTATCAATCACACAAAGTTTAATGGTGCTGTTTCCTGTTGTTGAAATACGAATATTTTGATTTTTTATACCATCGGGGTTTCTTTCATATTGAGCCAAGGAGTTACATTCTTCGCTTGCGTTGGTTTTTTCAATACACCATTGATATTTAAAAATGTTATTTTGTTGAGGAACTTCAATCGTAGAACTACATTTTACGGATTCCTCAAGAATAACGGTAGCGTGCTCACAGGCAACTGTCACTACAAGTGAATCGGGGATTTTGACGCAGGCATTACCCGAAGAAATAAAACTCATCACAGACTAAAAGCAAACATTCACCCCATTCGCCCCACGTTTCGTTGCTGGTACAACTTCGTATTTGTTGCCCTGTCCCTTTATCTAAAGAACAGTATCTCAAGCTTGTTTCTTGTTCGGCAGGCTCACAAATCTTGATGGTTGGATTGAGAGGCGCTTCTTTGGGTTTTTGCATTGCGATGACTGCGTCGATTCCGTCTTTCGCGTCAGCGGTGAAATTTAAAACAGATGAGGCACAACCCCCTATATCACCTACCGCACAAGTTACAACGTCTACCGCAGTGGAGGCTTTATCGAGTAATTGGCTATCCGTAATATCGGCTAAAATTCCGATTAATGTTCCACCACAAGAATAAGCCGCAATAGGAGTTAAGAGTCCGCCGGTTTGTACCGCGCCATAGACGCTGAGTCCACAACCCACAGCCCCGATTGCTTTTGCAGAGGCTCTTATCAGTCTGGTTGGAATACTTTCCTCAACCTCTAAAACACGATCGTTACGTTGGTTGGTCAGGATATAGGGAATTTCAATATAATCTATCTTCCCCTCAGGGGTAGTAATTTTCAGCTCTACCGTTTTTCCAGTGTAGTTGGAAAACGTCAAATAATACCCACTTGCTGTTAAAGAAACAGGAAGGCTCTGCTTATCGAATTCAAACCTTGCGGTTTTCCCTTTTGGAGTTTCTAAAATAACCTCGTACCCTTCATTTAGGTCATGGGACATCAAAAACAGTTTTCCCCCCTCAGCATCAGAACCCATAAGGGCTGTTTGCGCCCCTGGTATTTTCATTATACCGAGGCTCACTCCAGACTTTTGCAATGTGTATTGAGTAACCTCTATGTCGCTTGAAGCATCTGCCGATGATCCTGTTTGAGGGGACGTATTGGTATTATCGCCATTAACGGGATGATTATTGCTGTTACTTGAGGAGGGATCAGTCGTACTTTGAGGGAGAGGGGCCTTGTCGCTGGAGTCTGAAGATATCTCATTACCGGTTTCATTCGAAGCCGGGGTATCGTTTGACGTTTGACCAGGTATCTGATTTTCATCGGTAGCGGGTTGGCAACTTCCTACCAACAAAGACAAGAACAGACCAATAAACACCAATTTGTGATATTTCAGCATCTTTACCATAGTAACCTCGCTTTGAACCCGCAAGGTGAATTATCTTTGTAACTGCCAAACCTATCAAACCGTATTATACAACTTCAGATTTCCTTTTATGATTTATAGCATCCATAAAGAAACGAAGCTTTCCTTTACTGTGAGTTAGGCATAAACCGCACAAAAGATATCCCCCTTATTTAAATGTTTCATATTGTGAACGAATAAAGTCAACTCTTGTAAAAACTATAAACATAACAAAGAATTTTTTATATCAAATAAAAATCCCGTTGTAAATGCTTTATTGTCTGACTGAAAAGTATTCTAAATTTGTTATACAGAATGGGTAAAAACTAGAAAATATTTATACTATATTTCACAAATCTATTTACTTTTGGGAAGTGATGTTGTCCTTATCTAAGGGGGAAGTTGTTCCTGCTTATTACTGTTGCGTCGCAAAGGAAAGTTATGAAACTGTTTATTGTTCGTCATGGTCAAGCACATGCCAACTGGGATGACTCCTCCCGTCCTTTATCGGAGAGGGGGGTCATGGAAGTTCGCAAAATGGCGTCTTTTCTCAAATCCAAAGAGTCGGAACCTATTACTGAAGTTTGGCATAGTACCAAATTACGGGCAAGCCAAACAGCCACTGAGCTGGTAAAGAGTTTGGGGTTGACGATTCCTGTCAGAGAAATGGATTTTTTAACACCCAACGCCGATACCTGGCATATTGCGGCAGAAATTGCGACTTTAAACTCAAATTTGATGATCGTTTCTCATCTTCCATACGTGAGCAAATTAACCTCCTGTTTAGTCAATGGTCATGAAGATTCACAGGCCTATCATTTTGACACAGGCAGCATCTTTTGTTTAGGACGTGAGTCTGAGTCACCAAAAACTGAATGGCGTATTCAGTGGATGGAAAGCCCCTCAACGATTTAACTAGAAAAGTCCCTCACGTTCCTTGAGTCCCTGCTGAAGGAGATTTTGAATGTGAGACTTCACTTGTCGGACCTTTGCTTCCGTTTCTTCTTCATTAGAGAAATCGCCTTTGAAGGACAGGGGTTTACCAAAATAAAGCCGAATTTTTACCGGAAGAGGTAGTGGTATCGTGATGGGGACTTTGGGAATATTCAGAATTTTGGCGAGTGCGTCAAAACTACCCAAGCCTGGCATCATTTCCTCACAACCAATCACTCCCACGGGGATAATGGGTGTTTCCGTTTCCATCGCAATGCGCATGAAGCCAGAACCAAAGTGTTGAAGTTGATAACGTTTATGCCAGGATTTTGTACTTCCCTTGATCCCTTCAGGAAATACCATAACCAGTTCCTCACGTCGTAACATTTTGATACAATTGACAGGGTCTCCCACAACACCACCGACTTCATTAAGAAAATTCCCAACATAAGGTAAGGTTGGCGAATATCGTTCAATCATCGATTTAGGCATACGAGGCCCCCTGGGATTAGTTGCCAACGCGACACCAATCATGGCACTGTCAAAAGGTAATTGCCCACTGTGATTGGCAATCAGGAGCAGACGTCCTTTTGTCAAAACATTTTCCAAACCGATAGTTTCCACACGAAAATAATGATCATAGAGGATCTTGGTAATAGCCATGCTTATTTTTGCCGTTTCCGGATTAAAGCCCCAAGGATCAAACCCCAGAGAGCCTGTGGTATCGGGCAATTTAGCTGTAAGTTGCTGAAGTTCCTTTGATAAAAACCATTGGCTTAACTTGGATTTTAAACTCATAAATTCTCTGTGGAGAGATGGTGTATTGTTGATATTAACGAGCTTTACCCTTCATTGATAGCATTTCCGCTTAGGCGTCGTCAATAAGATGTTCTCTGTCACACACCGGACTCATACGGCAATTGGGGGACTCCCCTTTGACCCCGGCAGTCCATAGCTTCTTCAACCAATAGGGAGGTGATCTCTGAAAAGCGGAAGGATTTTGACGAAGGGAGCCTCCCTGAATGGGGGGAGGCTCAAGAAATTTATGAGGTTAGAAATAAAGGCCTAAAACCGATAACCTGCACTTGCGGCAATAACTTGCGCGGAACCTTTATACGTCCCAGAAAGTGCGGGAAGCTCAGAATCACCTTCAGTAAAAGTCAAAGTGAGGTAAGAAACATCAATGAGGAACTTGCCTTGTTTCAATCCGATGCCTATCGAAGCTCCGGTTCTTCCTGTATCTGGAGTGAAGGGGTCCAAAGTTTTTGCGGGAATAGGAGTAGGGGCATAGAAAATCCCGCCTCTGAGTTTCATGCTGTCTTCCTGATTGGATCCCTTGAAGGCATAGTACCCTCCAAGCTCAAAGCTTGTGGTATCTTCCCAGCTTTTGTCCTGAATTTCCGCGTCTTTTGGCTTATCCTTGAGAAAATCAATACGCAACTCACGGAAGTTGGACCATCCTGTTCTCGTGGCGGTCAATTCCGCAAAGTACGTAGGATTTACCTTGGAATCTTTAAAAGAAACACCCAAACGAGTCACGCTTGGAAGCAATATATCCACCTTGACATCTCCATCAGCAAACGTACTCGTCAGAACCTTTGCTTTAGACGTGTCAAACTGAGCAGCGCCTTCGCCCTTGAATGTGCTTGCCGTGTGGTGAGCGAGACCAACCGCAACCTTGTCTCCATTATAAAAGAAAGACGCATTGACGCCCTCAGAACTTCCAGTCCCGCCTAATTCGACAGGGACTTCCATATCCTCATTAATAACCGTTGACTTCTTCAAAAGAACGGTCCCACCATAAAAGTCCAAGCCAAGTCCAATGGAGGCATCTCCCCCTTTAATTCGGTAGGCAGCCACCGTGGAGGTATTTCCAATCGCTAAGGTTACAGCGCGGATATTAGCACGACCTTGCCACTCATCGCCCCAATCGATGGCAGAGTTAAAAGGAAAAGACTGCCCGATCCCAAAACTACAACTCTCGTTGGTCCAAACAAAGGCGCCGACAATTCCAAGTCCAGCGGGCGTGTCTGTTTCTGAAGAACCCGCATCTCCCTTAAACTCAAAGGCTGTTTCGGCTCGAACCAAACCACCCAAAACATGAGACCCTCCCTCTAAAAAAGACATCGCGGCAGGCATATCAATCGCTGTGGTCGCCGCTTCAGTCCGAGTGATCCCTGCTGTTGACATCCCCAAGGAGGCCGCATCGGAAACCGAACTATGAAAGCCGTTTCCCCAGGCCATTCCCACTCCTGTAATAATACCTAATATAGTTAATCCTATCTTTTTGATATTCATATGACTCCTCTTCATAATGATTTTGATGGGAGACGCACTTTTACTGAGTGTATCTCCCTATCGAGTGTATGGCCGAAACAGTTCAAGCCCTACCCAAAAAACGTTAATGACTAAAACTGTTTTGTGCTCCACACGTCCCATCTAATGCCCTACTCGATGGATCAATAATGCCGCCATTTACCAGATAAGTCAGCATCTGACTTTGAAGACGACAGGTCGCTGTTGTTTTACTATCAATCAGCGAACCATGACCTGGTACATCGGATGCGCCTGAGGTGGTCGCGGAATAATCGGTTTTTACAATCCACCTTACCCGGCTGTCCGCCTGCGTGCCATCACCATCGGTATGATCGGTCAAGCCCATACTTTGTGCCACCAACTCTGTATTAGCGTTAGGAATCGTTGCGTCGCCTGTGATTTGTTGCAGCAAAACGCCTGTTGGAGATGTTGTATTGGTAACTGCCAGGACATCAGCATTCCCTTTGGCTAAAGCATGGGTCGTCAACAAATCAATTCCCAACACAGTGGCGAACAAGGTACTTGAGTTTGGCGTCAAACTTAATGAAGCAGCAATACCTGAAAGAATACTGGGTCCGAAGTTGCCACTAAGCAGGATATCAGCAAGATCTCCTCCTGGCACATTGAGCACGTAGCGAGTTACAGGAAGTGTATTTGCGCCACTTGCTCCTGATGAGCCAAGAATTCCTCCAAAAATGGCACCTAAGGAGTGTCCTACATAGTGAGTAGGAATCGCACCACTGCCTCCGACCGCGCCCAAAAGCTCAGCATTAGCCTTACTCATAACAATGAGTTTAGTAATATCCATTAAGGATTGAATCATATACCCTGTGGTCAAGGAAGGATTATCAGGCCGAATGAAGGCTCTGCCAGAATCGCCTGCATCACTTGCAGCTTCGTCTTCAACGGTGCCATCACCATCCGCATCCTCATAGACACGCTCTCCATGACCCCAAGCGTCAATCGCCAAGGTGATGAAGCCTTGACTCGCAAGGGTATTGGCTACAGCAAAGACATCGTTCTTGTTTCTGGTGATCCCATGTTGATAAATAACAACGCCTGTCACTGCCGCTGTCGGAACAATGGCCCAAAACGAAATATTTCCAGCGAACTCAGTCGTTAAATGAGGACTGTCTGTTTCAGGGGTTGCCGCTCTATTGGCAAGATCAAGCTCCC
The DNA here is from genome assembly GCA_051382335.1 of Deltaproteobacteria bacterium TL4. Classification (GTDB taxonomy): domain Bacteria; phylum SAR324; class SAR324; order SAR324; family NAC60-12; genus JBBCAX01. The sequence goes on from JBBCAX010000034.1 coordinate 72,782, forward strand.
AAGCTGTACCTGTATTCGCCAAGAAATTGTTACTAGGATAATACCCTTTGAGTATCTTATTAATGGCTGTTACAGGAGCACCGGTTTCTGAAATAGGGCTTTTAAAGTTGGCAGCATTCACGGAACTTGTATCTATTGCACTCGCCGTAAACCAGCCAATATCCGCAGTCGCTGCATCCACAGCATTTCCAGCTTTTGCCTTCATCGCATTGACGGCCGTCACTGTTGCCGCAGCAACATTGGAATCAATCGTTTCCGTCGTAAAGGTCATCATGGACGCGATATCATCAGCACTGGTTAAGAGGCTGGACGCAACCAAGGCAGAAAGCAAAGAATTGTATCCACTTCTCAGAGCTTCCAGCCCATCGACTGTCGCCTTGTCACTGCTTGCAACCAAGGAGAGCTTCACATCACCATGACTGTCAATCAACGCAGAGGAGAGTTTTAAGATTGAAAGTAAGGTTTGTTCTTCAACCGTTGAGCCCGTTCCCGTGTTATCGTTCAGTGCTTTTTTAACCAGGATCGCATATTTTTTAGCATAAGTCAGGGTACTTGCCCCAGGAACCAAAACCAAATCATAGTTTGCGTCCTGATAGATGGCTTTAAATACGCCGCCAGCGGTAGTAACCGTGGTAGGAGTCACCACACCTATTGCCGCATCGGTAATATCCAGTAAAAGAACATTGGTTGCGATTACAGTAGCATCCGTTGTGATCGGTCCGTCAAAAGGAATTCGAATGTTATACTTCGGATCAATTCCCGTTAAGGAGTCTTTTCCCGCGGCGACTAAGGACGGATTCACTTTACCCAGAATCAAGTCATTCGGCATCGGCAATTCACCGGTATCTGACGGATCATACAGAGCCATTACCTTACTGCTGGTTGAGAATGTCGTGACCATAACCACATCCGCTGGAGAAACACCACTTCCTGCTCCTGTAATCACAGCATTGACTTCCGCTCTCATGGATTCCAACATACCGACAGTTGCCGCATCTTTGCCGGCAAGTAAGGGGAATTTGGTAATAGCAGAAGTTCGTTTCAGCATACTGAAAACCAAATCTTCACCGGTTGCAACGGGTGTGGCTTGAGCATCTTTCAAAGAATTCGTAATCAAAATCGCATAGCGTGCTCCCGCGGCAAAAGTATCTTTCTTAGGAATCAACACCAGATTCTTTGTGGCACTGTCCTGATACACACCTTTAAAGGTTCCACTATCGGTCACTCCACTTTGAGCAGACAGTAAGGAAGTACCGACATATTCAGGAAGTGGAAGAATTCCTGAATCTACATACGCACTACCTTGCAGTATTAAAATCTTAACCGCTGCTTTCCACTCGTCAATATTAGTTTGAGAGGTAAAGGCCGGCACTGTGATATCTCCATCAAACGGAATTTTGATAGCGCCTGAGCGACTCCAGGGAATCACTTGTCCATTGGCCAAGAGGCTTATTTTACCCAGCTTTTGAGTAATTGAGGAAAGTGACGCTGTATTAGGCACAGGAACTCGGGCCGAGGTAGATTCAAACTGAGCGACAACTCCAGAACGTGTTGCGAAAGTAAAAAGCATCGCGACGTTATCCCGGGAAACTCCACCGGCAGCCAATGCGGTCAAAATACTGCTTGCCCCACCTTGTAACGCCGCTAAACTGGCGATTGTTGACGCAGATTCACTTTTAAGTAAGAGAAAATTGCTGGACAAGGTTCCTGTATGCTTCACCATGCGGAAAACAATGGAACTTCCAATCGCTTTTCCATTGGAATCTTTCATGTTATTGGTAACCACCACAGCATAGGGCATTCCTGCCGCTAAAGTATTCGTGCCAGGAACCAGGATTAAATCATTGGTGGTTGAGTCAAAACTAATCGACTGGAACAGCTTTCCGCCCTCAGCACACGTTTTACCGCTTGCGTCCGTATAGGTTGTTCCGTGGGGATATTCACAAGGTAACGCATCAATGACACTATTATTCGCGAGATTGATCAGCCAGATACTTTGCTTCCATGTTGTTACTTCTGTGCTAGTCAGCGCATCACCATTAAATGGGGTGGAAATGGCACCATCAAAGGGGATAGAAAGCGTTGTCATTCGGCTCATTCCCAGCGTCAATCCTGCCGTGGGTAACCCTGTACTTGCGACAGAAGCGACAGAACCGCCAAAAGCACCCAGGATCGTAGGCAAGGCCGCGACGTTTGGTGTAGCGACTCGGCCTGTTGCAGAATCCAATTGAGGCTCAACATTTGCTTGGGTAGTAAACGTTACCATCGAAGCCACATCGTTTGAGCTGGTCAACGTTCCAGCACTAATCAAGGCCGTCATTAAAGTGTTGTAACCCCCTCGTAAGGCTTCCAGCCCCAGAATGGTTGCTTTGTCACTTGTTTCAACAAGGGACAGTTGAACAAAACCGTTGCTGTCAATCAAAGCTTTTGGAGATTTCAAGATAGACGTTAAGGTTTGTTCTTCAACCGTTAGGGTTCCTGTCGCATCAGGCAAGGTCTTTTTAACAATCACCGCATATTTATTACCCCGCTTTAACGCATTGGTATTTGGTTTGAGGGTTAAGTTATGACTACTGTCTTGAGTCACTATAAAATTTCCGCTTAAAGAAACTAGAACCCCTCCTGCCGTAACATCCAAAACGAACACATTGGCCGCTAAATTCGTAGCGTCGGTTGCAACAGCGCCATCAAAAGGAATTTTAATCGCGGTGTTGCGATGCAATCCTATGATACTCTGAGCCGCTGTATAACCGAAAGCGCCATTAATTTTAGAGGTCACCAGATCATTTGGAGATGGCAGGATTGAGGTATCTGAATCATAAAGCGCAATAGGACTTGCGCTGGTTGTAAAGGTTGTTGCCATGACTACATTAGCCGCGGCTACACCACTTGCCGCAATCGCGGCCACATATTCCTGCCTCATACCTTCCAGTAAATTGACGGTCGCTGTATCTTTGCTGGCCAACAAAGGAAAGTTGGTTAAAGCTTCAGAACGCTTGAGCATACTGAACACCAGGTCTTCTCCAGCGGCAACCGGCGTGGCTTGTGTGTCCATGATGGAATTGGTCACTATTACCGCATAGCGTGTTCCCGCAGCCAAAGCATCCAGGCTTGGAACCATAATCAGCTCTTTGGTCGCGCTGTTCTGAGAAATTGAAAATTTGGTTGCGGCAATACCTGAATCCACCCACGTTCCATCCGTACTGTTTTGAGCTACGATTTTGATCGCTGTGGTTACATCTGAAGGGAGAGTAATCGCACCATCAAAAGGCATTTTAATCGCTGCCGCCCGACTGACGGGAACACTGTTTTTTCCCAAAGTTTGAGCAATGACACCCAACACCGCATTACTTGGATTCGGTACTCTTGAAGATCCGGAATCAAACTGAGCAACAACACCGGTCCTTGTTGCGAAAATGGCCACCATGTGGACATTGGCTCGATCAACATTACTGGTTTCTAACGCTGTCAGAACAGGAGCAATTCCTGCTTGTAAGGCAACCAAACTTGCTACTGTCGCATCATCTTTGCTTGCGAGTAAAGGAAACGCTTTACTTAAGGTTTCTTTTTGCTTCAACATCCGGAAAACAAGATTACTGCGAATAGATTTGCCACTGGTTGATTTCATGCTACTGGTCACAATCACCGCATATTGTCCTCCCGGCGCAAAGGTTGTTTCTGTCGGAACCAGGATTAATTCGTTTGTTATGGAACTAAATGAAATCTTCTTAAAACAGTTAGTTAATGGGTTAAGTACTGTTTCATGAGGATATTGACAAGGCAGAGCCGGAATCGATTTCGCGTTGACTAAATCCATCAGCCAGATGCTCTGATTCCAGGCCGTAAGTTCTTCAGTTGTTGGAGCGTTTCCATCAAAAGGAGTAACAATCGGTCCGTCGAAAGGAATGGAAATCGCGGTCATGTGCCCGACACCTACTGGAGTCGTAGCAAGCCCTGTCCCAGCCATCGAAGCGACACTTCCTCCAAACGATGCCAATATTGTGGGGATAGTGGCCACGTTAGGGGACACCAGCCTTCCTGAGTCGGAATCAAGTTGAGCAACCACATCAGCATTCGGGGTAAAGGTTGTTAAAACCGCGACACTTTTCCTTGGAATGCCAGCAGCTTCCAGTCCCTCGTAAAGAGGCGCATAACTTTGACGAATCGCCTCTAAGGTTTTTGCGGTTCCTGGTTTGGCTTTATCCGCGTCAATTAATAAAGCGTGAGGCTGTCCATTTTTAATCAACGACGTTTTGTTTTTAGTTAAGCCAAAAACCAATTCCTCTCCAATTCCCACTCCAGCAGAGTTTTTCAAGGATTTTGTCACCACAACTACATATTTTTTCCCATGCTCAAAGGTTCCCAGCAAAGGGGTTAGCATCAAGGAGTTGGTGGTTGTATTGAAACTGACTTTCGCGAATTTTCCACCCTCAATGGTTGTTCCGCGTGGATATTCCGCAGGTAACGCGTAAAAGATGCTGCTGGGATCATCCGCGGGGAAAATGACAATTCCCTGTTTCCATGCCGCAAGTTCTTCGTCGGTTAAGGCGTTGCCATCAAACGGAGTTTGAATCGCGCCATTGAAAGGAATCGCAATAGTGGCTCCCGCATTCATGCCCAGAATATTCTCCTCTGTAGGGTTTGCCGGATCATACGCTATCCCAAAAGCACTGTTGATTGTTGAAAGTGATAAATCATTAGGAGTTGGAATTCTGCCTGTCGTTGAATTGAATTCAGCGACGGTACATCCTTCGCACTCCAAGGCCTTCTGATTATCTGCTGACGCGACTTGTTTTTCTTCGTTTGCCGTAACTTTCGGCGTTGGATCCCCTTTTGAACTCTTTACCAACTCTTCAGAACATCCTACAATCAGGAATAATCCCAAACAGATGGTTGCATATTTTAGCCATCGTAAACCATTATTCATAGTCACTCCCCAAAATAAATTATTGAAAAGATTATGGGTTAATAGCGAAGCAAACTTGTAGATCCTTGCCAGACCCTTGCCCCATCCAGAGCACTACTGAGCCAGACCTCGCCGAACAGTTTCCTATACAATTCAAGAGACGCCTCCCAAAAACAGGGCGAAACTTAATTCTTTAGGTATCTTTATCTGCTTGTAGTAAATTAGATTCGGGAATAGCAAGGAAAAAATACAAAGGGGTAATAATATTTTTTTGGATCGGAATTGAGCTTCAGGTTTAGAGTTTTTTAAACAAGTTTGAGTTGGAATCTGGCTGGAATCTGATAGTTTTTAAGGTGCGCCCAAGATCAGCGCACCAAAAGCCATTTGAATACGTTGATCAATTTCGTCACTAATTCCCAGGGCTTCCACAAAAATGAGCCGGGATAAACTGGGATCTCGGGCAAATAACTTGAATAACAAGCGACCAAGGTGATAGACTTGCTCTCGAGATTCGTCAATGGTGTTTGTTGCGTCAGGAGACTCAAAGGAAGTCAACCCTTTTTCTTAATTCAATCGTCATCACACACCGAATTTGGTTATCATAAAGTTTGCGTGACAGGCGACAGACCAACGATGAATTTTGAAAAAGTCAAAGCACTCGCAAGTTACTACCACGGGGTCTCGGCAATTTTTTAAAAAATTGAATTCAGCCTTTGTTTGGCTCGTGCTGAACATGAGGATAATCTAAAATTTTTTTATCTACAGTCATGAGTGGACAGCGGTAGTTTCTTGCTGTTGCGACAATCAACTGATCTGCTGGATCTCGATGAAAAACCCCTGGGAGTTGAGTTGATTCGATAATAATTTCTGGTGTTAGATCTATTAAGCGAATATGAGAAGAAATCAATGCTTGATGAAACCATTCTGCAATTGGACATGGCAACTCTAGTCGATGATATTGCACTAATTTTCCAATTTCCCAACAGGAAATAATGCTGACTCCTAATTCCTGTTCCTCGTGTTCCTGAAGATAGGTTTCATACTCTTTAGGTAATATTGCATCTCCATGAACCCACCATATCCAGATGTGTGTATCAAGAACAATCACTGTAGAACCTCCCAAGCTTCTACAGCAACAGGTTCCGTTGGATCCGTGTAATGTACAGGCTTTCCTCGTAATGGGTAGCGATTTGCAGTTATTGATGAGGACGATTGAGATAAAATAATGACTTCAATAGATTCGCCAGAATGAAAAGGCAAATTCTCTAAAGTTAATTTTCTATCTTGTGTTAATATTGTTTCAACTCGATATGCTTGCATATAGGCCTCCAAAATGAGAAGGTAGACTATCCCTCCATTCCATTTCAATAAATACGTTCTCTTTATAATGCTTCGTTTGTGACACCGAGTCAAGTGTCCAGCTCAAGAGTTCCGAGTATTTTTTGAGTGATTTAAAAAACTTGAAATTCGATATGGAATGATCTGTTGAAACTTGTTATGTATAGAGGAGAAAGCTTAAACAACAGCGACTAACAATAATGACCAGCTCAGCAGCAATAATTATGAAATTACAGCTATACGCTCTTATTTTGTTCCTACTCCTTGGTTTCATGCCTTCAAGCGTGTGGGCACAGACAGAGAATAATCTTTCGGATGAAGAAGAAATCGGGCTGACAGAAGAGGAATTGATAGAATATGGATTGAAAGCGGATCAGAGTTCCGGAAAATCCCAGCAAAAGAAAGCTAGTCAATTGCCTGAAAAGGGCGATTTGGAGCATATTCCGGAATATGGAGCAGGATCCTATGAGGAAGTCGCCCCAAAGGCGCCAGGTAAGAAGTTCAAATATGAAATCCAGAAAGATAAACGAAAATATTATGATGAAGATGAGTATGATATAGGGGATCGACTTCCGGATGGTTCCATTTATGGAGAAGAAACACCTCAGGAACAATCTAATCCCTTGGATTTTGGGAGTGAGAGTGAGTTTGAAGAAGAGGAGTGTGGAGACGATGAGGAGTGTGATCAGGCTCAGGAGGAGTGTGAAGAAGAGGATGAAGACTGTCAAAGTGAAGAAAAATCTGAGAAACCTGAGAAACCTGAGAAACTTGAGAAACCTGAGAAAAAAGAAGAGTTGAGTATCAAACGGATTACAGTCAAGGCAGAAGAGGAAGAAGAAGACAAGCTTCCTATCACAGTTAAAGGCTATTTTTCCAGTCAGCTTGGGTATCGGCTTGAAAAGCAACTCCCTATTACGTCCGAAAGTACAACCTTTGTCCCTCCTGAAAAAGAAGGCTTTGGAACAGACCCCTCCTTAGTCAAGTTCCGTCAAACCTTAAGCTTGAATATTGAGCACACCTATAAATCGGGAGACAAATCCATGATTGGTCTTCGAGGTTTTACAGACAATGCTTATGGCATGGCAGGACGCGAAAACTTTGATGATGAAGTCCTTCGGGATTATGAACAAGAGATGGAGGTCACAGCGTTTTGGAAGGAAGGTTCATTTTTTGATTTTGCCGATATGAAATTTGGGCGACAAGTCATCGTGTGGGGGGCTGCGGACGCGGGTTCTGTGACGGATATTATAAATCCGAGAGATTTGCGAGAACCCTTACTCACTGATGTTGATGAACAACGTCTTTCCTTGGGTATGGTGAAGTTTGATTTCTATCCAACCCTGAAGTCCGATTTAACGGTGGTCATCATTGGGGAATTACGCTTTCATAAACTGGCACCTCCCGGTGCTGATTTTAGTATCATTCCGCCACAACTGGTTTATGATGCGCTGATTGATTTTAAAGGGGAGGAATACCCTAAGCAAAGTATAGAAAACTGGGAACTTGCGTCACGATACAAATTTGACATTGAAAACGGCTCCATCGCGTTTGTCGCTGCTCAGGTTTGGGACGACACCCCCCATGTCGAGTATGAGGGCATCCGATTAAAACGCAGTGGGCCGGTTGGAGAGTTTGTCTTAAGACATGAGCGTGTTGAAGTTTTTGGTGTTGCGGCAACCTATGTATTGGGAAGTTTTGTGCTGAAATTTGAATCCGCGTATACCCGAGGGCGTCGACAACTGCTGAGTACCGAAAAAATTCTTGAACAAATTGCCGCCTCCATCCAACAAGAGTTGATTATTTTGCAATATCCGCAAAAGGCGGAATCCCGAATCATTCCTGAGGTAAGTGTCAAGAAGGGAGATGTTGGTTTTAACTTTGGTTTTGATTATACAGGAATCAGTCACTTGACCTTACTTTTTGAAATGACAGGCAAATATATTTACAAATATGAGGAAGACCTGGCAACAAAAGAGCTGACAGGTTCGTTAGTCTTCAATGCGAGTTACAGTATGCTGCGGGAAACACTACAGTTGAGTTACTCCAATTTCTATTCTGAGGATAATGGCTCGTTCCATCGTGTGGCGGCAATCTATCATGCCTTCGATTATTTACAGTTAGAAGGTGGCATCGCCGTTTATGAATTTGACAAATCAGAAAGTATTTTGCAGAATATTACAGATCAGGATCGGATTTTTCTGGGCGTTAAACTCAGTTACTAAGGTAACGTGTTAGGGTTTGATCCCATTTCTTACCCCTAGGAGGCTGTCCGAGAATGGGTTGTAGGGTGCGCTTAAGCGAAGCGAGCGCACCAAAAAGCTTGCGTCCCCTTGTTTTGGTGCGCTCGCTTCGCTTAAGCAGCACCCTACTTTTAAATACCTATTCCCGGACAGCCTCCTAGGCTCATGTCAAAACTCCGCCTTGTAGTGGAGTAAGGCCGAGCCGTGAGAACCCACATTACGAGACAGAGTCTTGTAACAGGAAGGTAATGACGGTAACCGAAGTTAGGATCAAGCCCGAATATCAGTAGAGTCAGACGCAGAGGTGTAGGACTTTTGTGGATACTGACCTGAGATTATATCCTTGGATGTACTCTCATTTTCAAAAACAAAAAGGAGGACACTATGAAGCGAATACTGTTATTGTTATTTGCGAGCTTATTGGCGTTTGAGGTTTATGCTCTCACCGCTTACGAAATCATGAAAAAGGTAGATGCGCGAGAGACAGGTGATTCGAATAAGGGCAAAAGTACCATGATCTTAATTGACAAAAAAGGAAATCAAAGAAAACGTCAATTAGTCACGTATGCGGTACAACAACCGGAGGTCACCCGGGCTATTTTGTTTTTTGAGTCTCCTCCTGATATGAGTGGAACCGGGTTTTTATCCTACAATTGGCAGGAAGCAGGAAAAGAAACGGATCAATGGCTTTACTTACCCGCTTTGAAAAAAGTGAAGCGTATTGCGGCTGGTGACCGTAGCGGTTCTTTTTTAGGTTCTGATTTTACTTATAGCGATATGAGCGGTACCGAGTTAGACGATTATACTTATAAGCTTTTAGGCGAGGAAAAAGTTCCTAAAAAAGTAAAGCCAGGTCAAGAACAACATGACACTTATCGAATCGAAGCCACTCCAAAAACGGAAGAGATCAAGCATGAATTTGGCTATCTGAAATCTCAAGTTTGGATTGTGAAAGAGGCGTGGGTTGTGATCAAAGCCAAAAACTACCTGCTTAAAAAAGGAGGAACGAAACAAATGATTGGTAAGGATCTTCGCAACGTGAATGGAATTTGGACTTTATTCAGTACCAAAATGACAACCTATCAGGGGAAAAGCGCGCAACATGCCACCATTTTGCTGGTGGATGATGTACAATATAACCTTACTATCGATCCAAGTATCTTTACAGAGCGCCAGCTCATCAAGGGCTTATAGGCATTGAAAGATCATATGGATCTCTTCGAACAGGCCGCTGAACAGCGGCAGCAATCGGAAGCCCCCCTTGCCGCGAGAATGCGTCCAAGAACACTGGACGAATTCATAGGACAGGAAAATATCATTGGTAAGGGGAAGCTTTTGCGACGTGCCATAGAAGCTGACCGATTGACATCAATCATCTTATTTGGACCTCCCGGTACAGGAAAAACCACGCTTGCCAATGTTATCGCACGGACCACTCACTCTCATTTTGAAACCTTGAATGCGGTTTTGGCAGGAATTGCCGAGTTAAGGAAAGTGGTTGATTCCGCTAAAGAACGTGCCAAGTTTCACCATCTTCGCAGTATCTTGTTTGTTGATGAAGTTCACCGCTGGAATAAAGCGCAACAGGATGCCTTGTTGCCGCATGTTGAAAATGGAACCATTACTCTGATTGGCGCAACCACTGAAAATCCCTATTTTGAAGTGAACTCCGCTTTGGTTTCACGGTCTCGTGTTTTTCAACTGAGTGTTTTGAAAGATGAAGACCTACGGAGGATCCTCCAGCAGGCCTTGGCGGATCCTGAACGGGGTTATGGAAGAAAAAAGGTCAAACTCGAGGAAGAGGCCCTTTTACACCTGCTTCAGGTTGCTTCTGGTGATGCGCGTAATGCATTGAACGCACTTGAACTTGCCGTAGAAACCACGCCCCCTGATGAGGAAGGTTGCATTCACATTGATCTCGGTGTTGCCGAAGAATCCATTCAGCAAAGGGCGGTTTTATACGATAAAGACGGCGATGCCCATTACGATACCATTAGTGCCTTCATCAAATCCATTCGAGGTTCTGATCCTGATGCCGCGCTCTATTGGTTGGCTAAAATGTTGTATGCTGGAGAAAGTCCCAGGTTTATCTTACGCCGACTGCTTATTTTAGCGGGAGAAGATATTGGACTGGCGTCACCGATGGGACTTGTTGTCACTGCGGCTGCGGCACAAGCGTTTGAGTATGTGGGTTTACCTGAAGGCATCTATTCCATTGTTGAAGCAACACTGTATCTGGCGACTGCGGCAAAATCAAACAGCACCAGCGCCTATTTCAAAGCGCATCAGCATGTTGAGAAAAAAGACGCAGGGGAGGTGCCCGACCATTTGAAGGATGGAAATCGTGATCGCAATACGTTGGGACATGGCCAAGGTTATGTCTATCCTCATGCTCATGCCAAACACTTTGTGGGACAGCAATACCTTCCTCAAGAACTTTTAGGAACCTATTTTTATAACCCTTCCCAAGAAGGCTATGAAGCGCGTATTCATCAAGCTGTCGCCCAATGGAGACAAGCTCAGGAACAAGCCTTGAGTCTTGAGGAAACACAGACGATTCCAGACTTGGATGAGGACACCATTCAAAAAATTAAAGCCAGGATCCACCGATAGGGAATGGGGGGCTTGGTCGTAAGTTAGACCACTTAATTCGTTCCAAGGCGCTACCTTGGAATGCCTCTCCGGAGGCTCTGCCTCCGTAAGCAAGGCAGAGCCTTGCGAATCTGCGTTACGAGGCAGAGCTTCGTAACGAGGAGGCAGTAGCGATGACCCCTTTTATGACCAAGCGGCTACCCCCTTAAAGCGGGACATTGGTAGGCGGGGATTACATGCCCCGCTTTTCTGATCGTTGAGGTTGCCGGACACGTAGTTCCGGCCTGGGATGATGAATATTCAGAATAAAAACATACTTTTTATTATGTAAAAAATACCTGTTTTATTGCCACTGATTTGATGCTTTATATCAAATAAATCAGGAAGGTAGAGGTAATCATTTGGAACAAGTTTAAAAGTAGTAAATTTTTGTTCAAAAGGCATAGATTCATCATCCCAGTTCCGGCCTATCATTGAGGTGTCCCGGGTTTGTATGAAACACTGTATAAGTGGTTGTTTTTATTCATGATTATTTTAGATGGTATTGACGAATGATTTTTTGGAACACCTATCCATTCCAAAAAAATTGGCGAAAAATTTACCTATAATCGCTAAAAATGGGGATGCTCAGCTTAAAAGAAATTCAGTTTTGTA
>JBBCAX010000035.1:0-1608 GCA_051382335.1 Deltaproteobacteria bacterium TL4
TATTCTTACTCAACTATTCCTATACGCTTATTTTGAAAATTGGTTTATGGAAGAAGGACGAGGTGCAACCATCGCTATTCAAAATGAAGTTTAACTTGTTAGCAATAAGTTAAACTCTGAATTGCTGTCTTGAGAGGTCTTTATCCCTATGGTATTCCGCCACTGCTTTCTTTCTTATGCTGTTTATTCGTTTCAATTACAGCAATACGTATCAGTCGTGTGAAGCTGGAAACTTTGTTGTTCAGTGTGTTTTGCCTCTTATTCGCGTTCCTGAATATGGACATCTTGCTATTGGGAATTGTCAATAATCCTCAGCAAGCCTTGCGAATATCAAGATTGGATCATTTCTTTTTAGTAAATAATATTGGGATTCTGTTTCATTTAAGCCATAAGGCCGCCAATGAGCAGCGCTTCCGTTGGTTAATTCCGACCTTTTACCTTTGCGGAATTCTTTTCATACCGATCACCCAAAGTGATTATTATTTTCAAGGAATGGTTCGTTACTATTGGGGGTTCTTTGCTCAGAAGGGAATGATCTTTGATGTTTTCAGTGCACTCCTTACCGTCTCCTGTGCCTTATCGTGCTTTATCCTTCATCAAGCCTACCAAAAATCAAAAACGGAGTACAAAAGAAAAACCTCCAAATATCTCTTTTGGGGAATGACAACGCTGATTGTTCTGAATCTTGGAAATCTTCCTGCCGTCTATGGGATTGAATTCTATCCCTCTGGAAATTTTACCTTCATCCCTGTAACGCTTGCCGCCTACGCTCTTTTTAATCGTTATTTAGCGGAAGTGATTCATTATCTCAGGAGTATCGCTTACCATTTGTTATACTTTTCCCTACTGGCGGCAGGAATCTTTTTGATAGTCCATGCGTTTGGGGAAAATTCGCTTGGTTTTGCGGTATTGCTCATTGCGATTGGATTTCATTTCTTACTCAAGCCGCTTTCATTGTTCCTGAATGCCTTGCTGAATTTGATTTTCCCAAGCCATAAGCTTGATTTGCAGCAACTTTTGGGGAAGTCTGCCAATCAGATATCCCTTTCCTTGAGTGTTGAAGACATTAGCAAAATTCTGGTGCCTCTGATGCTGAATACGTTGGAGGGCAAGTATTGCTGGATTGTCTTTGCCAATAAAGGCGCTCTGTCTTATCAAGGCAATTATTTCTCCAAACGAGAGGAGGGTGGTTTTTTTGACAGTCCTGTTGCGCCCATAAACGCGGAACACCCCGCGATTCAAATGCTCTATGAGAAACAGGATATGGTACTGCAAGAGCAATTGGATCAATGGTTACGAGAGCGTTTGCTAAAAAATATTTCAGGAGATTTATTATCGAGAACGGCGGTGATGATTCCCGTTTATTTTTATGGAGCCTTGATTGGAATTATTGGTTTGAGTGAAAAAATTAATGGACAATTGCATTCCAGGGAAGAACTCAGTTTTTTGCGTTCCCTGTGTCTGCCTTTGGGATCAATCATTGAGTCCCCTGTGAAAAGTATTTTGTGAAAACTCTCGTCGTTGCTGAATATGCATTTTTTTTTCAGCGAAGAATTAAAATTTCTCATCAATTTTGAAAGACACCCGAATATTTTACTGTTTCAAGTC
>JBBCAX010000036.1:0-1858 GCA_051382335.1 Deltaproteobacteria bacterium TL4
AAATTCACTCGTGTCTTTACTGGTTCCCAAAGTGATATAGCCTTTGTTAAGTTGCTGATCATAAAGGGCATGTGGAATAATGACACCTTCTCCATAACTGGCAAAATCATGATCATAGGTGTTAAGTATTTCGAGAACATATAAATGTCCCTCCCTATAAAAATTACCTCTATTTTCTTTCTTCTTAGTGTCCATGCTCATCGTAGGGTTTCCTTTCGCGGCGTACTCTGCTCTAAATTGATGAATATTTTTAAATTGCTCATCCCTGAAAGTAACGCTCTTGTAGGTGACTTTTTTTTGTGCCCTACGCCGGTGATAGTCATGCTTTTGAAAAAGAGAAACAACTACTGATTTGCTCACGCTCACTCCATATTTATCTGCTAACAACATAGATATTTGTGAAGGGTAGAGATGAGTCCAGTGCGCTTTTTCATCCATAGGATCACCCGCGGTATGATTTTTCAGAACCTCTAAAAACTGTTGATGAATTTGGGGATGGCAGTTCTCATAAGGTTTACGTCCTCCTCCTGGCGTCTAATCCGAGAATCATAAAACCGATTCTCGTCAAAAAAAGCAAACTCATTACAAGCAGAGCGAATGGTTTTGCGATCACAGCCTAAAACATGAGCAATGTAGGAAATTCCACCATGCCCTAACTTCATGGCTTCGACGGCAGCATAGCGGCGTCTATCTTTCTCTGAAAGACTTTGATACAATTTCCTCATTGTGTTTTCAATAGAAGTTAAATAAACTTGAGGCCTCTGTGATCTTCCTAAAGAATCGACGGATTCCTTAAATAAAATGGAAGGAGTGACTTGAGTCACCACGCTTGGATCAAACAAGGGATCGAGTTGAGACTCTACTGTATTTTGGGGATCAATCGTTTTGGCTCAAGGGATTGAAAATAAAGGAATGGCGGATTCCAAACAAGGCGGTTTCGTTGAGAAATTGGAGGATTTTGGACTCACGTTCTTTGTCCCTAAAAAAGGAAAGATTGAAATGTTGGCTTGAATTTGAAGGGTCGCGAAAGAGGGATAGAAGAGGTCCAGACTAAACAGATCATAAGTGTTCGTGTTTTAAATACTATGATTTCAATCACATAAACAGCCACCTTCTTTATATCCCGCTCCTCAGTTCTCTATCCAATCGCATCAAGGATGTTTCCCGATGTTGATAATTTGGATCGAAAAGCTCTTTTGCGAAGAGAATTATTTTCTCGACAAGGTCGTTGAAAGGGTGTTTGGTCAATCGCAGAAAAAAATTCACAAAATCATTTGCGAGAACAACCGCAATTTTTGAGATTCGTTGAAAGGAGCGGGCTAATTGTTGTTCCCCGTTTAACTGGGTAGAACCTACTCTCAAGATCACCATTGAAATGAGTTGAGCCGCTAGAGAAGCGAACAATAAACTTTCGATGATATTGGGATTGTTAGAAGTGAGTCGGTTGGCGTTGAGCGATTGCTTGACACCCTTGAAAATCAACTCAATTTGCCAGCGTAAACGGTAAAGTGGATACATAATTTTTGCGAGAGCTCTCAAATTGGTGATATACCAATGATACCATAGGTGTTCGGGGTTTAACCTAAATGAATTCAGTTGCATATAATAAACATATGGTGCTAACCTCCGTTTTCAGATAGTCGAGCCTCATCCCTCGTTTTTTGAGAATTGAGTCATAAATTTACGAAAACTGTGGTATCTTTGGTATTTTTCTAACTCACAATCGGAGATACCACCATGAAAAAAGAAGCGAACATACTCAAAAAGATTAGACTAACCCTTGAAGATATTGTTCCAGAAAACGATGGCAGAAGCGATATTGGACCATTGGCCTTTGTTGTCAATTTAATTTTTTGTT
>JBBCAX010000037.1:0-41928 GCA_051382335.1 Deltaproteobacteria bacterium TL4
AAAATACGATTTTTGGCGTTTGCGGGGCATGTAATCCTCGCCTACCATCCGGTTGATTTGGCGTTTGCGGGGCATGTAATCCCCGCCTACCATCCGGTTGACGATCAAAATAAGGAGAAATGAACAGCCCTGCCCACCCTACCTAATAAATTTAACAAAATAGTTTTTTAATTGAGTGTTGACTCTTAAAAACAGAGACTGAATCGTTGTCAATTAATCATTTCCGGATACCCTGTGATCTTTCGGATTTCCTCATTGAGGGGCGCAAGGGTATGGGCTAATTTTTTATAAACACGATGAAATAACTGATCATAAATTTTCGCATTTTCCGGTATAGGATAAAAGGTCTGGTCGTATTGTACCATAGAATCCACCGCTTTTTTGAAAGACGGGTAAAGACCCAAACCATAAGCGGTAATGATGGCCGTACCCAGTCCTGACGTTTCGTGGGTTTTTCCGCGAACTAAGGGAATATTGAAAATGTCTGCCACAATCTGACAGATCTCTTTGCTTTGGGAAGCACCTCCTGAAACCGCAATGGTCTGAACTTTCTGGTGAGTTGCCTTCTCAATTTTAAGCAGGCCATCCCGGAGCCCATATCCCAAACCTTCGATAACAGCCCGATAAACATGCGCTTTTTTGTGGACATCTCCAAAGCCGATCATGGCGCCTTTGGCGGACGGTTGTTCGAAACCTGGACTCCAGAAGGGATGAACAATCAAGCCCATTGAGCCTGGAGGTGAGTCTTTTAGGAGTTCATTCAAAACGACCTCCGCGGGAACATTTTTCAGTTTCGCTTCTTGAATTTCTTGATGAGCAAATTCGTTTTTAAACCAGGAAATCATCCAAAAACCACGAAAAATTTCAATTTCAGGGTTATATTTATGGGGGATTGAGGCAGGATAGGGAGGCATAAAGCGTGTGGCCTCACAATATTTGAAAGTTGTGGTTTGTACTGTCGCCGTCGTGCCAAAACTCAGACTGGCCATACTTTCATCCAAAACACCCATCCCAACCGTTTCACACCCTTTATCGGAGCCACAGGCAATCACGGTCGTTCCTTTGGGAATTCCTGTTTGTTGACAGGCTTCCTGAGTCACCTTCCCAATCTCACCGCCTGGAGGAATCAACAGGGGCAGCTTTTGTCGATCCACCGGAAAAAGTCGGTAACTCATATCAAAAGGAGAGGCCCAGGTTTGTCTCTTATAATTGAAAGGGACATGACCAATTTGTGAGGCAATCGAGTCAGAAAAAATACCGGTCAAGCGATGATTAAGGAAGCCGGAAACTTGGAGATATTTGTAGGTTTTTTCCCAGATTTCAGGCTGATTTTGCTGGATCCAGTTGCTCTTTGCGCCCATCTGAATTTTGGCAATGGTTTCCTCCATGCCAACCATTTTGTAAGCAACGCGCATCGGAAACAAAGGGTGATACACAGGATTTGCTTTTCGCTGATCCAGCCAGGTAATCACAGAGCGCAGCGGTTTTCCCTCCCGATCCACGTTAACCATGCTGGCTCGTTGAGTGCTCACGCCAACCCCTGCAATATGGTCAAAGCTTGCAGGTTGTTTGGCTTTAAGCTCCTGACAGGCCTGGCAAACACTTCTCCAGAAAAGTTCAGGGTCCTGCTCCGCCCATCCGGGCACGGGGCTGACATATGGATCATAAGGAATTTGTACTTTATCCAGCAAGTCCCCTTGAAGAGAGTAAAGAATAACCCTCAAACTTTGAGTCCCGCAATCAATGGCTAATAAAACCTTTTCTTTCGTTTTCATATCATGTTCCTATTGATGAGAAATCTAATGGGGCAGCGAATAAGCTTGTTTCCAATGTTCATGATAAGCCTTTATTTCATTCTTCCAACGTTGCTCATCCCAATCGAGAACAGGTTGACACAGCTTTTGAATCCGGGGCATCCATTCCATACCGCCTTCTTTGATCAGCAATCCCACCCGAACCCGTCTTAACAGCAAATCGCTTAAATGACGAATTCCTTCATTTTTTGCGGTATAGGGCAATTCAGCCCACAAAGAAAAAGTGCCAGGAATTTCCGCTAAATCTTCAGTCTGAGCCATTTCCAGCAACTCTTTTGTCCGGTTTCCATAACGTCCTTGTAAACGCCGGGATTGAGTTGGAGTTAAGCCTTTGAGTTGAGCTTGGTTTGGGAGAGGACTAAAAACAGGGCCTTCCTTTACTTGATCAATGGGCAAAAAGGGAAGCGCCTTTTTTAAGGTTTCTACCGCAACTCTGCGAAAAGTGGTTAACTTTCCTCCGGTGATGGTCACCAAGCCTTGATCCACCCATAAAACATGCTCCCGTGATTCTTCTGACGGATCTTTTTCTCCCTCGCTGAGAACAGGTCGGACGCCAGCGATACTTGCGATGCAGTCTTTCAAACTGATGTTAACTTCAGGAAAAGCGGAATGCAGTCCTGCCATGAGATAATCGGCCTCCTCTTTCGTGATATAAGGTTCGTTTGAAAGATCATTATTATGATCCACATCCGTTGTGCCCAAAAGAATCGCCCCTTCCCACGGAAGCGCAAAAATAGGACGATCATCTTTAGGATGAATGATACTGACCGCTTCCTGAAGAGGCAGAAGTTTTGCGGGGAAAATCAAATGACTGCCACGCAAAGGTCGAATATGAAGTTTATTTTTAGGAGACGTGTGTAACTGTTCGGCCCATGTGCCTGTCGCATTGATGACCGCTTTTGTTTTGAGCGTCTTTTGTTGTTTTGTTTCTGTATCTTCCAGCAGAATTCCGGTCACATTTCCCTGAGGATCTCTCAAAATCTCCTTCGCTTGGGTGTAATTGAGAGCCGCCGCCTTGGAATTTTCCTGTTTTGCTTCTTGAAGCACACGAAGAACCAAACGGGCATCATCAACCTGCGCGTCATAAAATCGAAATCCCCCTTTCAAACGCTCCGGGTTGACTTGAGGCACGATATCTAAAAAAAGTTGTTTTTTAAAGTATTGATGCTGTTTTTTCCCTGACAACAGACTATAAAGAGAAAGACCCGCTGTCATGGTCATTTTACCAGGACTTTTGTGCTCATAAATAGGCATCAGAAATCCTAACGGCTCAACCAGCCCGGGGGCTTCTTTCAAGAGCCGTTCTCTCTCGACCACTGAATCACGAGTTAAAACAATATTGCCCTGTTTTAAATAGCGTAAACCCCCATGTACTAATTTTGAAGAACGGCTGGAAGTCCCCCAGGCAAAGTCTTTTTGCTCTACCAATAAGACCTTGATCTTCAATCGTGAAGCTTCACGAAAAATACCGGCCCCGGTAATTCCGCCACCAATAATCACTAAATCCCAAGATTCTTGAAGTTGTTTTAGATCCATAATAAGTACCTCAACTTATAGAGAGCGTTTGTCATTTCTTGGAAAACAGGGTTTTCCATTGTTCGGTTACGTTTTTCATGGTTGCATCGACAATTTGTTCAGCCGAACCGTTCCTGTGGGTCATGGCTTCAAGTAACTGTCGATAAAAATTTAAGGACTTCAGTGTGGTTCTTCCAGTTCGCTGAGATCGACGGGTGGATGAACAACACAGCCTCCTATGACCTCTCCTGTCCATTTGGCTTTCATGGCAGCTTTAATTTCAGCTAGGGGAAATACATGTGAGATATAAGGTTTGATTTTTCCTTCCTCAATCCATTTCATGATTTGCTCAACTCGTTCCTTGCGGATACGGGGGTCATGTTGTGTTGAAATAACCGTGGGGCAGCCCAACACTTTAAGACCTTTCATCATGATTAAGTTTGTCGGCAACATATTCGCGTTGGGAGCCCCTCTTTCACCTTTGCCTTTGGCGACAAAGGGAGTTGAGGCCCAACCGACGATGAGAAATCGTGCTCCAAAAGTCACACAACGCAGGCTTTCCAGGGAAATATCTCCGCCTACTCCATCATAAACGACATCGACGCCTTTGCCTCCGGTTAACGCCTTAACTTCATCTCGAAAGCTACGAACGCCTGGGGTTCCGTCGGTGTTTTTGGAGTTAATCACATGATCCGCGCCTTGAGCCTTAACCACTTCCAATTTTTCATCTGAACGACCTGTTGCGATCACAGTGGCTCCCAGAATTTTTGCGATATGAACCGCTGCCAAGCCTGTAGATCCTGAGGCTCCATGAATTAAAATGGTTTCTCCCGCCTGAAGTTGTCCACAGGTCACCACGCAATGATAAGCCGTTTCATAATTGCCCAACAGATTACAGGCTTGATCAAAAGAAAAACCTTTGGGAAGCGGTCTGACGCCATTCATGGGCGCGACCGCAAAAGAGGAAAAACCTCCATACTGCTGATATTCACCTGAGGTCCTGGGGCCGACCACAAAGCCATCCACAAAGACTTCATCTCCGACAGCAATTCGACTTGAATCAACGTCGGACCCCGTCCACAGCACAACCCCGCTGTATTCCATACCGGGGCAATAGGGAAGTGTCGGCATGTGTTGATATTGCCCACTGGTCATCAACAAATCAACCCATCCCACGGAAGCACTTTTGATGGCGATAATGACATCCTGTGGTTTTAAATTCGCGGGATCAGGGGGGGAGACCCTTTCAATGAGGAGGTTCTTTTCAATCGCCTCAACGGGATTTTCAGCAAATTCTGAGACGACTACACGGATACCTTGCTTTTCAGAAAAATCACTCAATGTCATGATTGCCCTTTACAAATAAAAATATTAAAAGTAACTACCCAGCCAGTTTTGAGGCCACGAACTGCACAAACATACACGATTTTTTTTATTTTTCGTGTTTATTAGCGTTTTTAGCGGACTTCCCTTTCTCTTCACAATATCAGGAATAATGGCTTATGTCTGTTTTATTAAACCCCTCCGACTATCCCAAACCTTGGGTGATCGCACACCGGGGATATAGTGGGAAATACCCGGAAAACACACTGATCGCCTTTGACGCCGCACTTAAGACAGGTGTTGAAATGATTGAGTTAGATGTCACCCTGAGCCTTGATCGCAAGTTGATCGTTATTCACGATTCGACTATAGATCGAACCACAAACGGACAAGGACGGGTTCAAGAAAAGACATGGGCTCAATTAAAACAACTGGATGCCGGAAGTTGGTACCATCCGCGTTTTCGTCAGGAACGTCTCCCTACTTTAGCAGAAGTTTTTGCCTTGGTGAGAGAAGTCACTGCAATTAATGTAGAAATCAAATCGGAAGCCTATGAGTCCAATCCTGCTCAAGACGCTATTGAGTCTCAAGTGTGTACCTTAATCCAGGAATGGCATCTGGAAGATAGCATTCTTATTTCAAGTTTCCAACATGATTTTTTACGAAGAATCAAAAACCACTACCCCCATCTTCATACCGCGCTGCTGTATAGTCCTGAAGAGCATCCTCAGTCACCAGAAATTCTCTGCAAAGCCTGTCCTGCTTTAGCCTTTAATCCTGATATTAAATATCTTTCCCTTCAAGAAGTCCGCACCTTACATCAGCAAGGACTGCTCCTATTTCCCTATACCGTGAATGAGCCTTCGTTGATGCGGCAATGTATCGAGTGGGGTGTAGACGGAATGTTTACCAATGAGCCTGAATTGTTACAGGACATTCGAACCGAGTCTCAATCAACAACGCATTTGGGGCAGTAAAATAAAAAATGATCACAATTCTTTATAAAATGGCACATCTTCCGCATGTAGAGGATACGATAAGAATGATGTGCAGGGAAGAAGCCTTTTCCCCATAATGATGAACACTTTGTTAGTCAAGGAAACGCATGAGGCAGTTGTTGCGATATATCCATGGTGGGCTTCTTATTTGCGTACTGTTTACCTTTCCCGTTTTGGCCTCTCCCTCATTACCAGCAGGACATATGCTGGATAAAATCAACTTGACGCAGGGAACGACCGATACCTTCCTGAGTGTTCTTGGAACGCTTGCACCGGATCAGTTCTCAAAAATTGAAATCAAATCCAACAAAACAGACCCCATTACCAAGATTATTATTCCTAATTGTTTTATCAACAATTTAAACTTGCCGAAGTATTTAAACTTTCCAACAGGCGAGATCTTACGTTCCATTACCGTTGATGAAAACATTCAGAAAAAGGAAAACGGGGAAATCTCGTTTGAGGTGACCTTACATCTTCAAGCCCCAGAACCCCTCATCGTCAAATTCGACGAAGTGAAATCAAATCAAAAAGAGATGATTTTTGTACTTCGCAAAGAAAAAAATCAATTAACGCCTCCTTCTATACCTACCACAGTTCCCCAGAAGTCTCCGGCTGTTGAAGTTGCTTCACTCTCAAAATCGCTGCCGGAGACTTTAAAACAGGGAACGACTCCACCCGAAGTGCCGATGGATTCTGAGCCCATAATGCCAATCCAAGGGGAAGAACTGGAAAATGTATTATTGCATCCGGTCTCAGCGATGTTGTTACTCCAGCGTCCGAAACAACTACAGCTTTCAATCTTGAATGCGTCTCATCAAATGGACGGCGCACAACGGCTTGCTATTTTGATTCAACGTCATCATAGACGAGCTCTTGAGGATCGTGTCGGAATGAAACTGGAAATTTCCAATATTTCTTCGGTACGCGAGAGAATTATTCTACCTAAAACCAAAATTTATTTTCGACCTAATTATTTGGATGCCGCCTTAGCCTTGTCCACGTTAATTCCAGGAGAGCAAATCGTTGAGCAAATGCCTCTTGAACGCCGAGGAAAATTGGGAATTGATGTCGAGATTTATGTAGGAGAAAACTTTGAGTAAGATGATCCATATGATAAGAGTCTTGGGAGTTTTTGGAGTTTTGATGCTGTGGACTGGCTCGTTGTGGGCTTTCCCGCAATACACAACCCGTGAGAACGCCATACGCTTGGCAGAAGTCATTGATAAAGCTCATTTTAAATCACACAGAGTCGCCTCAGTCTTTGTCAAAAACAGAACGGCAGATGAGTATTACCTCCAAGTCATCCTCAACGATGGTTCGAATCATGACTGGATGATGGATAATATCTACGAATGGACGATTACGGATCAATTAGTCTTGATCGATAATCGGACTCTGGTTTTTCCCTCTGATGAAAGTACGGAGTTTCATGTTCTGGATAAAAATCAATTCTACAGTATGGTTTTGAATTCAGAGGCTTTTATCAAAATGTATCAAGCTCATGATTTGCTCGTCGGGAAAAGTATTAAATTGGAAATTCGAAGATTTCGCCTCATCCAACCGGATGAAGACGCTCGTTTCAAAACTGATCCTTTAGGAAACCGTTATCGATATGTCTTGGAGTTAAAAAACGGAACACGTGAGATCTTAACCTATCTGGATGCTTACCAGATGATGACTCAGGGGGCCTTCATCCTTAAGTCTGACAGTGAGGATGTTATTTTAAAAAGAGCGTTTCAAGTTAAAGGCCTGCGTGTTTTACCCAAACAACTGGAGGATGAACTGCGCAATATATGGCGTTTTGGTGTTGAAGTCTTATTTGATCAAAACATCCCCTTAACTGAGGATCTTTTTCCATTCCAGATTATTGAAGAAAACCTGAGGGATCCCAAAACCGGAGAACGGCAAGATCTTTTTTATATTCACATTCTTTTCCCCAATACTGAAAAGATTCAGGAAATACCAACGATCCGAACGTTAGAGTATCTTCAATACGTTGGTTTGGTAACCGATATTCAACACCAAAAACGGGTTTTCCTCAGAGCACAAATCAACCCCGAAGTCTTTGAACTGCCGCCTTATATTGAAGTTACAAATCACAACTCTGTGGTGATTCACTTTTTCATTATTACGGATCAAAGTGTAGCCAAGCGCAAAGATTTTGTGGATCCTGACCAATTGCAAGAGGTGTTGCAACCTTCAAAAGTGCCCATGTCCCGCGGAACTCCGTTTGATCTGCATTACTTAAAAGCCGTGGGCTTGATCCGTTCTGTTCAAGGGCATCATAACTTGCATACTAAAGTTACTACGTATTTGATTGCCTTGGAGGAATTGAAGCAATCTGCGCTCAAAGCGGCAAACGATGAGGAAGTCTCTCAAGCTTTTGCACAGCGTGATGTATTATATGAAATTCTACCGCAGTTGATTATCGAAAACGTACAAGGAAAATTGAGAAAACGAGGTAAGGATTTCAGTGCAAGCGAATTGAATGCTCAACTCGAAGCCGCGGAAAAAATATCTGAGAATCGTGAATTTCTCAAAGAAATTGAGTCTTTAAAGAACCTCTTGAGGTAGACTTCCTTCTTTCCTGGTTAAGGCACGATACTCTTTTTTGTAGTCAGCTCGAACATTCATAAAAAAATCATCATATTGGTGGTTTTTAAGATCCGGGAAGGTCCAACGAAAAGTGTCGTAACCGCCTTTGGCTTTCATCAGCACTAAATCCGCCCAGATGTTATTTTGGATGTATATTTTTTGAGGTCCTTCCTTGTGGGAAAATAAAATGACTTTATGAATATCAATATATCCCGGATCAAGATTGACCTGACGCTTTCCCTGCTGTGTCCAAAGGTTCTCTAAGTGTACCGTCCGTTTTTTCCAATCCACGATAGTGTCTAACGGTTCAATGGTTTCAAAACTAACAAACCGCCGGGACAGCTCCGTTCCCATTTCGGCTTGATAATAATCCGTTTGATTAAAGGGAAACGCGGGAGACTGACGTTGTATTCCTCTCTGGTACTGCTCCTTCAAAACAGTCAACACTTCGGAATATAAAGATTCCCGTGAAAATAAAATTCCCAATATAACTTTTCCAAATGCTTTCATAATCCTCCGTTGCGTGACTGTTCAAGAATACCCTCTTCCGTGAAAACTTCAAACGGTATCCCTGGGTTCCGTCCCTTACGTGTCAACCTAAGCTGTGTATGCTATTGATATTTAAGTATTCATTATGAATTTTACCTCTTGATTATCACGGAGGGACGGATGAAAATAGCCACGCTCCTGAATTGCGTTTGTTGGCCCCCGGCCCATCAACGTGCTTCGCAACTGATCGTTATGACAGCTGCGGTTGATTACCCACCAATTTTTAGCTGTACTAATATTGACGAAAACTTTATAATGCCGACCTCTGAAACTGTCTCTCAATTATATATAGACGTTCATTTAAATAAATTCATTTGAGTCTAGACTGGAGTGCCAAAGCTTGCTTTGGCCAAAGCCAAAGAAAAGCAATTGCCTTTCTGGCTAAAGCAAGCTTTGGCACTCCTGAAACAGCGTTGTTTAAACGGATCTCGCAACAGGATGCGTTTTCTGAATATATTTAATGAACATCTATCGCAAATAGGCAATCTCGTTGGAAGAGCTGGAACAAGGATTATGATTGAGAGGGGCAGCGGATAAGAACAGTGTTGCGTTATGTCTGTTGAAAAAATGATTGAACATAAAATTGAGAAATTTAGATGGATGTCACTGAAGGAATTAAGATACTTGGACTTATGGCAAGTGTTGTACTTCCATTCTTCAATCTCCCTTTGATTATAAAGATCAAGAAAAGAGGCTCATCGAAAGATTTATCATTAACATGGGCCGTAGGTGTTTGGTCCTGTATCTTGCTGATGATGCCTTCCGTGGTATTGTCTTCCGATATTGTTTTTAAAGTGTTCGGTGTTTTAAATTTTATTCTATTTACCGGAGTTGCCTTTTATGTTTTGAAGTACCGTTGAAACTCTTTTGAAATTGATGTGCCAAATGAGTTCATTTGTTTTGATCGTAAAAAAGAAAGTACTTCCTTCGTTCACTTACTTTCAACCCAAAGCGTACCTTCCATAAGTGACACCAAGCGACGAGAAATCGATAATCCCAGTCCTGTGCCTCCAAATTTCAGGGCCGTGGAAACATCGATAGGTCTAAAGTCAGGGAAATCCAGATCCTACCCTGAGATTTGGAGAGGATACCTTGTTTTTTCTTAATTTTTTACTGGATTTATATTTTATTCATTGTAGATTGGCGCTGTTATTATGGATTAAACGAAACATAAGTACTCGATTATCATTATTTGTGACTTCAAAATTAAAGGTAGGGTACTTATTTCATACAGTGAGGATAGAGGTGCTAAAATGAGTGATATACCTGAAGAGTTTCAATATACTCGGGAACATGAGTGGATACAAATAGACGGGAATAAGGCCATAATTGGAATCACGGATCATGCTCAGCGGTCATTGGGGGATATTGTCTATATCGAACTTCCTGAGATTGGTGATGAAATCGACGCAGGGGATGAGTTTGGCAATGTTGAGTCCGTCAAGGCGGTCTCTTCCTTGTTTATGCCTGTGTCCGGAAGAGTCATTGAGGTGAACTCTGAACTGGACAGCCAGCCAGAATTAGTCAACGATGACTGTTATGACACTTGGATCATTCGTATTGAGATTACGAATCCAGAGGATCTAAAAAGTCTGCTGGATGCCGAGGAATATGCCGAATTTCTTTTAGAGTCAGAAGACTGATCCGGCTTTGTCTTTTACAAAGGGAGGGTTTTGAATTGAGTTACGGTCTCCCTTTGTAACTTTTCTTGTACAGCCCTCCATCTCGTGGAACTGAGATCATCCCCTTATAACAATGTGAATCAAGGATGATTAAGCAAACAACTGCCTGCTCTTTTAAAAACCCCTTCCCTTCAGTTTTTCCAGGGTACAGAGGCACCTGATAATTTCATTGAACCCAAGGATCTTATGACTTCTCACTTCAAATACCTCAATAGTTTTAAAAGACGACATATCGGCCCTAATCCAAAGGCAACTGAAGAAATGCTAAGAACTCTCGGTTCTTCGTCTTTGGAGGAGTTAATCGCTGAAACCCTCCCTGAACAGATCCGCTTAACAGTTCCTGTTGTATTGCCTGAACCGGTCAATGAGCAAACCTTTTTGAGCGATTTACGCAAATTAGCATCGAAAAATAAAACGTTTAACTCTTTCATTGGGTTAGGCTATTACAACTGCGTCACCCCGCCAGTCATTCAACGCAATATCTTTGAAAACCCGGGATGGTATACTCAATATACGCCCTATCAGGCGGAAATCTCACAAGGACGTTTAGAAGCCTTACTCAATTTTCAAACAGCCATTATGGATCTCACGAAAATGGAAATTGCCAATGCCTCACTGCTGGATGAAGGAACCTCTGCGGCTGAAGCCATGGGAATGCTCTTCCGTATCAGAAATAAGAGGATTAAAGGGGAGGTTGCCAATCAATTTCTTGTTTCGGAGTCCTGCTTTCCACAAACTATTGAGCTTATCAAAACAAGAGCGGAACCTTTGGATATCGAAGTTATTGTAGGAGATCATCAAGCCTTTGAATTCACGGCTCGGACTTTCGGCGCAATGGTTCAATACCCTGCTGAAGATGGAAATATTCACGATTATCAGGAGCTGATTCAAAGGGCGCATCATTCAAATGCGCTTGTGGTATTCGCCTCAGATTTACTCAGTTTAACACTACTCACACCTCCCGGAGAGTTAGGAGCCGATGTCGCCATAGGTTCAACACAGCGTTTTGGCATTCCCTTGGGGTTTGGTGGACCACACGCCGCCTATTTTGCAACCCATGAAAAATTTATCAGGGAAGCGCCTGGTCGGATTATAGGTGTTTCTGTAGATCGCTATGGCCATCCCGCGTACCGTATGGCAATTCAAACACGGGAACAGCATATCAAACGAGATAAAGCCACTTCAAATATTTGCACCGCCCAGGCCTTATTGGCAATCATGGCTGGAATGTACGCGGTTTATCATGGCCCTGAAGGTTTAAAAGCAATAGCGCAGAAAATTCATAGCCTGGCCCAATTATTAGAAACAGAGCTGAGCGCATTGGGATATAAACAACTGAATCCTTATTATTTTGATACCCTCAAAATTCAAGGTATCGGGGATACTGAGTTAATCAAAAAAAGGGCGTTGACCGCGCAAATGAATTTTCGCTATATTGATTCAAATACGATTGCGATCACTTTAGACGAAACCGTTTCGATAGAGATACTTAATCAAATAATCCAGGTGTTTGCTAAAGATAAAGGACAGCAGCGCCTTCTGACCTCTGTAAGTCTGGATCCGTTGATGGAACCGAATTCATTGAAATTACCTGAACCCCTAATCCGTCGAAGCAACTATCTCTCCCATGCTGTCTTTCATTCATATCACTCCGAAAGTGAAATGATGCGTTATATTAAACGCTTGGAGAATAAGGACATTTCCCTTACTTTTTCGATGATTTCCTTGGGTTCCTGCACGATGAAACTGAACTCTGCCACAGAAATGCTGCCTGTGACCTGGCCTGAGTTTGCTTCAATTCATCCTTTTGCTCCTTCAGAACAAGTGGGCGGTTACCTTTCCATGATCAAGACTCTGGAAGAAAGTCTTGCTAAAATTACAGGTTTTAAAGCAACCTCGTTACAACCGAATTCTGGGGCTCAAGGGGAATATGCCGGCCTGATGGTTATCCGGGCTTATCATAAAGCTCATGGAGACAACCAGCGTAATGTCATTCTCATCCCCGCTTCTGCTCACGGAACCAACCCCGCCAGTGCGGCAATGTCTGGTATGAACGTGATCGTTATAAAATGTGATGATAGGGGAAATATCGATGTGGAAGAATTACGGGAAAAAGCGGTCCAATTCAGGGAAAGTCTGGCTGGATTGATGGTAACGTATCCTTCAACGCATGGTGTTTTTGAAGAAGCGATCCGTGAAATATGTCAAATCATCCATGAAAATGGAGGCTTGGTTTATATGGATGGTGCCAATATGAATGCTCAAGTAGGGCTCACCAATCCCGGAACCATCGGTGCCGATGTTTGTCATCTTAATTTGCATAAAACCTTTGCGATTCCTCACGGTGGCGGAGGTCCAGGCGTTGGTCCGATTTGCGTCAATGAAAAACTTGCGCCCTATTTGCCTTCTCACCCTTTGGTTTCCGTAGGCGGAAAAACACCAATCTCCGCAATTTCCGCAGCGCCTTGGGGAAGTGCCGGGATCTTGATGATTGCTTACGCTTATATTCAAATGCTGGGAATGGAAGGCCTGACCGACGCAACTCGATATGCCATCCTGAATGCCAATTACCTTAAATCCCGCTTGGAAAATCACTACGACCTTTTATATGTGGGGAAGCGAGGACGTGTTGCTCATGAAATGATTCTGGACACCCGCCCTTTTGAAAAAACAGCAGGCATCAAAGTTGAAGATATTGCAAAACGCTTGATGGACTATGGCTTTCATGCGCCGACCATCTCGTTTCCGGTTCCCGGAACCATGATGATCGAACCTACCGAAAGTGAATCAAAAGAAGAATTAGATCGCTTTTGTGAGGCGATGATTGCCATTCGTGAAGAAATACGGGAGTTGGAAGAAAAGAAAGCGGATTCTGAAGATAACGTGCTAATAAACGCACCGCACACCGCTGAAGAAATTGCTTCTGATTCTTGGAGTCATCCTTATTCACGGGAAAAAGCAGTGTATCCTTTGCCCTTTGTGAGAGCTCATAAATTTTGGGTCAGTGTTGGTCGAATCAACAATAGTTACGGAGATCGAAATCTAATTTGCTCTTGTCCGCCTGTTGCGTAATAACACGGCTCAAAGTGGGTCGCAATTACGAATCCAATGCGCCAAAAATGAGGAGGGCAGCGATTATCGGCAACGATAGGTTCCTGGGGGAAGCTGGATATCGTTGTTGAGGGGAAAACTGTAAGAGCGATCATTATTAAAAAAAACAGTCACCTGATTTTCAGAAATCGTGAGGACTTCGGCGAGTGATTGTCGCCAAGATTTGTTTAAACTATGTTCTGCTCCAAAAACAGTGGTACAATAATACCTGATGCCTTCATGGAACGGAGAAGGGTATAGGTACGATTGTTCACACCCTGTTATGGTGATGAGCATCCCCATCAAAAACCCCCATGTGATCCGTCTCATGATTTAGGCCTGACCTAGTAATTATAAATCTTAATTGAATGAGGAACCTCTTCGAAGTATATCTCATAATACAAGACGTCAGAAGTTACAAATCATGAGACACATTTTTATTTTCAAAAATTCAATCATCCTTGAATTCCGTCAGGCCAAACCGGTAATATGAAAATAGTTCAGTTTTCCACACAAAAGGTTCAAACGTTGGAGACGTTGATTCAACGTCACTTGGACGCAAATGTTTTTCCAGGCATTGAAATTTTATTTGCCCTGGGTCAGGATGTTTTGCTTCATCGAGCATGGGGGCATTTGGAAACAGGAGATCAAGCACCGCCGCTTACTTTAAACACTCTTTTTGATATTGCCTCCCTCACCAAACCCATTGCGACGGCGACGGCAATGATGCTGCTACAGGAACAA
The DNA here is from genome assembly GCA_051382335.1 of Deltaproteobacteria bacterium TL4. GTDB lineage: Bacteria > SAR324 > SAR324 > SAR324 > NAC60-12 > JBBCAX01. The sequence goes on from JBBCAX010000037.1 coordinate 14,314, forward strand.
GGCTTGCTTGATTTTGAGGAAAAAGTTTGTCGTTTTTTACCGGAACTGAACGCTTCCCCTAAAAATCAAATTTCCATTAAGGCACTGCTCACCCACACCTCGGGACTTCCTGACTGGGAAAATCTCTATGAAAACAATAAAAATAAAGACGAGGCGTGGAAACAATTAGTGAATATACCCTTGCGACATGCTCCTGGCACTCAAACGATTTACAGTTGTTTGGGGTATCTGTTGTTGGGTGAAATTATCCGCAGAGTCTCTCATCAAAGCTTGACCGAGTTTTTTCAAGCTCACATTGCTGGTCCTCTCAATCTGAAACATACCCTGTTTTCACCCTTGCGGCAAACAAAGCCCCTACCTCCGATTGCACCAACTCAATACTGCCCTTATCGGAAATGTTTGCTGAGAGGAAGGGTTCATGATGAGAACTCCTATATTTTCAATGAAGAAGGCGGAAATGCGGGTTTGTTTTCTACGGCAGAAGATCTTCATCGATATTGTTTAATGGTTTTAAACGAGGGAGAACTTGAAGGCAATCGTTTGCTTTCCCCTTTATCAATTCGAGCAATGCTGCATAATCACAACACACCCCCTTTACTACCAAGAGGTCTGGGTTGGGATTTCAAAGAAAGGGGATTTGGCTATTGGAGTTGTGGAGATCTTGCTCCCTCAGGAACAGTGGGGCACACAGGATTTACCGGAACTTCTCTTTGGATGCATCCCCGTTTAAAAACGGTGATGATCGTTCTGAGTAACCGTGTTCATATTTCACGTGAAAATCAACTGGAAACCATGCGCCTTTTTCGAGCCAGGCTGCATAACCTTTTATTTTCACAAGTAACCTGAACTTGGCGCTCCCCCGCCTCTCTTTGGGACCTAACCAGAAATTGTGGATTTAAATAACGCAAAGTACTTTTTAAAATTGAAACTCCTTCAACTCTTCTAACAAGAGATGTGAAAATTCTGAATTTTTTCTGGAAACCTGAACTTGCCCCTTAATCTCAACATCAATTTTTTCAGCGGAAGCTTCAACTCTCGAACTGGTTTCAGCAAGTTCGTCCATGGAATGGGAAATTTCATTAAGCGCTGAAGTCTGTTCTGCCGTCGCGGTTGTGATATGTGTTACTAATACGGCTGTTTCCGCAATTTTTTCGCTGATGGCTTGTAAACGCTGATGTACCATCGTTACCGCTTCCTGCCCCTTGCCCACTCGTTGTCCTGTGTCTTGAATAATTTCCTGAATCTCGCTAGTCACCTTGGCTGAATTTTCTGCCAATCGACGAACTTCATCGGCAACCACCGCAAAGCCTTTTCCTTGTTCACCTGCTTTTGCCGCCTCAATGGCCGCATTTAAAGACAATAAATTGGTTTGATTGGCAATTTCAGAAATAGAAGAAACGAAATTTGTAATCTGAAACGTCCCATCATGAATACTTTGCATACTTTCCTGCATCTGCTTGACGGCTTTGACGCCTTCTTTACTTTCGTCATCAGCTTCTTGCCCTAACGTATCCGCGTCTTGAGCGTACTTGGCCGTCATGGCTACTCCACTTTGTATTTCCCGAACAGCAGAGGATGTTTCTTCAATTGCGGCAGCTTGAGTCACAGCCATTTCAGACAATTGATGAACGGTTTCCGAAACACCACCTATGGATTGGGATAATCTTTCATTTTCCCCGTTAATATCGGTGGAGGACTTGGAAATATCTCTCATCATACTGGCTAAATGTTCCACTAATCCGTTAAAAACACGTCCCAACCTTCCCATTTCATCTTTAGAAAGAATTTTTATCCGCTTTGTGAAATTCCCCTGAGCAATTTCTTCGATATTTTGAATCAAGAGATCGACGGGTTTGGTTATAGATCGTTCAATAAGGTATCCAAACAATGCCGTAATCAAAAGTGCAATTCCACCTAAAATGACTAAAAGACGAACATGATTGGACTGGTATGCATGAATGGCTGAAGACAGTTGACTGGAACGTTCATTACTGCCTTTTCCGATTTCTTCAATGAGGGGCTCAAACTCTGCCATTTTTTCATCAAAAGCCGTTATTTTCTGAAAAATTTGCTTATTGAGAGACACCAATCGATTGAACTGCGTAAGTCCATTTTCCAAAAGAGACGCGACCTCTTGTTTTACGTTGGGCTCTAACTCTGAAAAACCCAATTGTTCCTTCAGTTCAGTAACCTTATTGCCAGTTAATGTCACCAGCTCTTCTCCTCCACGCAAAAGGTAATCCTTTTCATAATGGCTTATCATGAACAACATCAGCATCAAACGGTCCTGGTGTCTCGCCAGGAGAATTGACTCAATGTCCTGCATGTTTTTCCGCAACGCGCCCTGAAGGCCTTGATCGCTACTTAAACCCAGTTGTTGTTTCAGGCGAACGACTTCTTTAAACTCAGCTTTATAGTCGTCGAGACCTTGCTTCATTTTATCAATTTTCCCCCTCAACGCACTGTCAATATCTCCTTCAGAAGCACTCTCTAAATATCCCACGCTCTTCTCAACCAAAGCAAACACTTGTTCTACTAACTTCATGTCAGTATTCAAGAAGAAGGCTTTCTCACGCTGACGGCTTTTTAGCATTGCAGCCTCGGCTTCCAGGATTTCAGCCTGAACAGCGTCAACTGCTTGAATTTCTTTGCTGTTGATTGAAAAGGTATTGGCACCAGAAATGGCTAACCCGATTATGATTACAATCGTAATCATGAACAACATAATCATGGCTGTTATCTTTTTACCCATCGTAAGGGTGGTCAGCTGTTGTATCCTCTGACTTAGCTTGATCTTGGTCGCAGGAGATGCGTCGTCACTATAACTTTCCTCTTCACTCATCTTTTTTCCCATGCTAAATAATTGAGTTTACAAGAATATCTTGCATCGTCTGAAACATAAAAACAATCACTTCTCTCATGCGAAAGGTTAAGCTTTCAATACGCAAAAAGAAGGTTTGTCACTAAGGGCTTACGCCCATCCTGGTTCACAAAAGGGAAACATGACGTTGTGGTATTGATTTTATTGCGCGAGTTGCATAACGGATCAAGTTCGACTTTCCACATTGATCATCGCCATTGTATTGATTAGAAATATAGGAATACACCATTTCTGAAACCCTTCTCATCAATCGACTTTTTCGAACAGCCCAACGTCTTCCATTGCCTAGAATGGCTGTGTGTTCCGGACGTTCAATAATGCTGACGATAGAATAAGCCCGCCTCCCTTGAGGGGTATCAATTTCTATGATTCCCGCATCACCATTCAACCCTTTGACAAAGCCAGTTTTATCCCACACTTTTACCGTCTTGTTTTTGGAAAAACAGGTTCCATCTTTCAAACGATCCTTGGTCCTCGCAGTACTTGCCAGCCCAAGGTAATACAGCATATTTTCAGCTGCGGCCTGATTATCAATGACCGGGTAGTCTCTGCCTAACAGGATCTGCTGACTCCATATTGCAGTAAACAGGCGATTGAGATCTTGAGCCGATATTTTATTCAAATAGGTTTTTCCGCCTCTGGGAATATATTCCACAAGCTCCAGCTCTTTATAAATTCCTGTTTCGCTCAAAATTGAGGCCACCTGAGAAGGCCCACCCAATAACTCCAGAATCCGATTCGTTGTGAAATTGCTGCTAAAACGAATCATCGCGGTCAACAGACGATGTTGGTCTGGAGTGTGCTCAATCTTTCCCTGAAACCGTTGAAGCATGTAAGCATGGAGAATCGGAACCTTAATCAAACTGGCGGCTTTAACATGCTTCCTTGCATTGATCGAAACTAAATATTTTTGTGTCTGTAAATCTTGCACAATCAAAGACAGCACATCTTGGGAATCCATCAACTTTTGCGCACGAGCTTCTTCCGTATAAAAATAAATCGCACCTTCTAAAAGAGAGTTATAGCGTTCCTGAAAAGAAGGTGGTTGCTTCAATTCCAAATGCTGCGGTTGATAAATCTTGACCAGTTTTCCGACAACCCAGCCCTTGGTTCCATTTTGAAGACTGACATGAATCCACCCTCTCTTATTTTTATTCAGAGAATAAAGGTGCATTCCTTGAGGTAAGATACTGATAATTCGATGGTTTGAGCCAGGCCCCGTTCTCAACTTCAAACTTCGAGAATTAACAATAGCATAAGTTGTCAGCTCTTCAGACGTTTTTGTGGTGGCATTTAAAGATGGAATCCAGGCAAGGTTGAGCAGACCGATGTAGATTAAAAAAAATAGAACTTTAGGTCTTTTAAAAAAAAGTTTCATCATAATGAGACTACTAGGGGCTTAAGTTAAGGTGAAAGGGGAACGCTCTTTGTATTAGGGATTACAGATATTCAAAAATCTGAAGACATAACGTTGAAGTTACTCAAACGAACGCCTGCCACATCACTGGAGCAGACAAAACCGTCACTGAATCCATGAATCGGAAGTTTGCATTTGTTGTACCACCTACTATGTTCATAGTATCCTGTCTTCCCCAAAGTCAATGATTTTGATTGCGAAAGAAGAAATGATCTTGGGAAGACTTTCTTAAATTAAAGGCAACCACAAAAAGGATCTTTTATTTTTTATATAAAGAGAGTAAAAGAATCAGCAGGTTAAGTGATTTAATTAAAAATTTCAAGATAGTTACTGACGATACCTTAAATTTTTTATTGTCATTTTCCTCATAATTGCAGTAGAAACTGAAAGTATCCGGGAGGAACTGCTAAAATAGTTCGAATTTTTATTGATAAACGGTTAGAACTTCTGGTACATCGTTCAATATCTTCAAGTTCCCTAACTCAAGGACAGGAAATTCCAAAGATGATTAAAATCAAAATTAAAAATTCTTTATGTATTGTGCAATTATTGCAGAACTTCACCGCTGATGATGTGCACGAAGTTATTGAAGTCATTGAGGGAAAACAAATCAATAGACTCCTTTTAGATATGGGAATGTTGGAGATGTTAACCTCTTCAGCGATTGGTTTGTTGATTGGTTTATTCAATAACCTCGTAGAAATTAAAATCAAAATGGGTGTGACGGGACTCAATGATAACAATTTGCATTTGTTCTCTCTTTCAAAGTTAGATGTACTGTTCAGCATTTATGAAACCGTTCAACATGGAATTGACGATTTGAAGACCTGAGTCGTTTACTGGCCTTAAGCTTGGCCCACACATTGATCCTCATATCTCAAAAAATGTAATGTCCGATTTGGTTCGCTTTGACCACATCTTTCCCTATGTTCTTCCTCCGCTTCTGACAATCTTATTTTGTTTGTTATTGATTGCCTTCACCTTATTTGCGGGTAAAGATAACCAGGAGAACCGCACTTTTGCGCTCATTTGTATTTTACAACTCATTTACAGTGGAACCGCACTTTTGGGCATGGTCCTCGTTTCGCCCACACTTTGGCTTCACTTTGTCCGTATTGGACACCTGGTCTTCATCTTCTCACTTCCAGTCGCGGTACAGTTCACTCACCAAGTCATTGGAGTCAAAAACCGCAAGGGATTGGAGTGGTTTCTTTACGTGGTTATTATCGCATTCATTCCTGTAACTCATACAGAAAATTATATTCAAGAATGGCAAGAATTTTCCTTCGGCTTTTATATCAAGGGGGGGTGGGCTTTATCCTTGATCGGAGCACTCGGGTTGGTCATCACCCTTTACTGTGTCTATTGTTTAAAGCAAACCTGGAAACAATCGCCTCCCGCATACAAACATAAATTCGCGTTTATCCTGGGCGGTGTGATCTTGGGCTGGCTGCTGCATCTGGCTAATATTTTGCCAGCTTCAGGGGTGGACTTTTATCCGATCGCCCACTTTGGATTCCTGCCTTTAGGAATCATTTCTTATGGACTATGGAAATATGAACTGTTGGATCTTCGCAACACCTTGATGCAGCAAGACGTTTGGCGAAAGTTTTTTTCATTGGAAACATTAAAATCGAGTGTTTACTTAAGAAAACGTTTTGAAAGCAATGTTTTTACTTTTCTGCTCATCTCAGGCTATATCTCCCTGTTATTCATATGTATGTGGGCCCTGGACGGGTATCCTGGTGAAAAAATCTTAACACGTATCGTCCCTTACGGTATTCCTCCTCTGCTGATATTGTTAGGCTGTCTTTTCCTCTCTCTCCTCGCCTTACGAGGTCAGCAACAACAGCGAGAACCTCAGATTTTTAGCCTGATTTGCCTGATTTATAGCTTTTACAGTTGTGCCGTTTTCCTGAATAGCATTGTTCAAGAAGCAGCTGTCGCTCTCAAATTAGTACGTTGGTATCATTTCTTCCTGCCCTTTCAACTAGCTCTGGGATGGCATCTCGCTTATCTCTTTGCAGGAAAGAAGAATCGGTGGATCTTGGTTTACCTGGCGTACCTCTTCTGTGCTGCTATTGCACCCCTAACGCAGAGTGAATTCTACATTGTGGATGTTGTTAGTCACCAATGGGGTTTCTTTGGAAGAACCGGAGACTTGTATAATATCATCTTCTTTCTTGCCATCATTTGGGGATGCTACCCCTTTTGGCTGTTTTTCAAGGCTCACCGACAAAATGAAAACCCTTTAATTCAACGTCGAATACGATACCTCGCTTTAGGCTTTGGAAGCGCCAGTTTCCTGTTATTCCTGAACATGACCGCTGTTAACGATCTGGATCTTTATCCTCCGGGAAATTTTGCGTTCATCCCCATTTTCTACATGGCCTATGGAATTTTTAAAGACAATCATCAGGAAATGACTCAGTTGATTCGAAAACTACTCTATGGGGCAGGCCTTCTCTTCATGATTTGGGGGATGGCGCTGGTTCTTCATTTAGAACTTTTTCGAGCAACTACGATTGTTGGATATTTCAAAGAACTCTTGTTGATCCTTAGTATTTTTTATGGTGCAAATGCCGCGTGGAAATTGTTGCTGGAACTGTATTTCGGACAATCCGGTTCAAGAATACTCAATAAAATACTCGGGAAAATTATGGATGAACTTTCCCATTCCCGCCATTTTTTGGAAATTTATCAGGTGATTACATCCCACCTATTCGAAACCCTGCTTGCCTCACGCTGTGACATGATTTTCTATGATGACCGTGGTCAAAAATTTTCTGGATGGCAAGGCGATAACCGTCGTTATGGATTTTTTTCCGCTCAGGCGTATATTCCTCAACGTAAAGAGGTCTCTATCTTCATCAATGCGAATCATCCCGTATTGCAACTTTTTAAACCGCAACATGAAAATATTTCAAGAGTTCGAATTGAAGAATGGATTGTCGAGGAAAAACTCGAACCAGATTCCGATGATTTTCTTCGCATGGCAGAATGGATTCATCCTATTTTTTCCAAAGACAAGTTAACGTGCCTGCTCTTGATCGGAGATAAAATTGATGGTTCCAGTTATTCGAAACGGGAAGAATACTTCATGCATCAGCTTGGCTTGCTGTTAAGCCCTCATATCGACAATGCGGCCTTGTTACAAAAGCTGGAATTTGAAGTTCACGACCGAACTCAGCATCTCAATAACGCGTTAGAAGAATTAAAGAAAAAAGATATGATGCTTCAGGACGAACTCGAAATTGCCTCAAAAATTCAAAAAGGTATTTTGCCTACGCCACCGTTAACCTATAAGGGGATTCAAATTGATACCTATTATCAGGCGATGGGAAAAGTTAGCGGTGATTTCTATGACTTTCTGCCAATGGAAGATGGAAGCGTCTACGTTCTCATTGCAGATGCCATGGGGCATGGCGTTCCCGCCGCATTTATTACTATTATTGCAAAAATGGAATTTAACGAGATTGTTCGACAGCAATCCTCTCCAAAAACGATCATCAGACAAATGAATCGAATTATTGGAACTCTGGTTAAAACACATGAATATCTGACGGCGTTCTTATTAAAAATCGATCCAGATTTTCAGGTTGTTTACAGCAATGCCTCTCATCCGCAAGCGATTGTCTTGCGTAAATCAAGCAGAACTTTTGAGTACTGGGACACAAATGGACTATTTATCGGTGCGCTTGTGGATGAACAGGTAGGCTACATTTATGAAGAAAAAAGAAACAAATTACACACGGGAGACCGTGTTTTTATGTATACCGATGGACTGATCGAAGCACGGAATTCTCAAACGAAGGACTACTGGGGGGAAGAACGCCTGGAAAAGTTTCTGCAAACAACCTTCGACCTTTCCTTAAATGAAATAAAACCCTTATTGATTGAAAGCTTAACGCATTTTACGGGAGCTACACTCTCAGAGGATGATGTAACCTTCATCATCCTTGAAATCCCATAAACCTTAAATTTTGTCACTTCCAACGCGAAAAGGTTCCATTTTCATGGCAATTCCGCCTTTTTTCACCCAGATTTTTGCCATTTCCAAAGTGACGCCATCACGGTTCAAGCTCGGAAGTTCTTTAGCGTACATAATATCTTCCTGACGGAACTCGTAAATGATGCTATCTTGTTCCAGTGGCTGGGTGATTAAAAGCACCATGCTTGGATTGTAATGAAGTCTTAATGAACCTGAAAAAGTAATGGCTTTTTCTTCCAAGTCTTTGATGTTTCCCTGATAGATTTCAATTTCATAAAACTGTCCTATTCCAAGGAGTTTGATACTCGACATGACTCTTCCCCTATTGCGGTTGGTAATTTACTCTAGTTTTTGTTAACTTTAAATTCATTACCAAGAACACACAGGAACATACAAGCATTTTTTAAGTCAACCACTTGGGACAAGCGGAAGCATCCTCTGTTTTACAGCAAACCTTTGGTGCAGACACCTCCCCAAAATTTGTTTTGTGTGTTCTTGGCTAATTTACAAAAAAAACAAATTACTTTGCGTTTTCAGGGCGTAAGGGGCGTAACGCTTTTCCTGCCTGCCACATCTCCTGCTTGCTCATGGCCTCCAGTTCTTTTTCCAATTGAGCCCGATAATCGGATTTAGAATTAGATTCGATAGAAATTCTGGCTTCTTCTCCACTGAGTACATTTTGATAACAGTCTTCAATCACCGGCTTCAAGACTTTATGAAATTTCGGAGCCCAATCTAACGCACCTCGTTGAGCCGTTGTGGAACAATTGGCAAACATCCAGTCCATTCCCTTTTGGGAAACCAAAGGATAAAGACTTTGTAACGCTTCTTCAATAGTTTCGTTGTAAGCCTCGGAAGGCGAATGTCCATGTGCTCTCAAAACTTCGTATTGAGCAAGAAACGCACCTTGAATTAAGCCCATGAGGACACATCGTTCCCCAGTCAGATCACTATGAACTTCTTTTTGGAAGGTTGTTTCAAACAAATGTCCTGAGCCAATGGCAAACGCGGTTGCCACACATCGCTCTTTTGCCCGACCGGTCGCATTTTGATGAATGGCCCACGAGGCGTTGATGCCTCTACCCGCCTCAAAATGGGTTCTTACGGTCAGTCCACTCCCTTTAGGCGCCACTAAAATCACATCAACATTGGTTGGCGGAACAATTTGAGTTTGATCATGAAAAACAACACCAAAACCATGTGAAAAATAAAGCGCATTCCCCGCCTCAAGATTGGCTTTTACCGTTGGCCACATCGCGATCTGTGCCGCATCTGAAAGTAAGTACTGAATAATCGTTCCCCGCTTTGCAGCCTCTTCAATTTCAAAAAGATTTTTTCCTGCAACCCAGCCGTCAGCAAGAGCTTTATCCCAACTTTTTCCTTTTCGTAGACCAATTATGACCTTGAATCCCTGATCCCGCATGTTCAATCCCTGCCCACGTCCTTGAGGACCATATCCCAAAATTGCGGTAACTTCATCTTTGAGAATGTCTTTGCATTGCTCAATGGGGTAATCGGAGCGTTCAATAATTGTTTCTTTGTGTCCGTTGATTTCTATTTCTTTCATGGATTTCTTCCTTTTTTTAGAACAATGATTATGGGACCCCTCCCTCCAAGGAACACGGGAGACAAGCCTTGTTTGATTCATGGATTTGGCCTGATACGCTTTTCAGAGACCGTAGGATAATGGAAGCTGGGATAAGGTTCAAGTGGAATGTCGACACAAAAACAACTGCCTGTTTAAAATAGTGTTGGCATACGCAAAAAAATTTGTTATTGTGGATGTAGTCACAAAAAGTTCTTGACATTTAAGAGGGATGATGCTTTGTTAGAGGGCACCCGGGTGTTTCCAACTTGGTGCATAAAGGCATTATCTACACGCCGGATACCTGCCAGATCTTCTTGAAATTTCCAGCCAAGAATGAATTTGTAATTGATCTTATTTCCTAAAGATATCTACAGGAGAATTTCTAATTTTATTTCTTTTGCACGTTTCTTTTATTATGAGCGGTAGCTCGCTCTTGTCTTTTTCGACTTTTAATACCTATCAGAAAAACTTCTATGAAAACCCATACACAACCTGCGGTCCGCCGTGGAACGCGTCCTTCCAGCTACCATAATAATGTGAACAATACTGCTCGTGAACGAGATCGTGAACGAGATCGTGAACAAGAAGTCGATTTACCACCTACCGATAGTTCGGCACCTACATTGAATTTGGTTGAGCTAAAGAAAAAAGATATCTCTGAGTTACTGAAAATTGCTCGTGAATATCACGTTGAGAACGCAAGCAGTATGCGTGTGCAAGAGTTGATTTTTGCTCTTTTACAAGCTCAAACCCGTCAGAACGGAGTCATTTATGGCTCAGGGGTTCTCGAAACCCTGCCTGATGGTTTTGGCTTTTTACGTGCACCAGACTACAATTATCTCCCAGGACCCGATGATATCTATGTCTCTCCATCTCAAATCCGTAGATTTAATCTGAGGACGGGCGATACCATTGCGGGACAAATACGTCCTCCGAAAGAAAGTGAACGTTATTATGCTTTGCTCAAAGTCGAAGAAGTCAACTTTGAATCCCCGGAGTTGTCCATTGAAAAAATTCTTTTTGACAACCTGACTCCTCTCTATCCCAACTCTCGTTTGGCGTTAGAACGGGCTCCTGAGGAACATACCACCCGAGTGATTGATATGATCTGTCCTATCGGAAAAGGACAACGAGGATTGATCGTGGCTCCTCCGCGGACAGGGAAGACCATGATTCTTCAAACCGTAGCCAATAGCATTACAACCAATCATCCTGATGTGGATTTGATTGTCTTGTTGATTGATGAACGTCCTGAAGAAGTCACCGACATGCAGCGGTCCGTCAAAGGCGAGGTGATCAGTTCAACCTTTGATGAGCCGGCGACACGACACGTTCAAGTGGCGGAGATGGTTTTGGAAAAGGCAAAACGTTTAGTGGAACACAAACGGGATGTCGTGATTCTCCTTGACTCGATTACTCGTTTGGCCAGAGCCTATAACTCCGTGGTACCTCCCAGTGGAAAAATTCTCTCAGGAGGAGTTGATTCCAATGCGTTGCATAAACCAAAACGATTTTTTGGCGCGGCACGGAATGTCGAAGAAGGCGGTTCTTTAACGATTATTGCGACCGCTCTTATTGATACCGGAAGCCGGATGGATGAAGTTATTTTTGAAGAGTTTAAAGGCACAGGAAACATGGAGATCATTCTTGACAGAAAATTGGTCGAGAAACGAATCTTCCCCGCGATTGACATCAATAAATCCGCAACTCGTAAGGAAGATCTCCTCATTCCTAAAAATGATCTTGATCGCATTTGGATTTTACGTAAAGTGATTGCTCAACTCAGTGTTGTTGAAACAATGGAGTTTATGAAAGATAAAATTGAGCAATTTAAAACCAACAAAGAATTCCTCGATATGATGGATAAATAAACTAAAAGAAAGGATAATCATGAAAGCAAGCATTCATCCTCAATACGGGACTACCGTGTTTACTTGTTCCTGTGGAACTATATTTGAGATTCCGTCAACCTTGGGCGACGCGGTTCATGTTGATATCTGTTCTCAATGTCACCCCTTCTTCAGCGGAAAAAAAGATAAGTTATTAGATACGGCAGGACGTATTGATAAATTCAAACGACGTTACCAGCGTGTATAATTGATGCTAGATAAATTAGCTGAGCTCAAAATTAAGTATGATCGTCTGTCCAATCTGATGAATCAGCCTGAAGTGCTTGAAGATATTCAACAATATCAGAAGTTTTCCAAGGAACATTCAGATCTTGGCGGAATTGTCAGGGTTTATGAGATCTATCTCTCCACCCAAAAGGACTTGGAGAACAACAGGGAATTGCTCAACAACCCTGAAGAAGATTCAGAAATCAGGGAAATGGCGCAATTGGAAATTCCAGTGCTCTCCGAAAAGCTAAAGGACGTGGAGCATCAAATTCAATTGCTGCTGTTACCTAAAAATCCTGATGATGCTCGAAATACCATTCTGGAAATCCGTGCGGGAACGGGAGGTGACGAAGCCGCTTTGTTTGCTCGGGATCTCTTCCGTATGTATGCAAAGTATGCGGAGATACAAGGGTGGAAGTTCAATATTATCAGTGAGACCCCTACCGATATCGGAGGCTTCAAAGAAATCATAGTTTCGATTGAAGGCAAGGATGTCTACAGTCAACTGAAGTTTGAAGGCGGAGTTCATCGAGTTCAGCGAATTCCAAAAACAGAAACTCAAGGCAGGGTGCATACCTCTGCCGCGACGGTTGCCGTGATGCCGGATGTGGAAGAAATTGATATAGAAGTTAAACCGGAAGATGTTCGCGTCGATGTTTATCGTTCTTCAGGTCCCGGGGGGCAAAGTGTGAATACTACTGATTCTGCAGTTCGATTGACTCACCTTCCCACAGGCTTGATTGTGACCTGCCAAAACGAAAAATCACAGTTAAAAAACAAAAACCAGGCGATGAAAGTCCTTCGTGCCCGATTGTACGACAAAGAGTTTGAAACACAGCATGCTGAAGCGACAGAGCAACGCCGAAGTATGGTCGGTTCTGGAGATCGTAGTGAGCGGATTCGAACTTATAACTTCCCTCAGGGCCGACTGACAGACCATCGTATCAACCTCACCTTATACCAACTTGAGGATATCTTGATGGGAAATCTGAGTGTGGTGATTGAGCCGCTCCATGCTCACCATCAGGCCGAACTCCTGAGAGGCGATTCTTAAGAATTTGCCTCATCCTGGATCCTCAGTTTTTTAGGATTTCTGAACGACTTATTCCACCTTTGCGTCAGCAAGCTTTGCCGGAAATTGGATCATGAAGGTCGAACCTACATTTAACTCACTTTCCACAGTAATGTTTCCTCCGAGCAATTGAATCATGCTTTTAACCAGCGCCAATCCCAGTCCTGTACCTTCGTAATTGCGAGTTGCGGAACCATCAACTTGTCTAAAAGAATCAAAAATTGATTCGTGTTGATCTTTGGGAATGCCACAACCTGTATCTGCGACCGCAATAATAATCCATTCATTTTCCCGTGAAATGGTAACCGTAATCGCGCCTCCTTCGTCAGTAAATTTGATTGAGTTTCCGAGGAGGTTGATTAGAATTTGACGAATTTTGTTGGGATCCGATTGACATTGAAATTCTTCGGTCTTGAGATGGAGATTCAGTGTCATCGATTTACTGGCAACCAGGGATTCCAGCATCATTAAGACGTTCTCCACCACTTTTTTAATATTGAAAGGCACATTGGCCACTTCCATGCGTCCTGCTTCAATTTTGGAAAGATCAAGTAAGGAATTGATTAGCGCCAGTAAATTCTGTCCACTTTGATGAATACGTCCCAAGCGATCTCGTTGGTAATCTGTCAACGGATCATCATCATCATCATCCGAAAGCGCTTCAGCAAAACCAATAATGGCGTTGAGGGGGGTTCTCAACTCATGAGACATATTGGCCAAAAACTCACTTTTACTTCGAGTTGCGATTTCAAGTTCGACATTTGCCGCCTCCAATATTCGCTGTTGATCCTGGACGGTTTGAAAGGTCAGGGCGTTTTGAATGGCAACCGCAAGCTGGGGAACTGTATTTTCAAGAAAGGAAATGGTACTTCCACGGAATTCTGAAACACTGGATAATAACAAGACGCCCAAGCATTTTCTTTGAAACATCAAAGGGTATCCCACAATGGCTTTGGGATAGCTGGACACAACGCCCAGGTGAAAGGACTTGCCCTGAGCAGGGTCAGGGTTTCGAATATGGATCGGTTTTTTTGTACTGAAAATATGCAAGGGCAAGCCTTGTACTTGGTAAAATTCGGCATCCATCACTTGTTCATCAATGGTATAATAATTTTTCAAAACTAAAGTTTGCTCATCCTGCCCTTGTAAATAAATCACACCCAGTTGAGAATTCGTGGTTTTTGCCAGGGTTTCCAGCGCATCACCGAGAATGGCGCTAACATCAAGAGAGTTAATCGCTTTTGCGATAATGGCCTGGGCTTGATCTAACTGCAGTTGATCCCGCAAGCGTTGGTTCTGCGCCTCAAGCTGATCAACCGCATGCTGTTTTGCAAGACTCTGCGTTTCCAATTCTGAAACCATGTGTCGTTCCTGGGTTACGTTTCTCCAGTGTAAAACCACGCCCAGGTAAGTATCCTTGGCATCAAACAGCGGATTAAACGTCACCTCGATAATTTGGTTTCCCAGGGTGATATCCGTAGTAGGTGGAAGTTGATAGGGAGAGTGCAGTTGATGATATTCAATGGGAGAAAGATCGAGCAAAAAGTCGATATGTTCTCCCAGCATTTCTTCAGGAAGCGCAGGTAAAAAATCAGCAACGGCTTTTAATTCCTGCTGTGCCGCAGGATTAATATACTCTAACTCACGGCTGGGAGTGACCAACATTACCGGGGAGGGCGAATTGTCCAGGATCTGACGGCTTCGACTGGAATCCTTTGTTCGCTCATTCAGCGCGTCCAGCATTTCCTGGAACTCATGAGCTAACTCCCCGACCTCATCATCGGTTGTGATGTCAATATGACCGTAAAAATCCTCCTCTTTTACCTTTTGAACCGTATCACGAAGTTCTCTTAGCGCCTCAGCAATCTGGTTTCCCAGAAACCTGGAAAAGAAATACCCCAGGATTGAGATAGTCAGGGTAACCCCCAAAAATAAATTGCCCCACACGGTTAACTCTTTTTGAATACGAACCACATTTCTTTGTGCAAATTCCGATTGATTTTCAACAATGGACCGGATTGCGTCTTCAATGTTTTTAGCAAGAGGAAGACTGCGAAACCTCATTTGGTATAAAGCCACATTCCATGAGTCCTCATTACGTTTACGTCTCAACTCTTCAAATAAGGGCACAACGTCCTTCCAGTTTTTCAGAAATTGACGCCAATGCGAACGTTGCAAAGGTTCAAACAAAGCTTGTGTGGAGTCAACATCCAAGACCAAACGTTGACTCTCTATCAAGGTCTCTCGAAAACCCTTCCACACCAGCTCTTCGCCTTGTAACAGATACTCTTGTAAATTTGATTGATGGAGCCAAAGATTTCCTTTTAATTCAACCAGATGCTTAAGAAAAGAGGGATAAGATTTGATATTGGGAGAGGTGTTTTCCAAAATTAAGGTCAAATTCCGAATCATGGTTGTCATGAGCGGTCGAAGCTGAGTGTCAAATAACTCTTGAGAAGGAATATTTTGAGGAGTGTGGGCGATTAGATCCACTTCTTCCTGTCTTTTTTCCAACTCCAGGAGAATCAACCGAATGTCATAAAATTTTTTCACTTCGGTGGGACGCTCTCCTTCAAACTCCTGATCGGCATATAGTTTTTTCAACTGCTCCAACATGGGTTCGATTTCCAGCTCCCATGCTTGTAACCGCTCTTGACGGAATTGTTCGTGTCCAAATAAAACCCAACCTCGTTGTGCCGAAACCGAATGGTTCACACCATTGAGTAATTTAACCCATGCCAAGGCTGTAGGCTGATGTTTCTCAATAATGCGACTGGTCAGTTGTTTTTGACTTCTGAATTGAAAATAAAGAGCTAAATTCCCAATTATCGTAATGATCACGCTAAACAAAAAAACAACCAAAATCTTTTTACGTATTCTTTTAGGCATCATAGCGGTAATTATTCCGTTAAAGAGTCCAGCGAACTTAAGGATGGAAAAATTTAAAAATCAACTTCATTATTCAGAAAGATGCCTGATATATCAGGTTTATCAAGAAATCTATCCTGACACAATGCAATTATGGTGCTATCTGTTTTGTGTGTTGGAGGCACTGAAAAGCAAAGGTTGCGTCCTCTTCCAGTCAGAATGCGGATCAAGCTTCCTTCTCTTCAATAAAAATGAGGTAATCTGAAGATTGACTTAGAATCGGTGCCTGTTAAACTCAATTCTGCGATCAAGGAGAATAGGTGCGGTATTTTCACTATTGCGATTGGGTGACAAGAAGCGGCGTTTTATTTTCCAAGCGTCGGATCTAAAACCTTCGCCTTTCAGGCGAATTAGCCTTTAGGCACCCTCTTATCAAAAAAATATAAAAGCCCAAAGGGCAACCGATCAAGGGCTTTACTTTAGTTCGCAGCTAGTCTGCGGGGCAGTCACCTTTCAGGTGCTTAAAACAAAATCCCCGTATGTTATTAACAGGTAACAATTCATCCATTAAAAGTCAAGAAGAGGAAATACTGGGGTGAATCAGGACAATACCCAAAGACCTACCTCCAATCCCTTGAACTATTGAGTTATTTGACTGCTTTGCGCCTTTGCCATTAATTCTAAAGGGGATGGCGGATACTCAAAATTAACAGTTGGTTCTTCTGGTTGTCCTGGATTTTGTGGAGCATCTTTCACCTCGCTGATCTCGCCAACATCATTAGTTTGCATATCGTTATCATTCGGAGGAGGCGTGGGTCCATTAACTCCAGTTTTCTCAGAACTAACAACTTCAGTGGGATCAGTTTCCTGTTCTTCTCCACAAGAAAGAAAAATCATTAGACTAGAAAGCACTACCAGTAGATAAAATAACTGTTTCATAATACTCCTTTCATACTCGTGAGTTCACTGTTTTTTATGCTTAAGTTCCTAATAACTCGACTTTGAACAATTTGCTCAATATTACTCCTGAATAAAATCAGAGACTTATAAAGTCGTATTAGAATTAATGATAGGTTTGGCCTGAAAAACGGGAAATAATAACCTTGCATTAATTCATTCATAAAATAAAACCACTGATATTATTGAATAATTAAAACTAAAACCATGAATCAAATGTTCAAAGTCCAGTAATAATCAACATTTGGACCTGTTCGCATCGTTGGAGGTATGTCGCTATGTCTTAGGTTTTTCGCGTTTTTCTCATCTGTAACCTCAATCCACACGGCTTCGCCTGGTTGAATCATTGTATTTTCAGGGAGTAAGACCAGATTTTTTTCTTCATAAGCCTTTTTTAATTGGATATCCGTGGTGAAAACATGCCACTGTTTTCCAGTGTATTTCCATAAAGAACGAATATTGGCATTTTGATCGGTGATATTCTTAAATCCTATTCCTTCCGCTGTTGTGGCATTTGAGTTTCCAATAAAATGCCAACCAGATGAAAGAGAGGGAATGATCTTTTCATCCAGGATGTCGTAATCCCCATTATCGGAAAACCTCAAGGTTACGGCATTATTCGTCAGTATCCAAATACCATCTCCAGGCAATAAAGGGGATGCGATTTTATTTACTTCTAATTTCAACAACGCATTTGATAGTTCACGATTAGAACTGTAGAAAGCCCATGTTTTAGGAACTGTTCGATAAACCCATACCGCGTCAACTGCCGCAAACTTTGTTTCCAACTCGGAAACTTTTAAGCTTAAGTTTGCAGGCAAAGAGACAAGCTTGCCCCCTTGGGGAATAGCGAGGGTTTGTGCTTTATTCTCAACAACGATCTCCTTTGAAGTATGAGGTTCCTTTCCTATCAGGATCTGGGCTTCTCCCTCCACACTGATTTTTGTTTCTGTCCCTTCAAAGTCTTTGGTCATCGTCAGTTGGATAGAACCCGTTTGAGGATCCCCGTTTGCAGGGACAATAGTGACTGCTTTTTTTGATGCAATGTCCCGTCCCACAAAATAGGATGAAGGATTGATACTTGCTCTCGCGCCTTTTTCAGATGAATTTGAAGAGGGCAGATTGAGTGCGCTAACCACAACTATTTTTTTAGCAACATTATCAATCTCCACAGAAGAACCCGGTTGAATCTTAGGAAGGACAATGGATTCTGAATTTCCATCTATTCCTTTAACAGTCACCTCGACTTCAATTTCTCCATCAGCATTGGTTACTGTGCTGGTGGTTAGTGTTTTTCCGGAAGAGATACTCACTTCAGGGGTTTTGGATGTACTGACCCCTGTTTCTGTGACTTGAGTTTCTGTACCTACCGGCAGATGAACTTCTGTTGTTAAGTTTCCGACCTGAATTGAGTTGGTCATTGAGCCATCTTTTTCGATGGTGGTGGTAATGGCTTCCACATTTCCGCTCCCAAACGTTGGAATGGAAGAGATCGTCTGTACACCGGACACCTCATCTATCCAAACGGTCGCGCCTTTCGGAACCTCAGCTTTAGAACCGCCTTCACCTGTTAGTTTTTGCGGTTCTGGTGGTTCAGGTATTGTGCCGGGATCGTTACCCGAGTCAGTGCCTGAGGGATCAGAATCAGAAATCACCACTTCAGGGTCATTATCCAAGTTTTCCGTTGTGAAGTTTTTTTCAGGGATTTGTCCTTCATAATTGGGATCCAGAGATTTTGCCGGATCAAACAGGATATTAAAGGTCTGGTCCCCATCTTTGATCGAGTCATTAAGCCCTATAATTCTAATCGCATGTTCAGCGTTCCAGTTTTGATCGTTAAATAAGACAGTATTTGGTAATACCATGCCTTCGGTCATATCGGTACTTTTGATTTTAAGAAGAACGTCAGCGGCAGGTTTACTGCTCAACTTAATTGTAAAAGTGGCTTGGTCCTTATTTTCACTGGGTTTACCCGTGATTTCGGAGACGATAAATCTCGCTTCAGTAACATCCACATTCGTTACTTTGACATCCTCCAGTGGCAAATCATGATAGTTAGGGTCTAAAGAGTTGGATCTCGTTAACTGAATCAGGTAGGGCTGGTCTCCATCTTTCATCTCATCGCTGACACCGGTAACCGTTACAGGATGCGCTGTTTTCCAGTCTTCCTTAAGAATGATCAGTTCCGCGGGTTCAATGATACCTTCTTTAGGGTTAGAACTACTGAATCCAATCTTGACGTTACTGAGAGGTTGGGTTTTAAGCTCGATTGTAAAAGTGGCCGTTGTTCCGTTTTCGTCCGTATTGCCACTGATGGAAGAAACCACAATTCCCGCTTCGTCATTATCGATATTGGTTACCTCAATGGCAGGTGGAATCTGATTGTTGTAACTGTTGTCTTTGGAAATCGATTTTCCTAAATTAATATTATAGCGTTGATCTCCATCTTTGATCATGTCATCTACTCCTGTGACAACAACCGTTTGATCGGTATTCCAATTATCAGGGGTAAACATCAATTCTGTGGATGAAAGCGTTCCTTCATGCAGATTCGAAGTCTTTAAGGGAAGTGTTACTGAAAAGAAGGGTTCACTGGAAAGACGAACCGTAAAGGAAGCTGTGCCCCCCTCTTCGGTGGTTGAGCCACTCATTTCACTAATGATAAATCCCGCGGAGTCATCATCCCGATTGATCACTTCTACAGTAGGAGGGGTGAGGTTCTGGTAATGATCATCCAGGGAGGAGGCTGTTAATTGAATGCGATAATTCTGGCTTGCGTCAGCAAGAGAATCATTGATTCCTAGCACCTTGACCGTTTGCGTGGAATTCCAATTTACAGGAGTAAAGACCAAAGTTTTTAGTTCTGTATCCCCTTCCCCTATATCAGAACTGCTCAGATTAAGAGTTACGGGATGGGTGGGTTGACTCCTCAATTTTACGGTAAATGTCGCGGAATCCCCGGATTCGCTGGTTTCGCCACTGATTGTTCCAAGTACGATGCCAGCGATGTCATCATCAATGTTGATCACTTCAACATCCGCGGGATCAAGGTCCTGGTAATTAAGATCAGAAGACTCCGCTTTGGAAAGAATGATTTTATAGGCTTGATTCCCATCTTGAACATCATCATTCACTCCTGTAACCATAACTTTTTGAAAACTCTGCCAGTTTTCCGCAGTAAAGACCAAGCTGTCTTGGGAAATCGTCCCTTCTGTTGTATCGGAACTGCTTAAATGTATGGTAACATTCGATCCAGGCTGTTTCTTAAGTCGAACAGTAAAAGTTGCGCTCGTTTTTGCTTCATCCGTTTGACCCGAAATTTCAGAAACCATAAAGCCTCCGATATCATCATCTTCATTGATCACTGTCACATCATCAGGATTGAGCGCATTGTAATGGGGATCATCCGAAATTATCTCACCCAAAATGACCTTAAAGGCCTGATCACCATCCAGTACCTCATCATTCACACCGGTAATAGTGATCGTGTGAACTCCATTCCAGTTATTTTCGGTCAGTGTTAGAGTTTTTGGTGAAACCACCCCTTCTGTGTTGTCAGAGGTACTCAGGGTAATGGAAACATCGGATACAGGCTGAGTATTGAGCTTGACGGTGAACGTAGCGGTTCCTCCCTGCTCGGTGGTCTTGCCGCTAATTGACGACACCGTAATTCCTGCCACATCGTCGTCCTCGTTGATCACATTCACATCATCAGGTTTCATATCGTGGTAATTTGAATCCGCGGAAACCGCTTTGGACAACAGAATTTTAAAAGACTGATTTCCGTCCTGAACCTCATCATTCACACCGGTAATCATAACGGTATTTTGCGCATTCCAGTTATCGGGAGTTAAGGTCAATGTGCTGATTGAAACGGTTCCTTCTGAATTGTCTGAACTGCTGACACCAATAACCACCTTCGCACTGGGCTGACTGGTGAGTTTGACGGTAAACGTCGCTGTGGTTTGTTGCTCGGTTGTATTTTTGCTGGTTGCTGAAATCACGAAACCCGGGGTTTCATTATCGACATTCACCACATTGACATTGGAGGGGTCGAGTCCATTGTAGTTTGAATCGGATGAAATCGCAGGAAATAAATGGATATAAAAAGCCTGGCTCCCATCTATTATCACATCATCCACCCCGGTAATGGTTACCGTTTGAATGGAATTCCAATTGTCAGGAGTAAATGTCAGGGAAGAGTGTGAAACAGTGCCTTCTCCTGTGTCCGAACTGCTTAAATCAAAGGAAACATTGGCGGTGGGTTTACTGGAAAGACGTACTGTAAAAGTGCTGCCGCTTCCATTTTCAGAGACAGGACCGCCTACGTTGCTAACCAAAAAACCTGCTGTGTCATTATCCGCATTGAATACTGTCACATCAGTTGGATTCAAGTTGTTATAGTTAGGATCACCAGATGTGGCTTGAGAAAGAATGATGCTCACCGGTTGATTGCCATCCACCAAAAAATCATCATGACCTGTGAGGGTAATGGTTTTCGCGGAATTCCAGTTATCCGGAGTAAAAG
The DNA here is from genome assembly GCA_051382335.1 of Deltaproteobacteria bacterium TL4. GTDB lineage: Bacteria > SAR324 > SAR324 > SAR324 > NAC60-12 > JBBCAX01. The sequence goes on from JBBCAX010000037.1 coordinate 35,733, forward strand.
TCCAGGAACTTAAAGAAACCGTAACTTCATCACTGTCAGAACTACTAATCCCAACAGTAACATCACTAACGGGTTTACTGGAAAGACGCATCGTAAAGGTTGCTGAACCCCCTTCTTCTGTGGGAGAGCCTTGTATCTCTCCAATCAAAAAACCCGCTTGGTCATCATCAATATTAGTGACCGTCACAGGCAGCACTTGTAGAGAATTATATTTAGGATCGTTAGATGCTACTGAAAAGGCGATATTGAGAGTTTGATCGCCATCAGCCACATCATCATTCACTCCTGTAACCGTAACCGTCCATAGACCATTCCAATTGTCTGAAGTAAAGGTTAGCATTGAAGAGGAGATTGTCCCTTCAGTATAATCTGAACTGTTTAACGCAAGATTGACATTCGCTGTAGGCTGGCTGTTGAGTTTGACCGTGAAGGTTGCTGTGCTCCCTTCTTCCGTGATATTGCCGCTGATTGAGGAAACCGTTACTCCTGCCGTTTCATCATCAATATTATTTAGGGTAACATTCCTCAAATCATCTGCCACGAATGCTGAATCCGCAGAGGAAATCAGAGAAATAACGGCATTAAAAGTCTGGTCCCCATCGTCCACATTATCATCCACTCCGGTTACGGTAACGGTTTGCGGAGCATTCCAGTTGTCAGAGGTGAAGGTTAATTGACTTGGAGAAACGGTTCCTTCAGTGTTATCTGAACTTGCAATCCCCAACACCACATCCCCCTGAGGACGAGAAGTTAAATTAACCGAAAAGGTTGCCCACGTTCCACTTTCCTGAACATTGCCGCTAATACTGCCAATCGTGAATCCCGAAGTATGTGTGCTTACGTTAACCACTGTACCGATACTGCTTGTATCATGTGTACTGATAGTTCCGCCACTGACCTGAATATCAGAAATACTGCCGCCATACATACTAACATTGGGAGAATCACTGAAAATGATGCTGGCCACTGTTCCTGAATCAGCCGATTGTAGTGTGGAATTGTATAAAGCCAAAGTGGAATTTCCACTAAACGTCGTTGCCTCAGTTGAAGAAAGCTCCACCGTTCCTCCTGTGGTGATAAGCACACCGCCAGAAATATTACCACCAGCGTTTAAAGCGATTGTTCCTCCTGTGCTGGTGATTAAACCATTGCTCATAGTTAAGGCGCCTAATAATATGAAATCTGCGGCACCAGTGATGATTCTCTCATTAACATGATCCAAAGTCACATTTTGAGTGACAGTTATATCGGAATTTGATGAGCTTAGTACTAATGCGTGATCGTTCAAAGATAATTGTCCTATGCTAACAGCTTGATCGAAAGTTAAGACGCTATCTCCTGTTAAAATCAACTTGGTGGAGTTGTTCGCCTGAAATGTCCCTGTTGAGATGTTCAGAGAACCACTTAAGAGCAACGTACTGCCCCTTGTGTCCAGGGTTCCTTGAATGACTACCTCTCCGCCTATTTCAAGAGTACCACCTTCAAGGGCCAGTGTTCCGCTTATTTGTGTATTACCTATGATTATTAATTTTCCACCAGTTTTTATGGTGATTGTTCCACTGAATGGAGCGTTTGAACCGTCCCAGTTAAGAGTATATCCATTTGCGATAATGACACGGTCATCGGCTTGTCCACAGGAAGTGTTTCCAAAAATCAATAATCCACTGCCTAAAAGCATTCCACTTTGTTGACTCAAACAATCAATTTTAATCAGTGCTGACTGTACGGTTTCATAATTCCCAGCATTGTCTACTGAAAAATATTTCAAATTAGTGTCTGAGAATATAGCAATACGCTCAGTGTATAAACTAGAATTAGTTGTTGGTAAGCTTCCATCAAGTGTAAAATAAGTACCAACGCAGTCAGTTCCTGTATCTTCACAGGAAAGTGTAATGTACTGTGCTGAGGTAAATGTACCTTCATTCGGACTGATTTTGGTTTGAGGTGTTTGACTGTCCACAATGAGGGTAAAACGAGCACTTTCGGACCAATATCCGTTGGAATTACTTTCCTGTACGTATAGTGTGTGATACCCATCGTTGATGGTCATTGAAGGGGTATAGGTAGTGATAGGTATTACTATAGCTCCAGAACTTAGATCCCCATTGTCCAGTTTAACTCTGTATTGACCATTACCCCCACCACCAGGAGTCCAACGCCAAGATGGAGTTGTGTCTTTTGTCACAGCATCTCCTGTCACGTTAGGTGGGAGAGGGGGCGTTTTAACAATAATTTCATTCGTATAGTCTGAGTTACCTGAAGCATTATATGCTCTTACACGGTAAACGTAAGTTGTATTAGTTTTAAAATTTTTGTCTACATAGGATGCACTATTCGTTAGATTGATCAATTGGTAGGACCCACTGGTCCCTGTTTTTCTTTCTATCTTAAACCCTGATTCGTTGTTAGAATTATCTGTCCAATGAAAAAACACCCCTAATGATGAAACATCATCGATACTTAAATTTGTTGGATCATCAGGTTTTGATTCATTGGGAGCAGTATACTTCCATAACGGACTTTCTGCAACCGCATGATAGGAGTCTTTAACCACCACTTTCCAAAAATACACTTGGTTGTAAATCAAGTTTAATGGAGCGTAAATATTAGTACTCTGTTCTGAACTCACTAATGGAGGATTAGCATTTGTCCCCCAATAAACATCGTAAGTTAAAACATCCCCATCTGCGTCATTGGTGCTCCAACTGGCAATAATGGCAGAAAAAGTTCCGCTAATAGTGGGAGAGGATGGTGTACTTGGGATACTGTTGTCAGTAACAGCTACAGATTCGGCTGAATAGATCGAATGCGCGCTTTCTTTGTATGCTCGCATTCTATAAAAATATTCAGTATTTCCCTTTAAACCAGAGTCACTATAAGTATTGGTATTAGCGGATAGAGTCGCAATTTCACTGTAGGTTCCTGTTGTACCAGATTTACGCTCTATCTTGAAACCTTCCTCATTATTTGAAGTATCTGTCCAGGTGAGATTGATTTGAGAGGATGATGAATGGGTCGCTTTAAAATTAGTAGGGGATTCAACTTGCGTAAGTTCTAATGTGCTGAAACTCCATACTGGACTGCTGGTTGTAGTGTTTCCATCAGATACTATCACTTTCCAATAATAAGTAGTATCGCTGGAAAGTGTGGCGACATAGCTTGTTTGTGATTGGGAACCAGAAACAAGAGGAGGATTGCTATTGGTCCCCCAATACACATTGTAATAAAGGGAATCATTATCAATATCACCACCTTGCCACTGCAATGTATTACTATTCTTCGAAACTATTGATGTATTGGGAGGAAATGGACTATGTGGAACATCAGGAACATTGTTACTGACTTCTATCGAAAACGTTTCACTGATAGCATAACTGGAATTGCCTTTGCTATCTAAAGCAACAAGTTTGATCTTGAACTGATTGGATGCAATATTAGGAACTTTCCATGAGTAACTACCGTCGTTAGTATCTTGTTGATTTTCTGTGAACCAGGTACTTCCTCCATCTAAAGAATAAAGAATCGTGATTGAACTCACACTATTGCTGTCCGTCGCAGTCCAAACAATGCTTTGTGTATCTCCATTGCTCCAGGTTTCCCCTCCTGAAGGGGTGGAGATGGTAATAGATGGACCTGTTTGGTCTGTGATACGAAACTTACCGCTATTTACTGTCGTTTTGTTGCCAGCTTCATCTAATGCTGTAATATAAATTTGTACAGAGTCTGCTTCAATGTTAGGAACACTCCAATTATAACTTCCTGTATTCGGAACTGATCCAGCAATGGTGTTAAAGTTGTTCCCTTCATCTATAGTATATTTCAAAATAATATTAGACACCCCAATACTATCTTCAGCAGTCCAGTTAACACTGTAGTTTGAACCAACTGATAAAGAACTGTTTGTTGAAGGAGTCAACAATGTTATTTCAGGTGCGGCAACATCAGTGGAAACATCAGCATAATTGTAGTATATATTTGCGTATCCCCCGTTATCAGCTACCCAAACCGCCGATAAAATATCAGATGAAGATACGCTGCTAGACGGAGTCATTGAGAGTGGTTGAGAACTATTCATGTTGATTTGGATAGGATTTGACCATGTATTGGTAATTTTTTGCAAATAGTGAATTTTATTTGTATTATTTTGGTCTAACCAAACTATCTGAGGAGCACTATTTGAGTTTATGCTTACTGTCGAAAGAGCATATCTGTTGGGTATAGAAACGATTTTTTCAGGATCACTCCAACTACTACCATCAAACACAGAATATTCAACACCTCCATAATACGAAAAAACCAAATGGGTTTTATCTCCATCGAAAGCAAACTCGCTATAGGCTCCAGACCCAGTTGATAACAGGAATGGAGTAGACCATGAACCGTTTTCCTGCCAAGTGATAACTTGGAAAGAATTACCACGTTGAAAACCTACAACAACTGTGTCGTTTTTAGCTAAACCAATAGATGGATATCCTGCTTCTTGTTGATAGATAGTTGTAGGATAACTCCAAGAACCTGTAGTACTTCGCTTAGAATAATAAATTGCATCAGAGCCTCCTGTTGTGCTACAAGTTGAGTTTTTCGAACGACCATCAACCCAAACCACATGTATATTATCATGAGTATCTATCATTATATCGGGCATAAAAGAGTCCGTGTTATTATTTGAGACACTTTGAGGAGACGACCACAAACTTCCAGAAAGTTTACTGTAATAAATTTCGCCTGTATTTCCTGAATAACATTCAATCTCCCAAATCACATGAGGGTTGTTTAACGTATCTACAACGACTTTTATTGAGTATATAATGTTGTCATAGGATGCGATTTGTTTTGCAGAACTCCAAGTTGAACTATTATAGTTTTTCTTTTTGTAATAAATAACATTTGCTGAATGATAAACTAGGTGCTGACTTCCTTGTGAATCTGTGGTTATATCCAAATCATAATTACTTCCAGAGAGACTTGTAATTGTTTGAGGTGAATGCCATGGTATTGGTGGTGGTTGTGAACTGTCTTGAATCGAAAATGAATCACTGAATATTTCAACTTCGTTCAAATTAATATCAGTTATATCAAAACGCAGTTTAGCATTCGAATGAATACCAATATTGCTGGGAATTGACCAAGTGTAAGGTCCTTCGAGATTCGAAACTAGCGGTAGCGCAGTATAATCTCCCGCATCATTTACAAACCAAATTCGAATGAATGCCAATTGAGTAGAGCTTAAAATATCCCATGTAATATCGAAAGTACGTCCAATATCCAATATATCTCTTGCTTTGGGTGATGTAATCCTAATTTCAGGGAGAACACTATCGATAATGGAGTAGGGACCAACAATCTTTTCAATACTATTTCCAGTAGTATCTTTCACAACAATCTTTGATTTAAAAAGCTCATTTAGTGGAGCGTCTTGAGGAATGTTCCATTCATAATATTCATGCCCCTCGTTTCTGATTGAAACATTAGTATCAATTGTATTCCAGGTAACTCCATTGTCTGTTGAATAATACAGGTCAACACTATTGAAAGCAATATCGTCAGAAACAACATACACAAGATTAACATTCTGATTTCTTTTTAACTTCCCTTCTCTATCCCACTGAATTTCAAAGGCGTTTATTAGGGGAGGAGTCTCGTCGAAGTAATTTACTTCGTAACTATTTTTGTTGTTATTCGTGCTGAGTTCTGTAAATTGCCCTTCGTTATCCGCATGAACTGTGAAATAGCTGGTTCCACTGACTAAGTTTTTTACTATAAAATCGAAACTATAAAATTTGTAAGCACCAGGACTTAGCTCAGGTATGAATTGTGCTTTAGAAACATATTCGTAGTCTTCTCCATTCTCATTTTGAGAATAATACAGGTGAAGCTCGGCAGCTGAAGAAGCAAAATTCCCCTGATTTTTAACATTAATGCTTGCGGTAACTGTATTTTCATTTGCAATGGTACCAACAATGGTAAACTCAGTAATAATTAGATCAGGATTCGAATATTTAGTAGTAAAACTCCAAATAGGCCCTTCAGTAACTAGATGTTTCTCATCTCTTGCGGTAATGCGCCAATCATAAGTGTTCGTGTTTTAAATACTATGATTTCAATCACATAAACAGCCACCTTCTTTATATCCCGCTCCTCAGTTCTCTATCCAATCGCATCAAGGATGTTTCCCGATGTTGATAATTTGGATCGA
>JBBCAX010000038.1:0-58425 GCA_051382335.1 Deltaproteobacteria bacterium TL4
AGATATAGGTTTATAAGTTGTTCTTGCCAGTCCATTTTGCTCCTTTTAAGTTGGTTAGTGTGAGATCAACCATCTTAAAGCATTATGGATTGGTTTTTAAGCTAAAAATTTAACTCCGGATTCGCATATACAAGAAGTTTGTTTAATTCTCTTCCTATTTTTTAAAATTAACCAAAATGTTCAAAGTCCAGTAAAATTACAAATGAAATATCATAAAAAATGTATCGCCTTCAGTCTTTGCCTTTCCTTGCTATGGACTTCGGCTTACAGCAAAACGCCAGGAATTCCACTGAATACAGAGGTTGAACAACTTCAAAGTGCTCTTCCTCATACCCCATTCTATGTAATGAATAACTATGAAGAGTTTGAACATTTAAAGCTGCAATCCCAAGGGCAGATCCTGTATGCTTGGGATGTTGCTGAAAATGAAACTTCTTTACCCTCTTCGACCGATGATCTCACAACAACGCCTGTAAAAAAGGAACGCAGTCCAGTTCAGATAGATCCAGAACAATGCCAAGAGCCCTTAGAAAAGGAACAACTTTCAAAATGTCCACCGCAGGAAAAGCCGGAGTCGCCTCAGTCATCATTTCAGGAACAGCAGCAAGAGAACGTTCAAATTCAAGAAACAGCAAACGTTGCACAGCTATTATTGAAGGCAAGTTATCAGAATAGTCATCTCGACCTTGATGATACCGCTGTGATTATTTTTGTAGTCGTTGGGTTCTTTGTGGTTGGCGCCATGGTGCTGAGTGGAGGAAAAGTCTTATATGATGCTATGGTCAATCGGGAAGGACTTCCCAGATGGTGGGACGCAGGAATGCGGTATTCCTTTTTTTATGAGGATCCTCAAAATATGCTTGCTGGGGATCACGAAGTTACTGAAGAAGAAGTCCAAACCATTGGAGAGGCCGTTCATCTTGTTGGAACACGTATGTCCTTTGGGGTCATTAAAGCGGGGGTCGGATTTGGGTTTGCGGGTGAGGTGGGATATTCTAATCTAAGCCTCTATGTAAACAATCAGCCGCAAGAAATGTTTCAAACTTCAAGCGCTTATTTTGTAGTAGGTCCGAATCTTCGTATGCTCTATCAAGACCGGGTAACTTATGCTTTTTTGGAACTTCTTGCGGGGACAACAACCGACAAGGAAGTCGGTCTGATCAGCATTGCCCGAATTGGAGGAACCAAAGGCTTCGGATCGTCCTGTCGAAGATGTTTCTGGGGCATTCAACTGGGAGGTTTATTCCTGGAATTAAAAGAATCTGAAGGGTTAGTCCGAAGAAAAGGACAGTTTGCTGATAATTTTGATGTCATTCTAGGAATGGAGTTTGGGTATCAGTGGTGAACTGATTCATTATTTGGAAAATTCGTTTTTATCAGGAGGTACTGGACGTTTCAGTACTCAAGGTTGTTGTTTTTCTGAAACTCTTTCGGTTAGTGTGCCAATAGGATTGATTGTGTTGAGCGACCTGTTCTAAGGAATCAATGGTAGCAAACAAGGTTTGATACTCCGGAGTTTTGGGCGTGATGAGGCCTTTATCTTTCTGTTGCGTCAATAAGTTCAGATATTTATTAAACTCTTTCTCTCTTTTGAAATAAAGATTGATCATCGCAAGCTGACGCATAACCTGAATTTTGACAACTCCTTGAAAATGGTGAAGGAGAGGCGTCAACCGTTGAAGGACTTCAAAGAGATTATTTTCTGCTTTGATTTTTTGACCATTGGTCATCAACAATTCAGCTTGAGTCATTAAAAGGCTAAGGGCTTGTTCCTGATGAAAAAAAGCGGTTTTGACTTGGCGTGCCAAGAGGTCATGGGTGTGAATGGCAAAACGATAGGTAGCGATGGCTTGTTCCAGGGTACGGTTTTCGGATAATAACGATGAAACATCACCTTCAAGCCACTTTTGACGGTTTAGTAAATGATCCTTCCATCGAATGGAAAACATTTTGATATCAAAACTTGCCGGAGATACAGGTTCTCCCTGAACTTGAAAAAAATCCAGAATATCTGTAGCAAATAAGCAATTGGGACAAACCGCAATACGTACCATATTATAATCACAGTAGTTCGTTCCGTCTACTGCTTTGAGATAGACTGGCGTCCCAAAAATATTGGTATCTGTTTTTATACAGTCAGGACGTAACATCCAAAACGGGATTTCCCCTCGATCACATATTCGACAATGAACATAGAACCCTGATAACGAGGTATTTTCGGATTTTAGCTCCTTTTTTTCTCCCACAACAAAAACTTCAGGGTGCATTAATTGATGAATCCCATGGTGGGCCTTGATTTCTTCATTGTAGCAAACCTTCACTGAAAAAGAGTTTGGCTGTTTTTTTTTCATCCAATTGACCGTACAGGCAATGGGCTCATAAAGTTTATTTTTTTGATAAAATTGGAGTTCAACCGGTGTATAAATATTGACAGGTTTTTGACAATCAAAGGTACAGCTATTTTCCGATAGTTCAAGACACCGAACATCATCTTTGTTGCCTTTAACCGTAAATTGAGCTCTAATGATGCCATCCTCCAGCTTTTTCCGAGCCATTTCCAACAATTTATCAGGAATACTGTGAGGTACGCCAAGTAGCTCTGCTACATGTTTCAGAAAGGCCTCTTCACTTGGGGCAAGTTCTTCATCTACAATGGCCAAATAGGTCAAATGTTTCAAAATGTTAATGGTTAGATTTCGCTCAATTTTGAGAGGCGGGAGAGGCGGGATCTTCCCTTCCTTCGCTATTTGCAAAATCGAATTGATGTCCTCTTTGTTATCCAAAAACTTGATCGCCATTCTCAAAAAATCGAGCTCTGACGGATCAATTTTTCCATCAGCCCCTACCATTCCAGCGATACTGAGAGCAATCCACTTCCTTTCTTTGTAGGATAACGATTCTGTCAGTAAATCTTCCATGAACTCCTCTCTAACATTTCAAAAAGGCTTGCCTTGGCTAAGTCCTGTTTTTTATGAAGAATAATACTCATGGTACTTATCTCCTGCACCTCCAAATGTAAAGCGTTTGAATCATGAGGAATAGGATCTCCAGGAAAGTACCCGCAATAAAGAACTCTTTTTCCAAAAGATAAATTAGAATCGGATTTAAAGAATTATCTCGTCTTTTTTATCTAATGCCCTTAGTTGTTATGGACGTGAATTTGATTTTATTGAAAACTGTTTGGTTTAAAAGGATAGATATGTCAGGTAATCTCGATTTAACACTATTGTCGTCGGAGCAGAAGTCCGAGCGGCTGATTAGTGAATTCAAGGCTCTTGCCATGAATGAGGCATTAGTCATTCAAAGTAATAATTCGCTGAAGTCCGCATTACGAGAGCTTCAAACTCAGTTTTGGAAACAGTTTGAGTGGGTTCCTTTAGTCACGGGACCTGAAATTTGGAAGGGAACGTTGATGAAAACCAAGGATTCTAAGGCCTTTGGTAGTTTTTCTGATTTCATGAGTCGGGATCATGCCCGTTGCGACCAATTTTATGCGGATGGAGAAGCTGCCGTCCTGGATAATAAGCTTGAAGACGCCTCAGAATTACTTCATGCTTTTGCCTTAAATTTAAGAAGGCATTTTGCCATGGAAGAACGAATTGCCTTTCCCGCTTTTGAAAAACAAACAGGCATGATGGGCGGCCCGACACAGGTGATGAGAATGGAACATGAACAAATGCTCAACACTCTTCCTGAAATTGATGAGGCACTGGACGATCAAGATTATGACACCGTTCTAGGAATAGGAGAAACGCTGTTGATTTTGATGCAGCAACATAACATGAAAGAAGAAAATATTCTTTACCCCATGATCGACCAGCATTTATCAAATGCCGAAGAATTCATTAAATTAATGCAATTAATGGAATAATGATCGAAGACCTTTTAAAGCAAACCAAGCGTGAGCTAATTACTATTGATTGTCGGGAAATGCTTCCTCCTGAACCTCTGGTTCGCGTTTTAGAAGCGGTGGAATCCCTGAAAAAGACACAAGCCGTTTTAATGCTCCACCGTCAATACCCCTGCCTTTTACCGCCCAAACTTGATGAGCGGAAGCTGCATTATGAACTTCAAGAATTTCCTGAGGGTTCCATCAAACTGCTCATTTGGGAAGGCTCGTTATGAAAATGCAAGGATTGAGTCTGGAGCAAGCTCCTCCCGAAGATATTCCTTTTCGGTTCTTCATGACTGCTCCTATTTTTGGGATGCTTGCCGGAGTCCTGGTGCTCACCAAGGGGAGTCTGCTTTTTCTGACTTTGTTTCATCCAGAAAGCATTGCCTTGACTCATTTAATAACGCTGGGTTGGTTGGCAATGATTATGATGGGGGCTTTTTATCAAATGGTTCCGGTTCTGGTTGGAGGACAAGTTCCTTTTATTCGCGGGGCTCGAGTGGTTCACGCTTTATTGGTAATAGGCATCTTGAGTTTGGTCTCCAGTTTTTTATATCCATCAACCCCCTTTTATTTTAATGCCTTCCTGTTTTTACTCAGTTCCTGTTCGATATTCGTCATTCAAATCTCTATTGCGCTTTTTAGCGTCAAGGCCGATCGACCGGTTGTCCTTGCCATGAGAATGTCCATTCTTTCCTTAGCCCTGGCCGTTGGTTTCGGAATCACAATACTAGGGCTTTGGGCCCAGTGGTGGGAAATTCCGGTGAGTCGGATAACCCTACGAAACGTGCATTTACTTTTGGGATTTTGGGGATGGATTGGTGGTTTGATTATGGGGGTGGGTTTTCATGTAATTCCCATGTTCTACCTGGCCTCAGGTTTTCCCCTTCGGACAGCCACATGGATACTTCGCGGGATTTTATTCAGCTTGCTCGCTATCCCGGGTTGCCTCTTTGGTGAAGTGAGTGAATATTGGGTTTGGATGGCCTGTGCTCCAGGCTCCATAGGAGCTCTTGTTTTTGTAATTCATATTCAATTGATGCTGATGAAACGGAAGAGGAAAATCGTTGATACCAGCTTACGTTTTTGGCAAACAGGTCTGGTAATGCTTGTTCTGGCTTTGGGCGTCATGATTGCTAATTTCTGGTCCAATCTTGACACACTTCCTTTTCTTGTGGGTTTCTCTTTTATAGTCGGCTTTGCGGTTTCCATTACTCAGGGAATGCTTTACAAAATCGTCCCTTTTTTAATCTGGTTTCACCGCTACAGTTCCTTGGTTGGAAAAGTTCGAGTTCCCTTTCTTAAAGATATTGTTTCTGATTCAATGGCACGGAAACAATGGTATTTTTACTTGGGCTTGCTCGCTACACTCACACTGGGAATCCTGGTTCACAATGATCTCCTTATCCGCTTGGGAGGACTCTTTTTGTTCCTCTCTTCAGGGTTTTTGTTTATCAATCTCTTCAAAGCAATTCGCATGAAACCTCAACTGGATACCTGAGGAAAGGTGCCAAAATTTCCACTGAATTCTACCTGTAGACGTCCAAATGAAACGGATTGCCTCTCTTCTTTTCAACATAAACCCAAGCAACCCCAGATCAACGAAGCTCAATGCCAGCACTGAAGACTTAGGTCAGAAAAAAGTGCTGGGAATCGAAAAATGATATTTTTTGAATATTTTTGAAGGGTATAAAATGAATATTTTGAAATGACGCAACGTTATTTCAGAAAGAGCAATAAAACTCTTGCAAGATACAAGACTGGGTGTTAGGAAGTCTACTATTATGTCAAGAAGCGAAAGCAAAAGAAATTGTTTTTAAAAACCATTTATAAAGAGCAGTCCTATGACAACTCAAAACTTATGGCTAAAACTAGCAATCGTTTTAGGATTAGCGGTACTCGCGGCGTCTTGTGAAACTCCGCTTTCTCAATTTGAGGTTCAACGTCCCGCGCGTCTTACTATTCCTAAAACAGTAACGCGGATTTACATCAAAACTTCGGATATCAAAGGAGTTAATGACCAACTTGGCATTAAAACTCAAGTTTTAGAGCGTCTAAAAAACGAATTGAACCGTTTTGGACGGTTTCAAGTGAGTGTTGTCAACGAAATTCCAGAGGGAGAGCTTGACAGAGAAAAGGAAAGCTTTGCCGTCATTCAAGGCGAAGTCATCAGCGGCGGAGAAGTCGACCGTGGGCAATTGACGGAAACCGCAACGTGTAAAGGTGGAATAGCCGGAAGATTAGGCGCCGTCGTTGCTGGAGCGGCGACAGAGGCGCCCATTACCTTGGATAGTCACGCTTTTGTTTGCAAGACTGGAGATCTCAAAACCGCTATTGTTGAGGGGGTTGCGAGCAAAGGATTTGCTATGGCGCTGGCTGCGGCAACAGGAGAAAAAGCACCTGCTGAAACGCCTATGGATGATGTGATTCGGGTTTATCATTATAAAAATGTTTCTCTCTTTGCGCAAACTAACTTCAGTTTTACAATCATTGGGTTACAACGTGAAACCATGGCGATTCGTGCGGATGCCGCCAGTTTTGGTCGCCATGTGATTGATAAAGACAGTTATCGCAATGTTGCTGAAGGGCGTCCCAATCCCCTCATTCAGGGAATTATGGATGCATTCAGACTTCCTGTTATTCCCATTACTGTCCGGAATGCTGGTGTTATAACGGAAACCGTTCCAGCATCGGACTTTTACAGTGCAAAGCCGTTACCGAAGCCGACGGTTGATGATATTCTGCCTCGGGAAAAAGAAGCCGTCATTCAACAATTGGTGGATTCCACTCTCATTGATTTCATTCGTACCATCTCTCCTTATAAGGCGATGATTTCAACGGAAATCGCATCGGGAGGAAAAGCGGATGTCAGTCAATTATTGAAATCATCCCGATGGCAAGATGCGCGGGCAAAAATTGAAAAAATTGGACAGGACCAGAGAAGTGCCGCTGACTGGTATAATCTTGGACTCACGTATGAGGGGGGGGCGGAGAGTACAGCAGATTATGAGGACGCAAGGCAATTTTATGTGAATGCGTTAGAGAAAGATTCTGGTAACAAACTTTTTGCGATGGGAGTCGGACGGGTGGAACGCCGTTTGGCGGAATCAAAGCTGCTCAAAGTTCAGACTGATTCTAAGTAGTTGATCCTAAAAATTATTTTTTTTGATGCTAGCTCTTAACTTCAAAGGTATTTATGAATGTTCATTATCGATTATTCAATATTTTCTTCCTGATTGTCGCTGCAGGTTTTATTGGGTGTGCGCAAGCAAACCTGACGGTTTTGGCTCCCGCGGAAATTAATACTAAAGACATAAAAACAGTTGCTGTTGGTAATTTTGAAATTGGAGGAATTCAAGGAAAATTCATTTCTGAGCGAAAAGGGCGCTGGAAGACCTATCAGGTTGAGTTGTCCGAGGAAGAGAAACGAGCGCTCAGTCGGGCTGTTCGAGCGCGGGTGGTCAATTTGTTGACGACAACACCTTATTTCAAGGTCGTCTTTACCGACGAATTTGCGGCCTTGGAAAATGATGCGGCCTTGCAACAGTTAATTTCGGTTCAAGGGTATAAAGATCAAAATGTTGATGCCGTGATCAATGGTAAAATCTGGATTGAGATTGAGCGTACTGATGGAGCTGAACTCTCTAAAGTGGATTTGAATTATATTGCTCCGGCTCCTTCCCGACAAGGACAAATGGATGTCACCGTGGAACAAGTCGCTTGGTGGCCTTATAAAAGCGCTCGGGGATCGCTGGCTTTAGAAATCAAAATGACTCGGCTTAATCCAACTGAAGTGATTGCTGTAACTTTTGACTCCAGGGCTTATTCCAATAAAGTGGGTGGACCTCCGGTGGGTTTGGCGGGTCAAGTGACGCAAGGGCTTTCCTCGGTAAGCAACTTGATGGCCGATCGTTCAAAAACGAAAAAGGATGAGCAGAAAAAAGAAATTGAAAGTTCCGATCTTGTGCTTCCCTCTTTTGAACAGTTAGTTGCGGAAACCGCACTTTCGATTGCCGCAAGTTTTGTGAAAAGGGTGGCCGTGACAGAACAAAGGGTTGCGTATCCTATTGCTGCAGGAGGAGACGCTTCGGCAAAAGTGTTGATTGAATCCGGTGCTTATGGTGTTGCGATTGATCGTTTGCAAAAAGCAACTGCAGGCGACAAAAAAGAGCCTGCGGATTTGTATAATCTTGGACTCTGTTTTGAAGCCATTGGGGAATATGATTTGGCATTGACTCTGTATCGGGAAGCTTTTGATAAAGATAGAGGCAGCTTGACATATGCTTCAGGGATAGGTCGAATTGAGAGAATTCAACGAGAGTATCCAGCAATTAGACGTCAGTTAAAACAAAAACAGTCTTGACCGATTCTTTTTATAACCTCTTTTTGAATGGTATTCATCGTGAGCAATCGAAAATTATACAGTTCAAACAATTTGATCTCATTGGTCGTTTTTCTCAGCTTTTTTGTGGCTTCTTGCGGACCAACGATCAGCTTTCAAGTGAAACGGCCTTCACAATATTCTGTCGAAAATGTTGAGTTTGTCGCCATAGATCAGTTTACTCCGATTGAAGGAAACATTATTTTTCCTGAGGGCAAGAAAGGGGCAACCTCTGATTCCAAAAGTCTGTTAAAACCAGCGGTGACCGGGTTTGAATCCAACCTGAGCTCCGCGTCACAGGTTGCGGATATCACCCGTGGGCTGTTGGTTTCTAAGCTTTCTCGAAACGCGCCCTATCTGCTCATCAATACAACAGGGGGAGATAACGCTTATACCGGAGTTCAGCCTGATCCTTCAAAAACAGCCCTCCTTCGAGCAAAGGTAAAGTATGTGGATCATCAGTTCAAAAACAGTGAAAATTTAAAATATATTGTCAGTATTAAGAACAATAATGTGCCGTTAGAACAGAAATTAATGGTCGCCGCGGGAAGTGCGGGAGCAAAAGCGCTTGGAGGCGGATTTGAGCAAGAAACCGCTTATGTGGAACAAATTGCGGCCATGGAAGTTGAGTTTGAGATTGTTCGTAAAAGTGATGACACCCCCCTGATTCCAAGTCAGACGATACGCGCCTATTATGTGAAAAAATGGGGAGGAGACAACGGAACCTCTCATCTGCCTGAAGTGATCAAAGAGGTGATTGTTGATGAGTATCAGCAAGATGAAGGCTTCATGTCCAGCTTGCTTTCTGAAAAAGATAAAGCGAGTTTGGCCATCAACGATCCGAATACGTACTTGGCAAAGGGATATAACCTGAAGCAGGACAGCAGTGTCCCGTTATCTGCCCTTGATCTTAAAATTCGACTGGCCGAGCAAATCACCTCGAAATATCTAAAAATGATCAGTCCTTATGAGGAAAAAGCGGATTTGAAACTGGAAGGTGGAGATGATGTTGCCATTACTCTCATTAAGGGAAATGCTTATGAAGGAGCTATTGCAAGACTTGAAGGTTTAAGTAACAGAGGGGCTCCTGACAATTATAACTTGGGGTTGGCTTATGAAGCATCAGGTCAGTTTTCCATAGCTATTCAGCGCTATGAAGAAGCCCTGCAGCAGTCTCCGGGAAACGAAAGCTATAAAAATGCGATCAAGCGGTTAAAAAGTCGTTAAACACCATGCCTATAACTCCCATGGTTCACGTGGGAGTTTGGGTATCAGACGCTTTGCGTCCTTGTCGCAAAGCAGGTGTTCCACAGCTTTGGCAAACTGGAATCAAGCTTTAATATCGAGCCCTGCTTTTTGGGGGCCTGCGCCGCTAATAGCTTCTAAGCCTCCCATGTTGTTCACCATTTCAATCACACCAAACATCAGTTGTTCATCTCCGTTATCCTGCATCATTTCAGAAAAAGAACGATGAACACTTTCGGTTGATTCCATCAACTCAGCGAATTGAGGCGTTTTCATTAAGGCAAAAGCTTTTAAATACTCATCACTGTCAGACATCAAATCTTCAAGTTCCTCTCCCAGGCCATCGATATTTTTTAGCCCCAGTTTTTTGTATTCAGGCAACTCTTCAATTTGACGACGGGATTGAGGATTCAGTTCTCGAATTCGGTGTTGAATGGTTTTGCCCAGTTGTTTTGCGGCCTCATCTGTCAATTGAGCCCGTTTCGCAATATTTTCATAACTGGAGATGACCATAATGTAAGAGCGTCGGACCACCATGGTGTTGCTTGTGCCTGTCGTCTTTTTAATATTGTTCAACTTTGGATCAGGAGGCAATTTTTGCTGAGTCGGTCTTTGAACCGCTTCCTCCTTGTCACTGAGTGTTTTTAATTCTGGATCAATGTCCGCTTTTTTTGGCATCTTCAGAGATGGCTGAGGTTTTAACAACGCAGAATTGGCAACTTGCATAGAACGTCCCTGGTTAAATGTGATAGATCCACGGTTTTTAAAGAAGCTTTTGGTCTAAAGAGGACGGGGAACTGAGAAGAGGGGGCAATTTCAATCTTCCGTCCTCATGATCCTCATCGGGTTTTATAAGAGTCAGATCCCGATTTTGAAAACACTCCGTCCCGCTCAGACGTATGGCCTTAAAAGATATACAAAAATCTGGCCAAGTCTATGAGTTGCTGTGAATCCTGTACAACACCAAGGAAAACGTTTCAAAGTCAGAACGACTTGCACTAAAGCGGTTTTAGAAAAACAGGACTTCAGCTTTTTGCTTAGAAAAACCGTTGATCAATAAGAGGGATGCTTTAAATAGCAGAATAAACGCGGGAATAGCTGTGACACGAACGCAAAAAAGACACACTCCTTCACCTTCAGCATAAACGGACTCAGTTAGGAACATTCGGGCCTTGTGAGCACAAGACCCCAGCGATGAAGTTCATCATCTGTCAATACCCAAACCTCCCCAATTCCTAATTGTGGAAAAAATTGATGAGCGTTACTAAGGAAAAATTTTGTCTAATTTTTCACTCAAAGTTTTTGCGTCAAAGGGTTTCACAATATAGTTGTTCACTCCCGCCTTTACCGCCGCGATAATATTTTCCTGCAATGCTTCAGCTGTTACCATCAAAACGGGAAGACGTTTTAGATTGGCATCAGCCCGAATCTCTTTAAGTAACTCCATCCCTGTCATCTTAGGCATGTTCCAGTCCGTGATCACAAAATCAATCCTCTCAGACTTAAGCTTTGCCATTGCTGTTGTCCCATCGTCCGCCTCAATGATGTTGGTAAAACCCAACTGACGCAGGATATTTTTTACAATTCTCCGCATTGTGGAAAAATCATCAACTACCAAAATATTCATATCTTTATTCGCAGGCATGGATTCCTTCCTTTTTTCATAATAGTTAAAACATTCAGATCGCCACCTACTCACACTGTATGCAACAAAATACAGCGTATTTCACACTGTAAAGACAAATACATACTTACCCTTTAGCACAGCGTACTCAAACACGCAATGAAAGATTGGTCTTTTTTAAACAGGTTTCGAATGTTTGAAGTACATCGGTAATACTAATACTTACCCTTTTAGCAAACCACAACTTGAGACTCAATATTTTTTATCAAAAATATTAATTTTTCCCTAATTTTATGTGTTTTCTCGATTTATTCTAATAATTTTTGATAGACTTTGGAGTGTTTCGAGTCATAGTTCACTCTTTTTTCTTCCGGTAATTGTTCCGGGGGAATTTCTTTAAATCCGACTCGTAAGAATACATTAGGATTATTGCTCAGAGCATACACCATTTTACAATGCACTTTTTTTGCGTGATTCATTGCCATCTGTACAAGCTGTCGGCCCACACCTTTATTTCGATGCGCATGTCGAACGGCCAAACATGCGATTTCAAGTGTTTGACTGGTCTCAAAATGAATCAACTCACAACATCCTATCAGTTCCTCGTCCATACACAGTAGCAGAAAATTATCAATATGTTGTCCAATGTATAAGGTATCCCGACGAACCAGTGTTTTTGCGAAATCAGGTTGTCCTAATAATTCCGAGATCATGTGAACATCACTGAGTTGAGCTGCACGAAACTGAGTATAGGGACTGTTGGTAATCATGGTCCCTACCCCCTGAGTTGTTAATATTTCCGCCAATAAGGTGCCATCAACCGCACTGTCAAGAAAATGGCATCGTTCAACACCTCGCTCGCATGCTTCAATTAACGCTTGGAGGGATAACTGCAGGTCATCTTCCAGAGATGGATGTTGAGCTAACCAGGATTTCATTTCCTTCGTTGTGATTTCATGGATCTGCATCAACCCCGTTGCTTCAGGTGGGGACGAAGCTGTCAGAATAATAAATTTCCGTACCCGAAGTCTTACGGCGATTTCCAAGGCGACTTGATTGGGGTCAACAATCCATAATCGTCCTTTTTCCCCGATTGCAAGGGGGGAAATAATAGGGAGATAATGTCGGTCTGTCGCTTCCTGAAGTGCTTTTGTATTGATATCCCGAACAGTTCCCGTAAAATGATCCTTGGTGATATCTGAAAAAATGTGCTTTTCCGCTTGCACAAAATGACTGGAAAAGGGAAAAACGCCGCTACCGTACCCACTCAGTTTTGTCATCAGTTCCCAATTGATCGATGCGATTGCCTGTTGGAATATGGAAAGGAGGGGTTCTTCAACAATCCAACGTTGATTTTTAATGGTGACTTCCTTTTTGTGGAAGGTTAGTAATTCTTGGATTTGAGGATTGGCGCCATGAACCAAAATGATTTTTATTCCCACCCGATGTAGCAGGACCAAATCATCAAGGATTCCAGCGAGATGGCGTTGAAGTGTATCTCCATTAAGCAAAATGACAAAGGTTTCTCCGTGATACTCTTCCAAGTAAGGTAAGGCCCCTCGGAGATTATGAATGAACTCAAGATACTCTTTTAACGATTGTTGTTGTGACATGAGCCTTTCCTGATAATAAAGAGAACATCCACATGGACGTGCAAATTTCGGTTGTTATTCCCACATATAATAGCAGAGACTTACTGTCTCGCTGTCTCAAATCATTGGAGAATCAAACCGCTCCATCTTCGGTGTTTGAAGTTATTGTGATTGATGATGGTTCCACAGACGGAACAGGGTCGATGTTGGAAAGTTTTAAACAGGGCAGTCGACTTCAACTTAAGTCCTGTTATATCGAAAACGCTGGTCCTGCGAATGCGAGGAACAAGGGGGCGTCTTTGGCCAGCAGCGAATGGATTGCTTATCTTGACGCCGATGTTTTTGCTCATCATCATTGGATCAGTCGAATTATCGAATTGATTCAACTTCATCCCCATTCAGGCGGCTTTGAAGGCAGGACAGAGGTTCCAAACCGTCATCAACTGACTTTCTTTACTCACCAGACAGAAAACGCCTATGGTGGTCGTTATCCTACCTGTAATTTGATTATTCGCAAAATATTTTGTAGTTTTTATTATAAATATCGCATTCCTTTTCGAGAAGACTCCGACTTGGCTTTCAGTATTTTAGAATCAGGTTTTCAAATTTACTTTGATTCTGAGTTGATTGTCTACCATCCTCCGTTACCTGCGAGTTATTTGCGTCCTATCACCTTGGCGAAACGTTATTTTTATAATGGTTTGTTACGGCGCAGATTTCCTCATCGCTATCGAAAAGAACTGGATGTCAATAAATTTTTTGGTCTTCCTGTTCCTCACTTGAAAGTTAAATTATATGGTGTTTTTATCGTTACCCAAATTCTCTTTATTGCAAGTTGGGAGATCGGCCCCTGGAATTCAAGGCTCTTATTGGGAACAGGCAGTATTTACCTGGCTTCCTACCTTTATGGATGCGTTCTAAGCATTCTAAGAACAGATCCTGCTTCCAGAAATATTCTTGATTTCTTCTCCTTTGCCTTGTTGATTCATGTGGTTCCATGGGTGCTTTATGTCTATTTAGTTTGGGGATTTATTCATTTTCGTAAGGAACCCCGCTTTTCCTGTAGTGATTGGTGGGATCAGATTGGTTTGCCTAAGGGACAGCGACCTTTCGATATTGTACTCATTTCCACTGCGGATTGGCATCATCCTTTCTGGACCAATAAACAGCATATTGCTTCCCGGTTGGCATTACGTGGGCATCGTATTCTTTATATTGAATCCTTGGGGTTGAGAAAACTTTCGGCAACATCACAAGATTTATTGAGGATTTTCAGGCGAACAGGACTTCTCTTTCGTGGATTGCAGAATCCCCATCCTAATATTCACATCTGGTCTCCTTTGATTCTGCCTTTCCATCAATATGCGTTGATCCGTGAAATTAACTGGTTTATCTTAAAACAGGTCATTCAATGGTATTGCCATAAGCTTCAATTTCAAAATCCTATCCTCTGGTCTTATAACCCCATCGTTACACCTTTGACTGAAAAATTTAAATTCTCTGAAATTGTGTATCATTGTGTTGACGAATTAAAAGCCGCACCCGGTATGCCTGCTGAAACGTTGGAAGTCCAGGAACAAATATTCGGAAAAAGCGCGTCCTACATCTTTGCTACTTCGCTGAACTTGTATGAAAGCAGGAAACATTGGAATCCTAATACCTATTACCTTCCTAATCCCTGTGATTTTGATCACTTTCATCAAACCACTCAAAATATATCGATGGCTCCGGAGTTGGCGTCTATCCCCGAGCCTCGGATAGGTTTCATTGGAGCGATGAGTCAGTACAAAGTTGATGCGACGTTGCTGCAGCAGATTTCAGAACAACGTCCTGATTGGCATCTTGTTTTAGTAGGGCAAATTGGGGAAGGAGAACCAGGTTCGCGCTTTGATGAGTTAGGGCAGCATCAAAATATTCATTTATTGGGGCCGAAACCCTATAAAGAGTTGCCACACTACTTAAAAGGATTTCAAGTAACAATGCTGCCTTGTCCTATCAATGAGTACACCCAAAATATGTTTCCGCTCAAATTCTTTGAATACCTGGCGGCAGGATTACCTGTTGTGAGCACTGCTATCGCGGCTTTAGTGGATTATAAATCCATTTGTTACTGGTGTGAAAGTCCAGAAGAATTCATTCAGTCTATTGAAAAAGCACTGATTGATACCGCCCATCAGTCCCCTCGAATTAAGCAAGGTATTGACCTTGCCCGGCAGAATACTTGGGACCATCGTGTCGACACGATGTTGAAAATACTCTCACACGAAACATGAGTGGGGAACACTCAGGATAAAAGTAAGAACTTTTCCTGATAAAGATTTTATTCTATGAGATCCTGCAACCCGTTCTTTAGCCTATCTTTGAATTTGTAATTATATTCAAAAGCGGGTAGATTGTCCCCCTTGGTGTGTTTGTCTTATGGAATACCACTTTGAGGGCGCTATGCCTAAAGCGGGAGAGGTAAATTCCGTAATCGTAATCGTGATCTTGATCCTTAAAAAATCCGCTCACACGATCACGATGAAGATGGTGAATCTGAGAGCTTGAAAAGAAACCATTTCATCAGCACAGTCACGGCTTAGACCAGAAGCCACTTTTACTTTCACGTTTTAACCCAACGAGCATGAAAACAATCATGAAAATTTCAGATATGAAAACTTATAAAATCACAAAAGCGACACTGAATAAATTCAAAAAGACAGGTTTTACGGAACCTGTGATAGCGAGCCTCTCCAAATTAGAGGAAAAATGGTTTGACTCAATTGAAAGTTTTACGACTCAATTACAAGCTTTACCTGAGTCTGTAGAAGTCATGAACCACCAGGCGATTATCCTTAAATATTCGGGAAGTTATCTCAGACTCGATAAGTGGATTCCCAACAAAACGATTAGGGAATGGGTTGAAGCCTTGATTTTTGCTCTGGTGGTGGCCTCATTTGTTCGTACTTTTTTATTTGCTCCCTTTAAAATCCCTTCGGGGTCCATGATCCCCACGATACAAATTGGAGATCATATTTTTGCGACCATGTATGCCTACGGGATTCCGGTTCCTTTTACGGATATCAAAATTGCCCCACAACCCATTCAACGGGGCGATATCGTTATTTTTCCCTATCCTCGTGATGAATCGATTGACTATATTAAACGGGCCATTGCTTTTGAAGGGGAAACGATACAGTTAATTGAAGACCAGGTTTACATTAATAACGAACCCTTAAAAGAAGATTATGCTTATTTTGATCCTCAACAAAGAATGAGTATGGAGCAATTCCGGAGTGTTGATCCCAGCATCCTTAACATGTCGCCTGTCAGTAATTTCGGCCCAGTCACGGTTCCTAAAGGTAAGTTGTTTGCGTTAGGTGATAATCGTTACAATAGTGCTGATGGCAGATACTGGGGCTTTGTGGAAATCAATAAAGTTAAGGGCAAAGGGCAAATGATTTATTGGTCTCATGATCCGCGAGAAAGTCTGGTTACTGGGTATAAGTTTGAACGAATTTTAAGTTTTTTGAAATAAATCATTTCTTTCGATTTTCAGGTAGTCTTATGAAAACACTTTCTCGTAATGATTCTTGCTGGTGTGAAAGTGGGAAAAAATACAAAAGATGTCACTTAAAACATGATAGCCTCAACTCCGCACACGCCAAACCTGCGGCCTCTAAAAGAACTATTATTAAAACAGAAGAGCAAATAGAAGGGATTCGCAAAAGCTGTCAGTTAACCAAAAGAACCTTGGATATGCTTGAAGATCGAATTCGCCCAGGTATTACAACCAATGACATCAACGAGTGGGTTCACGATTATACCCTTCAAAATAACGCCATCCCGGCTCCCTTAAATTATCGCAATTTCCCGAAAAGTGTTTGTACTTCACTCAACCACGTTGTTTGTCATGGGATTCCTGATGATACGGTTTTAAAGGAAGGAGACATCCTCAATGTGGATGTGACTCCGATATTGAATGGGTATTATGGCGATGCAAGTCGTATGTACATTGTTGGAGAAACCACGGATGAAGCGGTTAAACTGATTAATGTGACTAAAGAATGTCTTGATCTGGGGATACAGCAAGTGCGCCCCTATGGAACCGTAGGGGATATTGGTGCCGTGATCCAAAACCATGCGGAATCGCATGGTTACTCTGTGGTTCGAGACTTTGCGGGACACGGCACAGGCATTGAGTTTCATGAAGAACCTCAGGTGCTTCATTATGGGAAAAAAAATACAGGCACTATCTTACTTCCGAATATGATCTTCACCATCGAACCCATGATTAATCTTGGACGTTACGAATGTCGAATATTAGCGGATGGCTGGACTGCAGTAACCGTTGATAACTCATTATCGGCGCAATGGGAACATACCGTGCTTGTGACCAAGACGGGATTTGAAATCCTGACAATCTGAACGGTCCTGCCTGTTTAAGCTGTCTTTTCTGGCGCACTTTGTGAGCTTTGTGTTGCCTGACAATGAGGTAGTGCTGCGGATAAATACTGTCCTAGCGTCTCCACAACTCTTCGTTCCACAGAACCCGGGGGAAAATGATGGGGGTTCCCTGAGACTACGAAGACCCCGGACACATTGTCTTCGGATATTAATGGCAGGCACAACAGGGAAGAACGCTCTGTCGGAGGGGGAAAAATAGGATATTCACGATCCACCATGCTGTCCGATATGTATAAATACGATTTGTTTGTTGCCGCTTTTCCAATCGCGCCTTCTCCGAATTTGATCACTTTGCCAGGTTTTCGACTACCAAATGCCGGTAATGTGTGGAACCAAAGGAGTTGATTTTCTTCAACAAGGTATAAGGTTACTCGAGAGATACCAACTTGGGTTTGTAAGTCTTTGGGAATGGCATGGAGTAATTTATGCGCATCTTTGGCGTTGACGATATCTACGCCTATCTGATTCAGTTGATGAAGCATGTCAATGTACTTTTGACACGAGTCATTGATTGCGGATAACTCCTGAATTTGTTTTTTGTTTTCAATGAAGGCCTCCGCAAATTGGCGACTAATCACCCACAAAATACTTAAAGTCGCAATAAGTGTCCCTGTAAAGAGCATACCCGCCGACTGAATAAAGCCAAACGCTAACAGCGCGTCATGAAGGGCAATTAGAAAAAACAGCCCTTCCCCGATCAGTAATATGAACTTGTCATGGTTATTGGCTTCTTCATTAAAAAGGCCTCTGACCAGAATATAATTAGTGTGAAAGGCAATAAGTAACGAATAAAGGAATAATAAGCTTCTTAATTTCTGATATAAATCAAAGTGGAAATCAAAGGCCAGGTAACAATAGCCAAGGGTGATTGCGAGAATACTGAGACCATTGATCCAATTGAGTTGAGGATAAGATTTGTAAAAATGTTGTGCTACAAGGTTAT
This sequence comes from Deltaproteobacteria bacterium TL4, assembly GCA_051382335.1. GTDB lineage: Bacteria > SAR324 > SAR324 > SAR324 > NAC60-12 > JBBCAX01. The sequence goes on from JBBCAX010000038.1 coordinate 18,124, forward strand.
GTAAAAAGGCTGTCGCTCCTATCCCTATGTAATGTAGCATGAACAATTGATCGGGTGGAAAAAGGGTAATGAAGCTATCGGTAGGAAAGGCGTTGAAAGGATAAACGACTATTCCGGTAAGTCCCGCAATCCAATAAAAGGAATAACGAGTTTTGACGTAGATCATGCAGAAAAATAATCCAAAAAACAACACCACATGAGCAATGATTTCTCTCAAGTCCCCTCCCCAGAATTGATACAACGCAACCTCCAGATCCCGTTCTTTATATTCTCGTAATTCAAAGGGGAGTTGATATATTCCGGTCATCAACACGGTTTGGATCCGAAAGGCCAGCAGATGTTGGGTTTGCGTGATTTTGAATCGAATAGGAATAGGCTGAACGGAATGATATTGTTCATGACTGGTTTGCCCCAGTCGTTGATAAATGTTATTTCCATCAAGAAAAACGGTGACAGGAGACATGTAAGTATCCAACAACAATAAGACCTCTTTTCCGATCAATTGAGGCGAAAAATCCAATACGCCGCGGTACCAACCCACCTTAAAATTATTTCCATCAGGGTATATGTTTTTCCAGGAGCCTGGCGTTTTTACCATTTTCCAATAACTGAGATCTATGGAAAGGTCTTTGTTTCTTTCCTGATCTTCACGAGTAAATAACCAGTTTCCCATCAGACTGAAAGGCCGATCGAGATTTTCAATTTTGAATTGGCAGGAATCACAAGGAGTTGGCATCGCCTGAATCACTCCGCCTCCGGAGCAAATAACGATTGCAATGATTATCCATCTTAGCGTAATGTGCATGTTTTTATCCTTAACCTAAATTTGAATAAGTTTTTGAAGTTACTTGAGGCTTTTCTTTTCTTTTTATAAAGAAGTATCACAAAACACAAGAGGTCACATCACATAATGGAAAGCTCTTAGCTTTCACAATTATCTTGAGAAATTGCCCATTTTTCCTATGGTGTCTGCACCTGTAACCTGTCAAGCACACCCAAAAAAATGAATCTACTGGAGCTATAAATGACTGATTTAATACCCTTGCATGGAGGACTTTCCTCACCTGTCAATCGAATTATTCCCATTTCCCACCGCAAACAATTCTTACGTGAAGTTAAAGAACTTCCTGCGATTCAAGTCAGTAAAGCCGATGTGGCCATGATCTATCGGATTAGTGATGGTACGCTTTCTCCTCTCACGGGACCTATGGATAAAGAAACCTGGCACCGTGTCCTTGAAGAAGAAGTGATTGAATATAATTTTAAAAATTATGCGTGGACGATCCCTTTATCACTTCCAATCACCGAAGAAGAAGCACAAACCTTAAACTCAGGTTTGAGTGCTGCTCTAAAAGATGAAGAGGACAACTATTTTGCTATTTTAAAGCATCCTCAGATTTTCACATGGGACAAAAGTAAATACCTTCGCAGCGTTTATGGAACAGACCGGATGGATCACCCTGGCGCAGAAATGGTGACGCAGGATCCGAGAGATCTCCTTCTTGGTGGGGAAATATGGGCGTTACCTCAAAAAGTGGATCATGCTTACAGTGAGTTTGTTTTTTCTCCTCGACAGACACGTCTCTATATTTCTGAGCAACAATGGACCAGGGCCATTGTCTTCCAAACACGCAATCCGTTACACAGGGCCCATGAGTATGTGCTTGTCGCAGGGGTCGAATTATTAACAAAACAAGGCGCTTTTGCCGGAGCGGTTTTGAATCCTTTAGTTGGAGAACTGAAGGGGGATGATATTCCCGCTAAGGTTCGGATGGAATGTTACCACAAGCTCTTGGCGGAAAATCTTTTGGGAGAAGGGGATAAAGAGATCACGCTTTGGGAATCAAGAGGCTATGATCTCTCGGAGGTTTTTGCTTTGATAGGGTTAGACATCAAAATGTTTTATGGGGGTCCCAAAGAAGCGGTGATGCATGCGATTTATCGGCAAAATCATGGATTTACGGACATCATCATTGGAAGAAAACATGCAGATGCGCCATTCCACGATGGTACCGCAATTTGGGGGGATTTTGAGGCACACGAAGTATTTGATCACCTTAAAGGAGATTTAAAGATCAAGCCTTGTAAAATCGGATTTGCCGCGTATTATCATAGCACGCAACGAGTGGATCTGATGGAAAACCATCCGGAGGAAAAACCTCTATTGATCAGTGGCTCTAAAATTCGTCAATCCTTACAGGATGGAGAAATACCTGATTCTCGCATCATTCGGCCTGAAATCTCAAAGATTTTGATTGACTACTATAAACAGAGTCGTTAACTTGTAGTACTCTTGGACTGGATGCTTACCAGTTTCTCCGTTTCAATGGAGTTTTTATAATTCATAATTTGGCTTATATTGAAAAAGGTAAAACAATGGACCCTTGGAATAAACCCCCTAAAAAATCACCGTGGGATAAAGGACCAAACCCTCCCAACATTGATGAGTTATTAGATAACCTTCAAAATCAGTTAAAAAATAGTTTTGGAGATAAGAACATTGGAGGGATCATCCTCATCGTACTCCTGGTTCTTTGGATCTCTACCGGTATTTTTATCGTTGATCCTCAAGAGCAAGCGGTTGTGAAGCGTTTTGGCGTAGTCGACAGAGTGGCGGAACCAGGACCTCATTATCATCTTCCTGCGCCTATTGAGACTATTGACAAAGAAAAAGTAACTTCGGTTCGGAGAATAGAAATTGGATTCCGGACTGTCAGTCAAGGACCTCCTGCGAAGTATCGACAGGTTAAGAAAGAGTCTTTGATGCTCACAGGTGATGAAAATATTGTTGATGTTCAATTTACGGTGCAGTATAAAATTGTCGATCTGCCGAGTTATCTTTATAGCATCACGGCTCCTACGGAGACGGTTCGTTCTGCGGCAGAATCCGCCATGAGAGAGGTGATTGGGCATACCACGGTGGATGAAGCCTTAACGACAGGGAAGGAATCTATCGAAACCTTGACCCGAAGCGTTTTGCAGAATATTTTAAACGTGTACCAGGCTGGAATTCGGATTGAAAACGTCAAGCTTCAGGATGTGCATCCTCCAGATGCGGTAAAAGAGGCGTTTAAAGATGTTGCCAGTGCCAAAGAGGATAAAGAAAAACTGATTAATGAAGCCGACGGTTACGCCAATAACCTGATTCCTAAAGCTCGAGGCGAGGCGGCAGAAATTATTAATAAGGCCAAAGCTTATGCCGAAAGAATCGTACTGGTCTCCAAAGGGGAAGCTCAACGCTTTAATGTTGTGTATGAAGAGTACAAAAAAGCCAAGGACGTTACACGGATGAGAATCCAGCTTGAAACGATGGAGATTGTTCTGCCTAAAGTCAATAAAGTGATTGCGGATCCCGAGTTGGCGAAAAACGTGTTACCCTTCTTACCCTTGAATCAATTAGGGGTGAAAACAGACGTAAAATAAAAGTGGGTGGGTTCAAAAAAGCAAGGCTGTTAAAAAGTTTGCAAGTTCCAGTAAATTTTGATTTGTATTAGTTTATGAGTGTCTATTTGGGAAATTTGGCCCCGTTACGTGTTCATCGTCAAATCTCGAAAGATGAGTAATCCACCAGTATTCAATTAGTTAACATAGAGGAGTTGATATGCAGCTAAATCACCGAATTGAAAACAATGTCTGCATTTTATCTGTTGAAGGTAATATTGCCCTAGATGGAGTTAGTGATGTCAAAAGTTATTTAAAGCCTTTCTTAAATGATGGTGCGGTTAAAGGTGTCGTGATTAACTTTGAACATGTCAATTTTATTGATTCTTCAGGAATCGGGTTGATTGTCTCCGTATTCAAAACCTTACAGCAGCGAGAGGCGAAGTTGGCCTTATGTAAGCTCAGTCAAAAGAATCAGGAAATTTTTAATATGACTCGATTGGACAAAATACTGAGTATTTTTAGTTCTGAGAAAGATGCGCTCGCCAGTATCTAGTTTTTTCACATCAATGGAGCCCGATCGTGTGCTCCATTTCCTTCCGTTCTCGTTCCAGTAGAATCAAATTTACAGTTACCCGCTTGACGTGACACAGATGGCTGCATACGCCTACACTTCAAGAATTTGATGAGACTCAATCTTATAGTGATGCAAGTGGGGATCGTTCCACAGTCGTGCGTCGTTTGCTGTCACGATGATGGTCGTCTCCAATTGAGTCGACATTTCTGAAAGAACGTGTTGGAGCGTATTAGCAAAACTTGGCTCCAAAAATTGTAAGGGATCCTCCGCTAATATAAGTGAAGGTTGATGCACCAGAACTCTTGCAATCTGTACTAATTGTTGTTCTCCTAAAGATAATGTGGCAATAGGGACTTTCATATAGGGGTAGAGACCCAGCATTTCGGAAACTTCTTCAAGCTGACGTTGTATCTTTTTAGACGTAATTCCTGCTCTTCCTGCCTGTAATACAATATTTTCTTTGACATTGAGGTCTTTAAAAAATCTGAGTGATTGATCTATCCAACCAATGCGTTGTCGATAGGCGGCCAGGGGTTTTCCGCTTAATCGTCCCAGTCTTTGATTGTAGAACAAAATGTCTCCGCCATCAGGCAGAATCTGATTCAGGATCAGTTGCATCAATGTTGATTTCCCACTTCCTGTAGGGCCACTCAAACAACTGAAGGTTCCGGCGGGTATCTGGAATGAAGCATGGTCAAAGACTAATCGATTTCCATAATACTTGGTTACCGCTTGAAAATGAAGCATGTTTGGAACACAGAGCTGAGATTTAAAAATAGAAATAAAACAATTAAAGCTGACTTCTTAACCTTCAAATCGTGCTATTCGGCGATCAATGTGTGCCATCATTTTTTTAATTTCTTGTTGCAAATTGTGGCAATATTCTTTTGTTGAACTCATTTTTCCTCCATAAATTAATAATAACTATAGTTCATAATTAATACTCCATTCGAGCCTTCTCCAAGTAAAAGCAATTTGAAGGCCAGTTTATTCAAGATTGCTGCTGATGGATCAAAAGTTGAAGAAAATGGGGTGATTCAAGAACTGATAACTGACTGTTACAAACTAATAACTCTTGAGTTCTATAGGGAGATGGATTAAAGACTTCAACCCTAAAGAGGTAACGGGCCCTCTTTATTATCTTGCGGCAAAAGGAACTTCTTATCTTCCGCTGACACCGGAAATTTATGAGGAGATTCAAAGCGAGAAAATCAGAGTGTGATATTCTTCAAAACTTTTTACAGTTTTCCTTTTCAAAAAAGGAAAACTGTAAGCAAGGTTGACTAAAACAAGACAGCCAGTTGGAGACATCCGACGAGGAATCCCAGCACTGCGCCTCCGAGTGTCATAATCCATTCGTCTTCTTCAAAGATAGGTCGCACCAAGCGTTCAAACTGTTCCGGTGCTAAATCGTTCACTTTGCTTTTAACATAGTTTTCAACATCAAGAGCTTCATAAGCATAGGCATGAATATGCTTCGCGTGTTCTGGAAGATCTACCATGATTTTTGCGATCGCTTTGTCTTTCATTTCAATATAACGTTTGGTTCCAACGGTCATTAAGACGAAAGGTTTTGCTGCTCCAGCTTGCTTGTCAATGGCGTTTTGAACATGTTTGTGTACCATCTTGAAAAGTCGGTCAGAAGAGGGGCCTTTCAAAATACCGAGGATAACCCGCTCAGGAGTCATAATCTCATTAGCAATCAGAATTCCTTGTTCTGCGGCAATTTCGTTTTTACGCTTAAAAAACAAACCCCAAATCGTAAACGGACCAATTTTGATGGGATGTCTAGGTTCAAAGATCATTTTTAAGGCGACCACATTGGTGATGTATCCACAAAGGGTTCCAAAAGCCGGTAAGACCCACCAATCGTTGATATAAAGCATAAAAATCATCTGAAAAACCCCTAAAGGAAAGCCAAAATAGAATCCAGAATATTTTACGAATTCCATTTCCTTTTCAGCAGATTTTTTAAAGATATCACAGAGAACATCAATATCTTCGGTCAGTGTTTCTATCAGCATGGACTTCACATCAAAAACCTGCTCAATATTTTGTTGGATATCTGCCATCATTTCGGCGATTACAGCGGGGGCTTCGTCTTTAACCATTTGATAAATTTGTGTTTTGATCGAAGTCGGAAGAGCTTCCCAAATAGTAGGAATTTCACGACGCATCAAATCACTCATGAACTCTTCAATAATCCCTAACATGAAGGGTTCCAGTTCTTCTGTAATTCGGTGAGCTTCAAATTTTGCGAATAATTCTTTGAGGTCCAGCAGGGAATCCACCATGGTCTCAACAGCGATATTCGCAAATTTTGGCGCAAGCCGAACAACCACCCCTTGCCACCCCAAGTAGGGTGGGATTCCAACAAATTTCTTTGGATTAAAAGCCATCCAAATGGCTAACGCGTTTGTGATAAATCCAATAATCGCACTAATAAAGGGAATACTGACATAAGAAATCCAATTATTAGCGAACTCTTGCCACACGGATACTTCAGGCATAATGCTCCTCCAATTAAGTTAATAAAAAAAAGGTCTCTTTTGTTGATTAGAAAATATATTTCATAAAATCAAGTATGACTTTAAAGAAAACACTTTTATTTTATGATTCTTCTCAAGATGCTTAGTTTTCTTGTTTTCACATTTACATTGCCTTGTGTTTTTTATAGATAATTTACTATTGCTTCGAGAATAGTTCTCCTCTGTAATGATGGACGGTTTGTTTATGGTACTTAAAGTCTTGGATATTGCTTTCCGGTGGCTCTTATTAATCACAGTAGGGGTTTTGGGGGTGGTTACGTTTGCGTTACCTGAAGTTCCAGCATGGGTTAATTACAGCTTTATCCTATCCGTCACAGGAAATGTGGGATATTTTGCGAATTATCTGTTCATTGCGATGTTGTTTCATCCGAAAAGGGGAAAAGTTCTGGGTTGGAGCGGATTGATTCCCGAGTATCAGCCAGAACTGGCACAACTCCTGGTTGAGAAAGTCGAAAGTCAGATGCTCGATTCTCAGCTGATTATCGATTACATTTACGAAAATCGTTTTATTGAAGCAGGGGTTCAACAGTTTAGTGTCCAATTATTAAGCGCGCTCAATGAGCCTAAAAATCGTGAAGGCTATGTCCAGCAATTTTTGGAATTTCTCCAAGACCGTGTTCCGCCTTTTCTCGATGTTGTTTTTGTCCTTCTAAGTCAATTGCTCGTTTATACCTCACAAAACGGACCCCTCCTGGAAAAATACTGGATGAAATTTCGGAAAATAATTATTGCCAATTTGGAAGATCAGAAAAAACGGGAAAAATTGGTTCTGTTTGTGTATCGTGTCCTGCTTAAAAATATTCCTAAAATTGCCCAACTTTTGAATGAATACATCGCTCAGTATTTTCGAGACAATCAACGTGAATTGGGTATCAATCTCAGTAAACGTATGATCTTCAACACCAAAAACACAGAACATATTTTACAAGAACTGATGGAAGAACCTGAAACTGTAGGACAGATCATTGGTGTTTTAGATGGCTTGGTAGCCTTGACCTTGCTTAAGTTACAAGACCCTGAAGTTCAAGAATTAATCATTTCCAAAATGGATCAATGGAGAGCCTACGGCGTGTACGTTAAAGAAACAGCCTTTCCTGAAAATATGGAGCTTCTTCAGGAATTTCTATGTGTTGATGAAAATTGGAACTTCATCAACATGGGGATTAGCGTTGTTGTTCAGCGTGTGGAACCCACAGTCATTCAATTTGCCCAATCGGATAAAGTTCGAGGCTCTCTAAAAACGGCGATTGATCATTACATCCAGGAATTCAATATTCAACAATGGATTAAAGACAAGGTCATGTCCTATGATACCAACGAACTTGAAGAGTTACTGATGGATGAAGAGGGGGTCAAGCTGGGGGTCAGCCGATTATTTTGCGGGATTTTTGGTATGCTGATCGGAACCGTACTCATCCATTCCGCGTTCTTTATTCCACTCCTCATTCTATTCCTGACGGTTCAATATTCAAAAGCAAAAAATAGAAAATCGTCCTCTCAGCAAGAGCCTCAGAAATAAGAATATATAGATGCTCATTTAATTATATTCAGAAAATTCATCCTGTTGCGTGATCCGTTTAAACAACGCTGTTTCAGGAGTGCCAAAGCTTACTTTGGCCAGAAAGGCGATGGCCTTTCTTTGGATTTGGCCAAAGCAAGCTTTGGCACTCCACAGTCTGGGTGAGACTCAAATGAATTTATTTAAATGACCGTCTATAGGAAGAAATTATGTTCAAGTCTGTTTGAAGTGTAGACATTCCAGATCCAATTTTGTTATAGCCTAAAGAGTGTGTATTTTTACTTAGGAATTATCATCGTCCATTATAGAGGTAACATGAGTACAGAAGTGAAGACAAACAAAGCGGCTGAGTTGATTGACAATATTAAAAACGCTGTTGATAGTGCGACTGCAGGCGTCTTAGGGGAAGCTTTGAAAAACACGGATAAAGCAGGAGAACTTTCTGAGGCTATTAAAAAAGCAGTGGAAGGCGCAATCAGCGAAGGTTTGAAAAGTACCAACAAAGCCAGTGAGCTTACAGAAACCATCATGAGTAAAATTGACACCGCACTGGATGAAGCGTTGAAAAATACGGAAAAAGCAGTTGAAATTACCGCATCCATTAAAGAAAATATTGAAAATGTTCTTGAAATTGTATTGAAAAATATCATGAAAGCTGGAGAAATAACGACTTTTGTAGTTCGTGCGGTTGAAGTCCTTTTGACGCAAGCGCAAAAAGGGACGGAAAAAACAGGTCAATTGGCTGAATCAATTACCGGTGTGGTAGAAGGGGTGCTGAAACAAGTATTGGAGAACACAGAAAAAGTTGGAGAAGCAACCACAAACCTTAGAGATCGGGTTAAAGGCGCTTTAGAAGATGCTCTGAGAAAAGTTCAATAATTTACGCCTACTAAGGTAATGGCTCGGCATTGCTATTTTTGAGTTTAATTCTTCAATAGAAAAAGTATCATGAACAGAGCTTTGGTTATTTATCATGCGGATTGTCTTGATGGATTTGGAGCTGCCTTTGCGATCCATAAACATTTCCAAAACAGTCACGCCTCTCAATGTGAATTTCATGGAGCTTATCATGGCACTGAACCTCCTGCAATTGAGGGCCGAGAACTTTACCTGGTAGACTTTTCTTACAAACGCACCGTACTTAAAAAACTGTGTGCGCAATCAAAACGTGTCACGATCATTGATCATCACATTTCTACCCAACAGGATCTCTCAGGCCTGGATCAGGAAATTGAGAATTTGACCGTTCATTTCGATATGAAGCAATCAGGTGCTGTCATGACGTGGAAACTTTTCCACTCGACGCCTCCCCCTTCGTTATTGCTGCATATCCAGGACCTTGACTTGTGGAACTTCCAGTTGGAAGGAACCCAGGACATTACCTCTGCACTGATGTCATACCCCTACGATTTTGAACAATGGACCCAATTGATGGTTGACGACCGGCTTGTCTTGCTGAGAACGGAAGGCGAGGCGATCAATCGTTATCGTCAACAAATGATTGAGGTCCATAAAAGAAAGGTCGTCATTGCTAATATCGCAGGCTATCAAGTCCCTGTGGTTAATTGTCCCGGAGTGATCCTCAGCGATTTAGTGGGAGAATTAGCAAAAGATTACCCTTTTGCCGCAGGTTACCAGGATATAGGGACACAACGAAAATGGTCTTTACGCTCAAGGGGAGAGGAAGGTCTGGATGTCGCGAAAATGGCGGAACAATTTGGTGGGGGGGGACATCGGAATGCTGCTGGTTTTCAAACAGAACTCCCTGAATCCCTTTTGTCCGTTCAACCCCCGACTGCAACTATTTAGCCGCAAATGAACGCAGGTTAATTTGAATCCAAAGCATTATTTTTAAGCGGAATATAACTTATACCAAAGGGATCCTTATGCCATCTTCTGTCCCAATATCTAGCAAAAATCCGGTCCTATCCTGGGTACCTCATGTCTGAAACAGGTCCTGTGTGTGAAAGGATGAACCGATCTTAAAACAGTTTGAATTTTGTTTCCTGTTAAGGTAGGTTGACTTTTTTATCCTTTAACTCTGGCCAAGACGATGAGTGTGATCTATGTGTTATTGCCTCTGTCACTCTTTTTAGGCGGAGGCTCCTTAATTTTATTTCTTATTGCCTTAAGATCAGGTCAATTTGATGATCTGGAAACCCCAGCGTATCGGGTTTTATTTGATGAGGATCAACGGGAATAATCCTGTCATTTATTAACATGCAGGAGCGTGATAAGGATAACGATGCCTTGGACGTTCCTAAGTTCCAGGAGTAATTTATGTCGAATATGGAAACGTTTCGGTACGATGATGCGATTGTTCGCAAGTTTGTCTTAGCGACTATTACATGGGGTGTCGTGGGAATGCTGGTAGGTGTCTTCATTGCGTCGGAGCTCGCTTTTTGGGAGGTCAATCTGACGTCATGGTTATCCTTTGGACGTCTACGCCCTCTTCACACCAACGCGGTTATTTTCGCCTTTGTAGGCAATGGGATGTTTGCGGGGATCTATCACTCAACCCAGCGCTTATGCAAAGCCCGGATGTTTAATGACGCGTTAAGCAAGATCCACTTTTGGGGGTGGCAACTGATCATTGTTTCTGCGGCGTTCACGTTGCCTTTCGGTGTTACCACCGGTAAGGAGTATGCGGAACTTGAATGGCCGATTGACCTTGCTATTGCCGGAGTTTGGCTGACTTTTGCGGTCAATTTTTTCGGGACCTTATACAAACGCAGAGAACGTCATCTTTATGTTGCCTTATGGTTTTATATTGCGACCGTTGTGACGATTACCTTACTCCATGTGGTGAACTCTCTGGCGTTGCCTGTCAGTTTTTTGAAAAGTTACCCCATCTACGCGGGAGTTCAAGATGCCTTGGTTCAATGGTGGTATGGACATAACGCTGTCGCGTTTTTCTTAACCACTCCTATTTTGGGTCTCATGTATTATTACATGCCCAAAGCCGCAAATCGTCCTGTCTATTCCTATCGCCTTTCTGTTATTCATTTCTGGGCCCTGGTTTTTCTATATATTTGGGCAGGACCTCATCATTTATTATACACGGCGCTACCGGATTGGGCTCAAAGTTTAGGCGTGGTTTTCAGTCTGATGCTGATTGGACCTTCATGGGGAGGAATGATCAATGGTTTGCTGACTCTCCGTGGCGCATGGGACAAACTCAAGACGGACCCGATACTCAAGTTTATGGTGGTCGCGATTACCTTTTATGGCATGTCCACACTGGAAGGTCCAATTATGGCGATAAAATCTGTGAATACGCTTTCGCATTACACCGACTGGACGATCGGCCACGCACACAGTGGTGCCTTGGGGTGGAATGGGTTCATGAACTTTGCGCTGATTTACTTTTTGGTTCCCCGCTTGTGGGGCAGAAAACTGTATAGTGTTCGTTTGGCTAACTGGCATTTCTGGGTTGCGACCATTGGCATTGTTCTTTACATCCTCGCAATGTGGGTTGCGGGGATTACACAAGGTTTGATGTGGCGTGCTTTTGATTCAGAAGGTTATTTGACTTACGGAAATTTTATTGAAACGGTGACTCGCATTATTCCGATGTATTATGTTCGGCTTACCGGAGGGTCGCTGTATCTTACAGGCATTCTGATCCTGGTTTATAATGTGGCTAAAACCATTGTGGGTGTTACCGTACCTGAAGATGAGGAAGTTCAGGCTCCGGCCTTGGTTCCTAAAGAAAAACATTACGGAAGCTTCCAGGAAATGTTGGAATTTAATCCTTTCAAGCTGGCAATCGCAACCTTTGTGGCCATTCTGATTGGGGGACTGATCGAAATGGTCCCCACTTTTGTAATCAAAAGCAATGTTCCCACTATTGCTTCAGTCAAACCCTACACCCCTTTGGAATTAGAAGGCCGTGATATTTATATACGTGAAGGCTGCTATACTTGCCACTCTCAGATGGTTCGTCCGTTCAGGGCTGAAACAGAACGCTACGGGGAGTATTCCAAAGCGGGCGAGTTTGTGTATGATCACCCATTTCAATGGGGGTCTCGTCGCATTGGGCCCGATCTGCATCGTGTAGGCAGGAAGTATCCTGATCTATGGCACTATCGTCACATGGAAGATGCCCGTACTACATCGCCAGGCTCAATTATGCCCAGATATAGTTGGTTGCTGACGGATAAATTGAATACCTCCACCACGCAAGCGAAGGTCAAGGCCATGAAAGTGTTCGGCGTTCCTTACAGCACAACTGAGGTGGAAAATGCGTTGACGGAATTAAAACGACAGGCTCAGACCATTGCCCAAGGTTTGGCGAATCAGGGAATTAAGGACGCTGAAGATAAAGAAATTATCGCGGTGATTGCTTACCTTCAACGACTGGGAACCGATATTAAAAACCCATAATTAACAGAGGGACCATGATCAAAGATGTGATGAGCACTTTAAACTTAACCCCAATGGCATTAACTTCACTTTTGATTTTTTTCATTACATTCTGCTTAGTCCTTGTTTGGATTTTCAGGAAAGGCGCTGCTCAGAAATATGAGCGTATTGCACAGCTACCTTTGGACTCAGAGGATACGTCTCATTCCTCTAAAGCGGTTTTTCCGCGTTAACCTTGGATTTGGATCATGAGCAAAAAACTCATTTTTTTTGAATAACCTGAACATGATAAAGGTTCCTTATGCCAGAAATTAAAGATCAACTATTGGATCACGATTTTGATGGAATTCAGGAGTACAACAACCCCCTGCCAAGATGGTGGTTGTGGTTATTTTATATCACCATTCTGATTGCGGTGGTTTATTTTCCCTACTATCACCTGTTTGGCGGACCTTCCTCGCAAGAAGAGTATGAGGCCGAGGTTCAAGTCGTCAAGGCGGTACATCAGGAATCTTCAGCGGTTATCGCGGAGACGATTCCCGAAGTCGTACCCACAACCCCGGAAGATATCGAAGCGGGAAAACAAATCTTCGCTACCACGTGTACTCCTTGTCATGGGCAAGCGGGAGAAGGAATTATAGGTCCCAATTTAACAGACCGTTATTGGCTTCACGGTAATAAAACTGAAGATTTGATCAAAGTGATTACGGAGGGAGTTCAAGAAAAAGGCATGATAGCGTGGAAATCTATTTTAGGTCCGCAAAAAATAAGGCAGGTTGAGGCTTTTGTCGAAACCTTGCAGGGAACGAATCCTCCTAACCCTAAAGCGCCTCAAGGTCAGGAATACCCGTAAGGTCATCACAAATATTTGGATTTTAAATGAGTAATCTGGAAGAAGAAAACATCACGACCCCCGAGATCCGTCCTTCAAGCATTGACGCGAAAGGATATCGTAACTGGATTTACCCCCAGGAGCTTAAGGGCTGGTTTTATCAGCATCGTCAATGGGTCGGTTATGGATTGATCCTGTTTTACCTCGTAATGCCCTGGATTCACTTTCACGGCATGCCTGCAATCCAATTGAATGTTGAGGATCGACAATTCATTCTTTTTGGGCAGATCTACTGGCCTCAGGATGTCAAATATTTGATGTTTGTTTTGGCCATAGCAAGCATTGCTTTGTTTTTCTTCACGGCACTTGCGGGACGACTGTGGTGTGGTTGGGCTTGTCCTCAAACTATTTTTATGGAGTTTGTCTTTCGACCGATAGAAAAACTACTGGAAGGTCCGCGCAATCAACGAATTGCCTTGGATCGAGCGCCCTGGACCTGGAATAAGATATGGCGAAAAGGGGTGAAGCACCTGATCTTTCTTTTCATCTCAGCCATTATTGCCAATACTTTTTTAGCCTATTTTGTCGGGATGGATGAGGTCTTGGCGTGGATGCGCCATTCTCCAAAGGAGAATGAGGGCGAATTTATATTCATGTTTGTCAACCTTGCGATTTTCTATTTTGATTTTTCCTGGTTCCGTGAACAATTTTGTATCATTGCCTGTCCTTACGCACGTTTTCAATCCGCTTTGGTTGATGAGCAAACGTTTCAGGTAACCTATGATCCGAAAAGAGGTGAACCCCGAGGGCATTTGGGGAAAGTAAAGGGAGATTGCATCGATTGCGGGGCCTGTGTCAGAGTCTGTCCAACAGGAATTGATATTCGCAATGGAACCCAAATGGAGTGTATCGGTTGTGCTCGATGTATTGATGCCTGTGATCAAATGATGGAGAAGGTAAAACGTCCGAAAGGACTGGTCCGGTATGATTCTTTGGCAAGAATGAGCGCTGAATCTTCAAGTTTGGTGCGCCCCAGGACCATCATTTATGCGGTATTATTACTCTCTTTGATCCTTAGTTTTTTCTGGGTCTTGGCTCATCGGTCTTTAGTGGAATTTACGGTGATTCGTCCGCCCGGAGATCCTTATACCATTTTACCCGATGGGAAAGTCAGTAATCATTTCGTTTTACGATTGATCAATAAAGATTTAACGGACCATACGGTTGATGTCCATCTTGATGATGACACTGAGGGAGAACTGATTGTCCCCTTTCGGCCTTTTCACATCAAAGCGAATTCTGATGCGCATTTGGATCTTTTTGTGAATATTCCCCAAGGAAAACTCCTGCGAGGGAAGTATCCTGCGCATTTGATTATTAATGATTCTTTTCAAGTGAAAGAAACGATTGTTCAGGTTATCGGCCCTCAATGATGAAAGCATATGAAAACGCCTGAAAAAAAAACGAAGTGGTTTCATCCCTGGCCTTTTGCAATTACGGTGGGTCTTCTGATAGTTTTATTGGTTCAGGGGACCCTTGTTTGGCTGGCGAATGAGTCTCCCTATCAGTTGGTTTCGGAGCAGTATTATCAAAAAGCTTTGGACTACAGTCAAACAATGGAGGCACAAACCTTAACAAGTCAGAGTCAATGGCGACAGGAAGTCCAGTATCGTCAAACCCCTGAAACAACGCATATTTCCAGTACTCTTTTAGATGACAAAGGACTTCCTGTTCCACAGTTACAAGGAACCTTGCACTTGTACCGACCGTCCAACGCGAAATGGGATCAGGACTGGGATTTGAAGGAAGGCTCAGCAGGACAATATGTTGTCGAAATTCCTCGTTTAAATGAAGGCTTGTGGGAATTAACTTTTTCCTATGTCTCCTCGGCAAAGCAGGTGTTATTTTATAAAAAGATTCGTTTAGATATCAGAGGATAGATCCATGCTTAGCGAATTTCCTGCCATCGATCTCGTTTCTACGCTGTTACTCGGTCTTACAGGAAGTCTTCACTGTGCCGGAATGTGCGGCGGACTTGCCTGTACCTACACGCTACCGATTTCTCAAAATAATCCTCAAGACTTATGGAAGTATCATTTCACCTATATTTCAGGCAGGGTCCTCATTTATAGTTGGCTGGGAGCCATTATGGGAGCCTTGGGAATGGTTTTTACTTCCGCCATGAGGTGGCCCTCCTGGGTTTCGCCCACGGCGATAGGTGTTGCCGGGGGGGTGATGATTCTTGGTGGACTTGCGACGGTTTTTGGACAGGCAGGGCCTGAGCGTTTGAACCTTCTGTTTTCCCAGGGAACCCGGCAATTGATCCATTTTGTTTTTCCTCCGACCCTTCGTTTTGGGGCCTGGCGAGCCTTTCCGCTGGGATTGTTATCGGGATTATTACCCTGTGGATTGATGTGGGCTGTTGAGTTAAAAGCCTTCGCGACACAGTCCCTATTTTGGGGAATGATCCATATGACTTTGTTTTGTATTGTGACCACACCCGGTGTGCTGTTAACCGGAATTATTATGTCAAAAGTGACGCCTCATTTTCGTTTCAGATCCGTTCAATTTGCAGGCATCATCGTCATATTAATGGGCGTTCATCTCCTTTGGCGCCACGGAATGAAGCATTTTTGAGTCTCTTAATGAAACAACCCGTTGTTGATTCAACACATCCTGGATTATACGATCCCTCTTTTGCACAAGAACGTTTGGTCAAATCCGAGTTGATTTTCCGCTATAAAACCCGTTCTTTGGCCGTCATCAATCTCATCAAACGCTATAATCAACCGGGGAATGTTCCACACGTCCTGGATTTAGGCTGTTCTGATGGAAAAACCCTCTATGAATTTTACCTGAATTTGAAAGAAGCTCAGTATTGGGGGATTGAATTTGTTGAAGAACTGATACTGGCCTCACCGCCTCTTCCCGAAAACATCAAAATCATCAGGGGCGATGTCAACCATTTACCCATCCAAAGCCAATCCATGGATTTTGTGGTCGCTTTAGGTTCTTTGGGATATTTTAATGATCCCCTCGCGGCACTCAAGGAAGCGTATCGGGTGCTTCGTGTTGGAGGAACTTTAATTTTGACGTGGAATCAACCTTTATGGGACACGATAGCACAAAAAGTGGGCTTGTTTGAAGCGCCTGCTCATCTGAACATGTCAAAGTCGAAGTTATTCGAATTGGTGACTCAGGGGGGGTTTGTGACTCAGGATTATTTTAATTTTATGTGGGCACCTGTCAGCTTTTTGCCTTATTTGAAGGTTCGGATTTCTCCCCGATTTGCTTTGTTCCTTGACAAGCTGGTCTATCGGTTAAAAGTGTTCAATTTTTTATTCGTGAATCAATGTGTGGTTGCAACGAAACGTCGGTAAGTGGGAAAATACGGAAAATCGAAGCTACCAAAGTACTTCTACATCATAGGAATGAAAGTGCTGATCCACAGTTACAACAGGAAGAGAAGTTACGATACTTTGAGCGATAATCATGCGATCAAATGGATCACGATGATGAAAGGGGAGTTGGGCAAGCTGGATCACATGCGATTTTTCAATGGACAGGAGTTGGATTTTATTGTGTGAGAGTTGTTCTTCAATAAAGGCTTCAAAAGGATCGCCCAGTTTAAGTTTGCCAAGACTGACTTTAATTCCCATCTCCCAAAGGCTGGCCATACTTAAGCATAATTCATTATCCGACTCCATCACATTTTTGGCCGAAATAGAAAGACGGGAATCATCATTCACAAACCATAAAAAAGCATGGGTATCCAACAAGACTTTCATTGCATATACTCCTGAAAATCATCCAAAGGTTCATCAAAATCATCCGATATTTTAATTTTGCCTTTGGCTGATCCCGCTTTCCTGACGATTTTACCCTTATTCCCAGAAGTTACGCCTACTTTGATGGCATTGAACATTCCACTATCTTCAATGGTTTCCAGTAATGCCTCATATTTTTTAATAGGAATAATAACGGCAGTTCGTTCCCCATGCTCATTTGTAATAAATTGGGGATGTAGTTCGGAAACATTCATGAAACCTCCTGATTTAGACATTCTCATTATTTTTATTTATAGGTTTATCCTCATTTCAGTCAAAATAATAAAGCTGATTCTCAAATTCCAATAGATTTCGAATCAAAAACCTGATTTAACTATTCCTGGTTGTCACCGATATTATCCCTGGAAGGCAATACGAGCATAAGATGTGAATTTCACATTGTGGAAGGATGTCATGACTTTTTGTGATCAGAACTATCAAATCAAGTTACTCCGTTTCTATGGAGTGGAGCCTCAATCACTCGAAAGTCTCTTGTTTCAAGATGTTTTGCCTGTATCCCTGCATTCGCCTTTAGAACGTTTGGGACGCAAGACTCTCGCCCCTTTATTCGCGGCATTACCGGAACCTTTATTTCTGTGGATTACCCGGAATCTCAAAACCTTGTTAAATCGTCAGAGTTCAAAGACTGAGAAGTTTGAACTTCATCCCCTGGAAGTCTTTCTGCAAAGTCATCGCCTATCCCAAAAAGGGATGTGGCATTCTTCGCCTCGGCCATTGATTTTAAGTCATGATGTGGATCTGCTGTCAGGATATCAAAAGATTGACAAAATCAGTCAAATAGAAAATAAACTCAAGCTCCCTTCAACCTGGCATTTTCTAACCCAAGCACGATATCTCTTAGAGCCTGAATTATTGCAAACATTGGTGAGTGCAGGGCATGAAATTGGTCTGCATGGGGTGTGGCATGATTTGTATTTAGGGTATCGTTCTGCCCCTTATCAAAGAGCTTTTCTAAAAAAGGGTCTCGAACCCCTGTCAGCGTATCATCCGGTTAGCTTTCGTGCTCCGTTGGATGCCCAAAGCAATGATCTGGGGATCAGTATTCTGGACGCGATTCCTGATATCCCGATGGAAATCAGTGTTCCTGTCGATGTTCAGGACATGCCGGTGATTATGGAAACGCCAGACGCTACTGAAGTGATTGCGGTTCCTTCCACCCCCGTAGACACGCCTATAGAAACTCCGGTTCCCTCTGTGGAAGCTACGACACCCGCAGAAGTTCCAACACAGCAGACAGAAGCTTCGACTCCCACAGAACCTGTGTCGGGTGCGCCCACGTCTGCGACCTCAGAACCTGCGGCTCCATCCGCAATCAGCACTTCTCCAACCCCTACAGGTTCGGAAAGCGCAGCCCCCAAAACCGCTGAGGACAGCTCTCCCAGCCGTGAACGGGTGGTGGCCACAAAAACCGATGCCACAACTACCGATGGCAAAGCCCCCCCTAAAGCCAAAGCCGCTGCCTCAGGTTCAGAATCCAATACGTCTCTCAAAACCGAAGCGGACGCCCCTTCCAGCAAAGCTTCTGGAACAGAAAGTGTTGACACCCAAAACTCCGACACCGAAAGTGAGGATAGCAAAACCGCTGACAGTCAAAGCTCTGACAACAGGGAAACTGTAAAATCAGACTCGAACTCCGAAGCCAAAGAGGAGGATAAAAAGTCGGAATCTAACGAAGGTGAAAAGAAATCCGAAGCCAGGGAAGGAGACAAAAAGAAAGAAGAGGAAAAGAAAACGGAAGCCAAACCTCGAAGAACTATGGGATCGGTCGGAATTCAGGGCAGTATTTCCAAGGAAGTTCAAGTCTATGCTGTCCCGTTTTCTTTCAATCTCACAGAGAAACTCAGCCTCGGCGCTACGGCTCCCTACATCAAGGTCAAAAAGGTATCGGGTTGGGCAAACCCCACTGTAATGCTCAGGTTTCTGGGGAAACCCTCCTCAAGGGTCCTGATTCAAAGTGCCTTTGGAGCCAAACTTCCCAAAGGCGAGGAAAAGGTGGGTTCCCGGAAAGTGGTGGATTACACCTGGAGTCAGGGTTTTGTCGTCAATGCTGACCATTCTCGTCTGATTTTCGCCTATGTGCTAGGCTATAACGCTCCAGCATAGGTGTTCTGGATTTTTTATATTTTTAATCATGTACTTAGAGAGACGCCTCATAATTGTCTCTAAAACCGGTAATTCACGGATATTTTTTATCCTTGTTTAACGGGCATTTACGGACACCCCAGAAATCTGGATTTTAACCAACTGATTATAAATAATAAAAATCCCGAACACCTATGAACGCTCCAGACGAAAGCGATGAAACGCAGCTTTTGGATAAAGGCGACCTGGGCGCGTTGTCGTTGGGCTTTGACATGCCCACGTTTATTTTTGACAATCTGAACCTGTACGTCATGGCGATAGGGGTTCAGATGCAGGAAGACACGCTCAACGAAAAACCTCTGAAAAACCAGAAAACCATTGCGGATACATCGATGGGATTGACTTGGACACGTTTGAATCTGCGTTTGGGAGTGACCATTCCCTCCTACACAAACTATGAAGGTGTGAAAGAGGTCAAACGGGATCCACGGTTCGATTTCGGAGTGAGGTTGAATTTGTAACCTTCCCGGCGCTAAATTGCTGGGCAATTTTTGGTCGTTCCAATGAAACTTAAAACCAATTTTAAATTTATCTAAAGGAGATTATATGAAACAACACAAACTATGGATCTTGATCCTTCTGACCTTTACCGTTTTGGCTACCTTACTGTCATGCAGTGATTCCAATCACGAGGAAGGGGGAGGAGGACTCACCTTTACCCTACGAATTTCTGAAGACACGTTACCGACTTCCACCTCTGGAGCGCAGCGCTTAACAATGCCTTCCAACACCTCAGGAATTGGGACGATTCGGGTGCAAATCTTCAAGGCGTCCGAACAACTGGCCAATTCTACCAAAGGAACCCCACTCCAGTTCAATTTTTCTCCCAGGGAGGCCTATGGCAAAATGCCCGATATTCCTGCAGGAACAGGCTACATCGTGCAGGTTGAGGCTTTCCAGACAGGCGTCTCCAAACCCAAATTTTCCAACAGGGTACGCAACGTCGTGATTGAGGAAGGTAAGACTACCGACCTGGGTATGGTGATTTTGTACCTCATCTCCAAAGGAGTGTTGACCACCCATAAAACTGTGGATCCCAGTGCGAAATGTCCCAGCGGCGGAGTGGAGATTTATTCAGGGATTGATGAAAACGACAACGGAACCCTGGATGCCACCGAAATTGATGTGACCGATGTCGTTTGTCATGGCGACAAATCACTCACCAGCATTACAAACGAACCCAATGGAACCAACTGTGCTACCGGAGGTAAGAAAATCAGTGTGGGACTGGATAACGGGGAGGGCGGAGGCCTTGCCGGAAATGGCATCCTCGAAGGCGGGGAAACGGATAGCAGCACTTATGTTTGTAATGGAGCAACCGGAACCACAGGCATCGGAACCTCGGGTGCTACAGGAACCACAGGCATCGCCACGCTGATCAAATCCAGTACGGCGAATGCGCCGGCCCTCTGTCCCAATGGCGGACTGAAAGTGGACTCCGGACTCGATAACGGCGATGGCGGAGGCACGGCCAACAACGGAATTCTGGAAGAAGTGGAAGTGGACGCCACTTCCTATGTCTGTAATGGAGCCACTGGTGATAAAGGTGACCCGAGTACTTCCGGTTACAACACGCTGATCACAATCACTACTGAAATTCCAGGCAACAACTGTACTTCAGGAGGAAAAAAGATTGAATCGGGTCTCGACAACGGAGACGGCGGTGGTACAGCCAGCAATGGAACTCTGGAAAGCGGAGAAGTGGATTATTCCACCTATGTTTGTAACGGAACCGACACCACTCCGCCCCAACTCTCCAGCACCAACCCTGTGGATGGCGCTACCGGAGCCGATGTTACCTCCAGTATTTCGGTGACCTTCAATGAAGCCATGAATACTGCTACGATCACCACCCTTACCTCAGGTACGACTTGTTCAGGAAGTATTCAGCTCTTCACAAGTACAGATGCCTCCTCAGACAGTAATTTCAACAACTGCGTTCCAATGAATGCGCCCCCTGTTGCCAGCAACAATAACAAAACGTTTACAATCACGCCCGCTTCCAGCCTGAGTACGTCAACAAGGTATAAAATCAGGGTAACGACGTCCGCTACTGACTATACTGGGAACGCCTTGGCAGTCGGATATACACAGACCGCAGGGTTTATTAAAAATGAGGTTCCTACTATTTCCGCATCTATAGGCAATGCCCAAAACACCCTGGCCTGGAGTTCCGTTACCGGAGCCACGAGTTATAACCTCTATTGGAGCACTACTACCGGAGTCACCACCAGCAACGGCACCAAAATCAGCAGTGTGACCAGTCCTTACACTCATACAAGTCTGACCAATGGTACCGCTTATTATTACATTCTGACTGCGGTCAATACAGGCGGAGAAAGCAGCGCTTCCACGGAAGTCAGTGCTACACCTGTAGCTATTTCATCCAGTGTGTCTTTTACTGATACGGATTATACCAGTAGTGAGGTAGCTGGACCGGTCACAATCAGCAAAGCCGACAGTGAAAGTACGATGACCCACTACGTGCTCTATTGGGGCAGCAGCAGTACGACCAAGCAAAGTACGACTGCTATCACCGAAATTGCAGCCAATGGGAGTGCTACCTACACTTATACATTTGCGGCTAATACCACCTTACCCTCGACTGCTAGCCATTTGCTGGTTTACACCAAAAATGGTTCTATAGAAAGTCCGAATCCTGTGAGTGTTTCAATTACGGATTTGATTGCCTTGCCTGATTCGGGACAAACGATTTCCTACAGCAATTCGTTTGGAGAAGATCATGATTACCTGATCAATCCACAGTCTTTCACCGATAATGGCAATAGCACAATCACGGATAACGTGACGGGTCTGATGTGGCAACAAACAACTGATGCGACGAACAGAGACTGGGCTACCGCAGGCACTTACTGTGATATTTTAATCCTAGGTGGGTTTAGTGACTGGCGCTTGCCGAGTAAGAAGGAACTGGTGAGTATCATCTCGTTTGGAACTTCTCACCCTGCGATCAATACCACCTATTTCCCTAATACGTACTCTTCGACTCATTGGTCGTCTACGACGTTCGCCCCTGACCCATCCTGGGCCGGGTTAGTGTCGTTCCACAACGGCGACGTCAACTCCAACGTTAAGACAGTGAATGACAATGGACTTGTTCGATGTGTCAGAGGCGGAACTTCTGGAATTTGGTCATTGTCTTATTCAGCCAGCGCTGGCACTGTGACGGATAACGCAAGGGGACTCATGTGGCAACAAACTGATGATGGCACGACCCGAACGTGGGAAGCGGCGTTGAGTTATTGCGAAGGGTTGAGTTTGGGAGGCTTTAGTGACTGGAGACTCCCCAATGTTCGAGAATTGGAATCGATTACCTTGGATTCCACTTACTCGCCTGCGATCAATACAACGTACTTTCAGAATACGCAGTCCGATTATTATTTATCGCATTATTGGTCGTCTACGACGCTTTTCGATGACACGTCCATAGCCTGGATCGTGAACTTCTTCAACGGCAAAGCCGACAGCGACGGACTCCAGAAGACGAGTAGTGGCTATGTTCGGTGTGTGCGTGGGGGACGTATAGTATACACTATTCCAACTGCGTCAATTACTATTGATGGCAATATTGGTGATTGGCAAGGAATTGATCCTGTTATATCCGATAAAGAAAATGATAAAGAACTCAATGTCAGTGGTGGAGATTTAAAAGCCATTTACCTTGCAAAAAATGGTAATACATTATTTATTAGATTTGAATTATACACTGATAATATTAACAATTTAAACCACTACAGAATATGGTTTGATAATAACAAAGACAGTACTGTTGATGGTGATATTAATGATCGACAGGTCGATGTCCAAGGATCTACAGTTGATGTGCAATCGATGCAAGAACCGTATGGAGGAGGAGTGTCTGTGCAAAGTTCTGCGGTTTCTAATGGTTCTAACCTTGAAATCTCACTAAACATATCTGAATCGGGAATTTCCAACAGTTTTATGATTTTTGGGGCAGTCC
Source organism: Deltaproteobacteria bacterium TL4 (assembly GCA_051382335.1). Taxonomy (GTDB): domain Bacteria; phylum SAR324; class SAR324; order SAR324; family NAC60-12; genus JBBCAX01. Next base: position 41,319 of record JBBCAX010000038.1, read on the forward strand.
GAGATTCGAGTTACGTAACCATTGATTGGGCGGATGTCCATAAAACGGTTGATAACAACTGAATTTAAGCTTTTGATTTCGACACGCAAATTGTTTAAAAAGAAGGCGACATTCAGACATTCAGATGGCGTCATTCGATCTTGTTCCCAAGCTTCAGCTTGGGAACTCAACAACACGGAAACTCTGCTTCCTTGAACTGAAGCTGGAGCTTCGATTGGAGCATTCCCAAGCTGGAGCTTGGGAACGCGTTGGAATAGCTGTCCCGCCTTAAGTAGCTAGTCAACGGATAAGAAGTTTCATAGCCTGGTTGTCACCAATATTATCTCTGAGGCAATACGAGAATAAGCTGTGAATTTCACATTGTGGAAGGATGTCATGAATTTTTGTGATCAGAACTATCAAATCAAGTTACTCCGTTTCTATGGTGTGGACCCTCAGTCACTGGAAAGTTTCTTGTTTCAAGATGTTTTGCCTGTATCCCTGCATTCGCCTTTAGAACGTTTGGGACGCAAGACTCTCGCCCCTTTATTCGCGGCATTACCGGAACCTTTATTTCTGTGGGTTACCCGGAAGCTCAAAACCTTGTTAAATCGTCAGAGTTCAAAGACTGAGCGGATGGAGCTTCATCCCCTGGAAGTTTTTCTGCAAAGTCATCGCCTGTCCCAAAAAGGGATGTGGCATTCTTCCCCTCGGCCATTGATTTTAAGTCATGATGTCGATCTACTGTCAGGGTATCAAAAGATTGATAAAATTAGTCAAATAGAAAATAAGCTCAAGCTCCATTCAACCTGGCATTTTCTAACCCAATCTCGATATCCATTAGAGCCTGAATTATTGGAAACATTGGTGAGTGCAGGGCATGAAATTGGTCTGCACGGGGTGTGGCATGATTTGTATTTGGGGTATCGTTCTGCTCCTTATCAAAGAGCTTTTCTAAAAAAGGGTATCGAACCACTGTCAGCGTATCACCCGGTTAGCTTTCGTGCTCCAGCGCTCTCCTGGACACCTGAACTGGCGAAAAATCTGGCGTATAGCGGGTTACGGGTTGACAGCTCCCTGCAGACCTATAATCAAGGATGGAAACTATGGAGACCGATTCCTCTTGAGGATGGAAGGTTGTGGGAATTTCCGTTAACGATGCAGGATGATCACTTATTCAAAAATATGAGGTTCAGTAACGCTGAAGCCACATCCTGCATCTTTCAAGCTTTAGACACCTGTGAGGCCTACGCTGCTCCAGCCGTTTTAAATTTCCATCCTTCGATCATTGGAACCCGTCTGGATTGGTATGAGCATTTGCTGCAGGAAATATTAAACACAGGGAAATGGGAAATCATGACCGTGCGATCGGTGCTTTCAGATATGGATCTGCAATGGCAGGCCCTGTGAGCTTCAGCGTCCTAATGTGCGCCTGGCATTAACTGTGTTTTTATTCCAACTTTGGCTTTGGCAATGAATTCCCGAAAGGACCGGACTTTAAGAATTTCCCGGAGGATGAGTTTCGGACGTCGATAAAACCGTTTATACGCTAAGGTGAAGAGTTGCATTAATTCCTCACGAGACAAATGTTCTTCCCATAAGGGGGTCTCAAAATCCGAGTTGGGATTTTCCGCGAATTGCTTCCATATATCATGAGTCACGATACCCCGTTCCAACGCCATGGCATACAGTTCTGTGCCCGGAAAAGGCGTCATGATGGTAAACTGGACATAAGTAGGATCCAGCTTGATCGCTAAATTAATGGTGTCCAGACAATCCTCTCTCTTTTGATCCGGCCCTCCAATAATAAAATCAGCCAGAGTATCGATTTTATATTTCTTTGCTAACTCAAACGCCTTAAAGACTTGCTGCATGTTAATGCCTTTTTTTAAGACACGCAGCATCTTTTCGGAACCGGCTTCAACACCAAAGGAAATCCGTGCGCATCCCGCAAGTTTGAGCTGTTGAAGGACCTCTTCATCAATCGTATTGACACGGGCTCTGATTGAAAATTTGAGGTTGAGTTGTTCCTGTTGGATGAGTTGACAAATGGCAAGGACTCTTTTTCTTTGAACCGTGAAGGTATCGTCCCAAATTTGAAAATCATGAATGCCGTGCGTCAAACCTGCTTTAAGATCCGCAATCACTCTTTCCGGGGAATGAACCCGGTAGTCATTTCCCATCGTGGGCCGATCACAATAAATGCATTGAAAGGGACAGCCTCGACTGGTCATGAGCATTCCTGTGGCATGTTGACTCATCAACGATGAATAGCGTTTAACAGGGATGGCATTAAAATCAAGCAACGGAAGTTGATCCAGGTTCACAATGACTTCGGCGGGTTTTCCGCGGCATATCGTCTTTTGCGCATCGTAATAATAGATTCCAGGGACATCAGAAACAGGGGTTTGTTGTTCCATGCATTCGATAAGTTGAGGAAAGGAATGTTCCCCTTCGCCTGTGACTGCATAATCGGCCTGCGAACTTTTTAAGGCTTCAACAGGGAACAGGTGAACATGAGGCCCCCCAAGGACGATGCGGGTTTGGGGGAGAAAATTTTTAATCAGCGCAATACAGTGATTGATTTCTATCAGATGAAACGTCAGAACGGTTATTCCAATGAGATCTGGCTGAAGTTCGGTCAACCTCTGGATCATTTCTTCTTTTCCCAGTTTTTCCACAACGCAATCTAAAATACGCAGATCATCCTGAGGTCTAAGCTTTCGGTGAGAGGCATAGATATAAAGAAGTCCCAAGGGGGGATAGACTCCAACCTCATCGTCAAAAAGGTCGGACATATCCGCTTGAATATGATGTCCCATTGGAACTTTTAATAATACAATTTTCATTTTCCGATTCTGGCTTAAAGTCCGCATCGGGGACAGTGTTTACGATTGATATCCAAGTGCCGATTATACTGCATATCCATAAACATGGCGGCAACAATGGAAAAATAACCACTGATCGCTATCATCGCAACCAGCAGCATCCATCCATAACCGACGAAAATCCATGGAAAGAAAATGTCAATGATGGTAATCGTGATCCCCGAGAATACGCCGATGATGAAAGCGGGAAATCCGTAAAAATAAAGTAACACGAGGGGGTGAAAGCTTTTATACACATATTTATAAATCATGCGTTTCGTAAATAATTTTATCATCAACCAAGCAATCGTAAATATGACAATCCGAACCCGGATTCCTGATTTTTCGCCCACTCCATAAACCGCATTGACGGGTACATCCACTACGCTAAAGTCCTGAATATTGAGTGTCACCAGTAAATCATTCGGCATTCCATAACGTTTGTAAATATCCTTTGGTTCAATGGTTTTAAGGACATGCAGCGCCATTGCGGTATAGCCGCATTGGGAATCCGCAATATGCCAATAACCTGACGCGATTTTGGTTAGAAATGAAAGAATAATACTGCCAATCAGTCGAATCCGGGGCATTTTGGTCAAAACCGCAGGATCATAAAAACGATTTCCTTTAACATAGTCCGCTTTGCCTTCAAGCACAGGCTTCACTATTTTTTCAAGGTCCTTCGGATCCATTTGCGCGTCACCTGCCATCACGACAGAAATGTCGATGTTACGCTCCCGTGTCCATAAATACCCGCTTCCTATGGCGCCTCCAACCCCCTGGTTTTCCGGATGCGCAATCAAGATGACTCTCGCATCGTGTTGAGCATAATGTTCAATGGTTTCATAGGTGTTGTCGTCACTGTGATCATCAACACAAACCATATAATCAACAAAACCAGGCATGTTTTCAATCACTTTTCCGATTAAGTGGGAAACATTGTAACACGGCACAACAACACCAATGGATTTATTATCAAGCATATTTTGTATCCTGTTTAAATTTCCTGGGAAGTTAAATTTTCAGATTATTCCAGTTTTTCTTCTGTAAATATCATCAGCAACTACCCCCTCTCAGGCTTTTGATTCTTTAATGCGGTAATATCTGCTTCCAGTTCTTTCATGCTTTGCTCGTGCTCCAGTTTTTTTTGTTCTTTCTTGTATTTTTCATATTCCAGCGCAGATTTCTCGATGGCCTTTGCATGACTGATCTTCCCCGCATGAGTTAAAAGTGCTCTGCCGTTAAGCTGGATAATGGCATCCAACCGCTGTATCCAATCTTTCATATACATCGGCGTATGCTGCATCGCCATCGTTTCGGCAAAGGCAAGGTACTGCTCCACAAGCAATCCAAGCAGTTTCATTTCATCTTCATCCAGATAATTTTTGGCAATACTGACATCATTTTTTCGAATAGGGACATCAGCCTTTTTGTCATAGGACTGCATCCCCAGAAGAGGAAGAGCCGCATCAACACGGCGATACACCAACTCAGAAGCTGTTTGTTGGCTGATAGCCCAAAGCAATTTATTCTGCACTATTTTAAAAAACTCGATGGTTTTTTCATCGTGCGGATCATAGTCAATGCTGGTCGCATAGATATCTTTGATTTTCTGGTAGAAAAAACGTTCCGAAAGCCGGATTTCCCGAATTCGTTCCTGCAACTCATTGAAATAATCCATGGAGTTACCGGTTTTAAACCGTTCGCTGTTGAGGGAAAATCCTTTGATGATGTACTCTTTAAGCCGTTGGGTGGCCCAAATACGGAATTGGGTTCCCTGCAATGACTTTACCCGATAACCCACTGAAATAATGACATCCAGGTTGTAGTAGTTTGTATTATAAGTTTTTCCATCCTCCGCAGTTGTTCGGAAATTCCGAACAACTGAATCCTCAACCAGTTCCCCTTCTTTGAAAATATTACTGATGTGTTCGCTGATCGTCGCTTTTGACTTCTGAAAAAGTTCGCATAAATATGCTTGAGTCAGCCAGACCGTTTCATTTTCAAGACGGACATCAATTTTGATATTGCCGTCAGAGGCTTGGTAGATGAGAATCTGGGAGTTAGGTTCAGTCATTTGCGTCTCCTGTGACAACGTATCTTTCGGTTTCCAAGAATTCGATTAATGCGCTTTCTCATTTAAAATCATTAGAATTTCTAATATTGTTTTACTTAAATTTTCTTGGACTCCACCAATAGCAATATGATTCAACGAAATCAATCCATAATCAATTTATCGGCTTGTCAGCGGTTTTGATTTGTTTCACAATGCGCCGTCCGAGTTAAACTTCAGTTGAAGGAAGCAATCTTTATCCAAGCGAAACGTCACATGATCCTCAATCCATCTATTGATAAGGCGAATCACAACGGCTCCGTTTTAAGTAAAGGCGGCTATGGACTGCTCTTGCTTTATTTCCTGAGTGTGACGTGGTTAGCCTATTTCAACGCCATTGACGCGGTACCTCATATTGACGATAACGATCTGTTCAATAATAACATTTTTCCTTCAAAAATCAGTACCATAACGCCCTTGAAAGAAACACTGGAAAACCTCTGGTCTTGTAAGCGTTTTCCTTGTCGACCTATAGTCAACTTGAGCTTTAATTTGAATGAGATGATTAACGGTAGTGCTGTACGGGGATACCACGTGTTCAACATCAGTCTACATGCCTTGAACGGATTTCTGGTATTTTTACTGATTATGAAAATGGGCTCACACCTCTACCCGCTTGGCCTAAATACGACAGAGAATCCCCTCTTTTTCAAGAGCCTCTTTTTTAGCGCGTTCTGCGCGTCGTCCTTGTTTGTGCTGCATCCCGCATTGACCGCATGTGTCAATTATATCATCCAGCGCTATGCTGAAGTCGCGACTACTTTTTATCTCGCAAGTGTTTTAAGTTATCTTCAAAGCAAAGAAAAACCCCCTTTGAAAAAAGGGTTTTGGATTGGAATGACGCTTCTTTTGTATTGGTGTGCGTTTCGTTCCAAGGAAACAGCCATCACCTTGCCTGGTATTTTATTGGTCTATGAATTGTTCCGCATCATTCAGCAGCCTGAAAAAATAAGGACACTCCTCCGATGGGCCATTCCCCTCTTTGCGGGAATCCTGCTGCTTTGCCTCATTTACTATCAAACCGTTATGTTGAAATTAGAGGTATTTCAGAATCCTCACCATGTAACGTTCTGGCAATACTTCCAAACGGAATCCCGCATATTGGTTCATTACTGGAAAATGTTGTTGCTGCCTTTACCTCAGTGGATCAGCATCCTGTACGATTTTGAATTATCCAAGAGTCCTTTCGAGATTAATGCGCTCATGGCTTTGAGCTTTCATCTAAGTCTGATGTTTACCGCGTTAGGACTTGCCAGAAAGGGAAAATACTTCTGTGCTTTGGGGATTAGCTGGTTTTATATCACCCTTGCCCCGTTTTGGGTGATTCCTCTAAAAACCCTAATGGCAGGTCATAAAGTCTATTTGGCGGCCCAGGGAGTTACCTTCCTGTTGGCTGAAGGCTTCTTGTGGTTAGGGTTAAAGAAGTTTCACTATAAGGATACGATCGCGCTTTGTTTGATGGCCTTGGCAATGCTGGGAACCTGGACCCGAAATGAAGTTTACCAAGACCCACTGACACTCTTAAACGATGGAATTCAAAAAGCGCCCCAGCACTATGGACTTTATCTTAATCGAGGAATTTATTATCTCGAATCAAAACATTTTGAGTTAGCCTTACAGGATTTTGATCGGGCGTTGCAACTCAATCCCGAAGCGTATAAGGCTTATGTGAATCGAGGGGAAGTTTACTTTCGCCTGGAACAGTATCCACAAGCGGTACAGGAATACCAGAAAGCCTTGTCCATTAATCCTGGTTATTTTGTGACTTATTGGAAACTGGCAAAAATCTACACACTGTTTAATCAACACCAGTCCGCCCTTCAGATGTATGATGGTCTTTTGGAACACTATCCCGAGAGTACACCGCTTTTGGTAAAGCGTGGTCAAACTTATGCGGCCTTAGGACAACATGACAAGGCTCTTTCCGATTATGCTCAGGCGCTGATCACCAGTCCTCATCTACCCATGATTTATCATTACAGAGGAATCAGCTTACGCCACTTGAAACGATATTCGGAGGCTCTAGCCGATTTTTCCAGGCTGATTTCACAATATCCCATGACAACCGAGCCTTTCATTGAACGAGCCCGTACTTGGGTAGAAATGAATCAGCAGGATCAAGCTCTCGAAGATTATACTCGTGCGATTCACTTGGATTCACGTTTAAAAGAGGTGTTTATTGAACGAGGGAAAATCTTTTGGGTTAAGAAGCAAAAAGACCGGGCGTGTCTAGATTGGAAAACCGCATGTGATTTGGGCGAGTGTGCTTTTTATCACTCTGCTGAAAACAAAAATACAGAAATTTCCTCTGATATATCTTGTCTTAAGGAGTAAAACAGTTTAATTCTTCACTATGAATTTAATCATTAGGATCACAAAGAAATGAGAAGTGAGAATATCTTGTTGAGTCAAACGATCTTGAAACGTTCTGTCAAAGTCCTCCTGACTAGTTTTTCGACGGGGTCTCTACATTTTTGCTTCAATCCAACACGCTAAAAACGCTATGTCACTAGACACTCAAGATTATAAAGAGTTGGTGTTTGCAAAACAGTTATTAGAAGCACCCTCTTTGGCAAGCAAACTTAACGAAGTGATTGGATCACCTCTTGAGAGAGGCTTTGCTTTGTTGCCTGATGAATGGAATCACCTGGTGCAAAAAGCGACTCAGAAGGCGCTCTATGCCGCCTTGGAATTTGCTTTCAAGAATTTGGGTGAAATCTCACCACGTCCTCCTTCAAACCGGTTTCATAAATTGCTTTCCGCGGCATCAGGCGCAACGGGGGGTGCCCTTGGAATTTTTTCTTTGCCGGTGGAATTGCCGATTTCCACAATCATCATGCTCCGCTCCATAGGCGATATCGCAAGAAGCGAACACGCGGATCTGCGTTTAATCGAGAACAAATTAGCGTGTTTAGAGGTTTTTGCCTTAGGAAATTCTACGTCCGATCAGAATGTCCTTGAAAGTAGCTACTATTTAACCCGTGCCGCAACAACTAAAGTCCTCATGGAAGCCGCGGAATATCTGGCGACACGCAGCCTTGCGGAAGAAGGAAGTTCCGTTGTTCTGAGGTTGATCGCAACCCTGACCGCTCGTTTTGGCTTTACGGTTTCGAGCAAGGTGGCCGCAAGCGCTGTTCCCATCATTGGCGCTGCCAGTGGTGCGTTAATCAACACCTTTTTTATCGAGTATTTTCAAACCTTGGCTCATGGGCATTTTATCATAAAACGTTTGGAAAGACGCTATGATCCTCGTTTAGTAGAAGTCGAATACCAGAACATCACTTTTCATTAATGGAATTCTCGCATGTCTTCTCGAAAAAAACTGCTAATCACTGGTGCCAGTGGCTTTTTAGGGTGGAATCTTTGTCATGCTCTTTCCGCTGACTGGGAGCTTTATGGGACCCTTTTTCGCCAGCAAATGCATATTCCAGGGACCACCCTGCTTCGTACCGATCTCAGCCAATATCCGGAATTAAAGCAACTCTTTCTAACGATCAAACCGGACGCTGTGATTCATACCGCGGCCTTGGCCAAACCCGGATACTGTCAAGAATTTCCAGAGGAGAGCTATAAGCTCAATGTAGAGGCTTCGACTCAGATCGCGGGACTCTGCGCAGACCTCCAAATTCCCTGTATCTTTACTTCTTCCGATTTGGTTTTTGACGGAAAAAATCCGCCTTATGAGGAAACGGCTCCACCTTGTCCGGTTAATCGTTATGGAGCGCAAAAAGTCTTAGCGGAAGAAAAGATGCGAGCCACTTATCCCTCAACCATGATTTGCCGAATGGCCCTGATGTTTGGGCCTTCTGGCCCCAAGGCGACCAGTATCTTGCAGCCCATGTTGAAGGCCATGGCTCAAGGCGAAAAACTCCATTTATTTGAAGATGAATTTCGTTCTCCTTTAAGTGCGGAAGCTGCTGTCTCTGGCTTGGTAATCGCATTGAATTCTCAACAAGGGGGGATCCTGCACTTAGGAGGCTATGAGTCGATTTCCCGTTTTGATTTTGGGAAAATCGTCGCGAGTGTGTTTCAAGAAAAAAACGCAAACCTGGTTCGTTGTAAACAGGCCGATGTTCCCACAATCGCACCTCGTTCTTCCAATGTTTCCTTCGATAGTTCCAAAGCGATGTCCTTAGGTTTCGCTCCGTTGCCCTTGACGCAGGAATTAATGAAAATCTACAGGCACGGACCCCATAAATGTTGAGGATTTAAATGAAAGAACGACTGAAAAAAATCAAAAAAGAACAACTGGGGAAAATCAAAAATCTTGTTAAGGACCATTTCTTACATCCCAAAGTCGATAATGCGAAAGTGGAAGAACATTTAAGTCGCATCAGAAAAGAACTTCCCGTCCCGGTTATTTGGCTTTTAGGCAAAACTCAATCGGGAAAAACTTCTTTAATTCGAGCGCTCACTAATAGTACGCAAAGTGAGATTGGTGATGGGATCAGGCCGTGTACTAAAACCGCGGTCATGTATGATTTTCCCAACCAGGAGCATGGTTTTGTGCGGTTTTTAGACACACGAGGCTTAGGCGAAGTGGATTATGATCCCAAAGAAGACATGAATTTATTTAAAACACAGTCTCATTTATTGATTGTTGTGATGAAGGCCATGGATCATGCGCAACAATCGGTGATGGAACCCTTGAAAAAAATTGTCGAAGAACATCCGGAATGGCCTGTTATTGTCGCACAAACTTCACTTCATGAAGGCTATCCGGACATGGCCACACCCCATGCTCTTCCTTATGCTTACCGGCAATCTCCCTTTCCTGATCATCTTCCTTCATCTTTGACACTGTCGTTACTCAGACAACGAGAGTTGTTTAAAGACATTCGCGCTACCTTTGTCCCTTTAGATTTTACTTTACCTGAAGATGAGTTGGATCCTCCCTACTATGGATTGAATGAACTGTGGGAAGACATTGAACAGATCCTGCCTTTGGGCTTGCGGACCATGATGAAAGAAAAAGTGCAGGTGAGGAAGAATTTAAAGGATATTTATATCAAAACCGCTCATCCCCATATCATTGCTTACGCTATCGCGGCCGGAGGTTCTGGGCTTATTCCTGTCCCCTTCGTGGCAATCCCGATCATTTCCACAGTTCAATTTAAAATGTATCAAACCTTGGCTTCTATCTATAATCAAGAATTTAATGCACGACGTTACGCGGAGCTCGCAAGCACACTGGGGGTTGGTTTTATCGCAAGTATGGGAGGTCGGGAACTATTGAAAGTTATTCCAGGATTCGGGGCCGCCGTGAGTTCTCTCTATGCGTCAGCAACGACCTACGCCTTGGGACATACGATCTGTGCTTACTTCAGTTACGCCTTGAAAGGCGACATTCCTACCAGAGAAACCTTTCAAAAACTTTACAAGGAACAGTTTGCGGAAGGAAGAGGCCTCTTACAAAAATACATGGCTTCTGTGAAAAACGCCTCAGAACCTTTTCATTAATACCCCTCCAGTTCCCGCGACAAATGACGCAGCGTGTCAACAATGTATTAAGTGAAGCAGAGAAGGCGTAAGGAGGATCATGGCATATCAAGAAATCATCTATGAAAAACAAGATCATCTGTATCATAAGGAGCATGATGTTAGCTTTAAAAGACCTTGATTTTTTAGACTTTGAAAGTTCCTTGGGCATGGAAGAACGGACTGTCAGGGATACGGTTCAACGTTTTGTTAATGAACGGGTTCTGCCTGATATTGAGAAGCATTATCGTGAGGGAACCTGTCCTTTGGAACTCTATCAGGCGATGGGAAAGTTGGGTTTCCTGGGATGCAGTCTTCAAGGATACGGTTGTGCGGGGTTATCCTCGTTGGCTTACGGTTTGTTGCAGCAGGAGTTAGAAGCCGGAGACGCGGCAATCCGAAGCATGGTTTCAGTTCAAAGTTCTTTATGCATGTATGCGATTCATACGTTTGGAAGTGAAGCGCAAAAACAAAAGTGGCTTCCCCTCATGGCCAAAGGCGAAAAAATCGGTTGTTTTGGTCTCACAGAATCCGATTTTGGATCCAATCCCAGTGGAATGAGGACAAAAGCGGAGCGTACCGCAACCGGTTATCGTTTGAATGGTTCCAAGATGTGGATTACGAACGGCTCTGTCGCGGATGTCGCCATTGTCTGGGCAAAACTGGAGGGTACGATTCACGGGTTTTTAGTGGAAAAGGGGACGAACGGGTTTCAGGCCCAGGATATTCACAACAAACATTCGCTCCGTGCTTCAATCACGTCAGAACTCAGTTTTGATGATTGTGATATTCCTAAAGACAGCCTTCTACCTCATGCTGATGGTTTGAAAGGACCTTTATCCTGTTTAGCGCATGCCCGTTTTGGTGTGGCCTGGGGGGCACTTGGTTCAGCGAGAAGCTGTTTTTATGAAGCGAAAGAATATGCCTTGTCCCGCAAGCAATTCCGGGATCAGCCTATTGCCTCTCATCAACTCGTACAAGCCAAGTTGTCTCAAATGTTGATGGAGATCACAAAAGCTCAAGCACTGACGTTTCAAGTCACAAAACTTAAAGAATCGGGAAAGTTCACGCCGGTTCACAGTTCCATGATCAAAATGAACAATACGGAAATGTCTCTTCAAGTGGCGAGAGCAGCCAGGTCTATTCTTGGAGCTAATGGGATTTCAGGGGAGTACCCCATCATGCGGCACATGTGTAATCTGGAAACCACGGTAACGTATGAAGGAACGACCGATATTCATCTGCTCACTATAGGCAAAGAAATAACCGGAATATCAGCCTTCTGATTGGAGGTTTTAGGACTGGATCGTGCCGGTTCCAAGTTGTGACCGTATTGATAACCGGAATTCCACACGTTTAAGTCCGCGCGCGGCGCAAAAAAACTAAATTTAGGGTTAGAACTTTTCGTGCGCTTCGTGGACTGAACCGGTATCGTTCGATTCCTTCATATCTCCGTTGTTGAGATCTGAACTTCACGGCGATAATGATCGAAGAGCGTTGATTTAGAAATCATTCCCAGATACTTGCCTTCATCAACAACAGGCAGGGACCAGCCTCCATAGGCGTCAAATTTATTAAGAGCCTCATGAATAGAATGGTCACATTCGATCATAGGCCACGTTTTCATAATAGACCCCATGGTCACAAGATCATGGATGTTGTAATCAAATAAGTAGGGACGGATATCATCCAACAAGACAATGCCCATGTAATTTCCCTCTTCATCCAGAACTGGGAAATAATTGCGTTTGGATCTTTTGAAATAGGGAATGAAATCTCCTAAAAGCAAGCCTTCCGGAATCGTGGTGAAATCAAGATCAAGCATATCGCGGAGATCCAGGTTATGAAGTACATAGGCATCCGATCCTGTTTTGACCAGAATTCCTTCCTTGATCAGTTCACGAGTATAGATGGAGCCAAAGTCGAGCAAGAAACTCATGAGCATGGAGGTGCTGGCGGTGATCATGAGGGGTAAAATCAAGGAGTAGCCCCTGGTAATTTCCATGACTAAAAAAATGCCTGTGAGCGGTCCTTGCATCAAGCCGGTTACCATTCCAGCCATGCCAATGAGAGAAAAAGCCGTTCCTGACGCAATGTTTCCTAAAGAAAACAGATTGAGAATTAATCCAAAGCACAAGCCAACACCACTTCCGATGATCAAACTTGGAGCAAACACGCCTCCAATCCCTCCGCTTCCCAAGGTGATCCCGCAGGCGAGGAACTTCATACAGGTAAAAATAAACACAAAGCCCAGTGTTGGACGAACCACGCCTGTTAGAAAATTCTGAGTGACATCGTAGCCTTCAAACAGGATCTCCGGGAAGTAAAAGCCCAGGAGCCCCACGCCAAGTCCCCCGATTGCCGCTCTGACCCAAAAACGTTTTGATATTTTCTTAAAGAAGCGTTCCCAAAAATTCAAGCTTCTGGAAAAAGCACTGGAAACGACACTGGTGACGATGCCCAAAACAATACAGGCCACAAGAGAGGTTATAGAAAAGGACGCAATTTCATAAAAAAACGTAATCTTGTTGCCCATCAGCAGTCGGCTGATTTCAGTCGCGGCAATAGCAGAAATAATGATGGGAAGAATCGTCAAATGCGACCATTCTCTCAAAATAATTTCCACCGTAAATATCATGCCCGTGATGGGCGCGTTAAAAATGCCCGAAATCGCCCCGGCAACCCCATAACTGATCAACAACTTTCTTTGACGTTCATTCAGCTTGAACCGACGTCCCAACAAGGCGCCCCACGCTCCGCCGACACAGATAATCGGCCCTTCCAACCCTGCCGAACCTCCGCTTCCTACGGTCAGCAGACTTCCCAAGAAGCGGGTTATAATCATTCTTCTTTTTAATTCTCCATCACCAAGGGAGACGCTGTTAATGACACTCGGAACACCATGTGGGTCCAGATCATTAAAAAGGGATTTCACAATAAAAACTCCGATCCCTGCGCCAAAGGCTGGGACCAGGACAAACCAAACATGAGACTGGCCTTGCTGAACAAAACTTTTTAAGGCATGAACGCCCCAGTTCAATCCTACCGCAAGGACGCCACAACCGACTCCGATCATCAAGGCGCACAACATCATGAGGAAGGTTTCTTTCACGGAAACACCGCGCAGTCGGATCATTTCTTTTTCAAGACCAGATATCTTAAACTTCGTGAGGATATTACTGAAACGAGCCTCTGTATATTTTCTTAAACTTTTGAACCAATTCATATTTATTTGGGTTTGATTTTAAAAACTGGTATGTCTCATTATCTCGTACAATATTCGCTAACTGAGAAAGGACTTCCAAGTGGTGGCTCGTATTAGAACATAACAAAACAAATAGAACAAAAACAGGAACACCATCCAAGGCGTTAAAGTCCACTGGGGGTTCCAAAAAAAACGTGTAAACAATCGGTTTATGAAACGTGATATCTTCCAGCGGGAAACGTGGTTGAGGAACGGCCACACCTCGTCCGAGGGCGGTAGGACTGACCCTTTCTCTCATATACAACAGTTGCGAAAGCGGAACCTGCTGTTTTCCTTTCAAGTCAATCAATCTTTCAATTTCCAAAAAAATATCCATGAGCGAGGATATTCCCCGGATACAAAAACAATCTCCTGCTTCCATAGCCGGAATCAAATACTCTTTTTCAGGATCTTTTTCATTCTCAGCGGTCTTGTTTAAGCTGATACGCTTAGATGCGGCCCATGATTCCAAGGTGGTTTTTTCAATCATATAGCGACCTTGGACTAATGAAAAGGGAATGACGCCTCGAGTAATCCATCGTCTAATAATGGACTCTGGAACTTTCAACCATTCAGAGGCCAACGAAATGGAAACCTGCTTGGACATAATAAACCTTATTTTTTCTGAAAAACTGTTTGGGGCAATTTTCTGCAAGGACTTATAACACCGATATCGGCCGAAATCAATGAAGAAGCTGAGAAAAATAAATAGCTTCCCGGTTACGAGGCGCTTACTATAGGGAACTCCTTCGGAGAATCAGCATAACTTTGCGGCAAGGGAGAGATCACTGGCCGAGTTAAAAATCAACTTATTAAATTTTGGAAGTTTCATTACCATCATCCCCAATGATAAACAGCATCGCCGGTAAAAGGAATAAATCCGCAATACTTGCTACAACAATAATCACTCCTCCCAACAAAGCGAAATGTACCAGCGGCATAAAATGAGCCAGCAGATTGATACTGAATCCAAAAAATAAAATTACGGAGGTGAAAATGATGGCTCGCCCCGCATCGCTTAACGCAAAGTATATGGACTCTTTACGAGAATATCCTTCTCGTCTGCCACGACTATAACGAGTCATCATATGCATGGTATCATCCACAGCGATTCCAAAGGTTAAGGAGGCGATAACCATGGTACTGAAATTGAGGAAAATTCCAAAAATACTCATCACGCCTCCGGCAAAAGCAATCGGGAATAAGGAAGGGAGGAGCGCAATCATCCCATACTTGAAGGAATGAAGGAGCAAGAAAAAACACAAAAGAATGATCACCAAGGCGATGGAAAAAGATTGTCCTAAACCACTAATAACATAGCGATCCTTACTGCTGTCCAATACCGCTTCCCCTGTAATCACTGTCTTAAATCCAGGGAAGGCCTTCTTTAGTTCATGTCTGATAATTTCAATTTGCTGAGACATCACCAGTGAAGAAACATAACGTTGAGGAACCTCCAATTTTATATATCGTCCCTCAAGACTGACTAAATCCCTTAAGTTTTGTCTCGGATTGGAGTCTTGATAAAGTTGGACGTAGCGATCCAGGGTGCTCGCGGATTCAGAAATGGTATAATAAGCAGAGTCATTGTGATGCATGATTTTGTTGATGTATCGAACATAGTTTACCACAGATTGAACCTTGCCTGTCAGTTCGAGGCTTTCTAAAAAATCCTGTAGTTGAGCCAAGCGTTTCAGAAGATTTAAAAACTCTGCTTCTTTCGCGCCTTTAGTATCGATAACGATAATCAAGCCGCCTGTATTTTTGTAATGCTGATCAAAGTACTCTAAATCTTTTCGTATGCTTGATGACGGTTTGAAATAATGCTTATAACTGGAGTCTGTCGTTACTTGCAAACTCAGCATCACCACAACTACAAAAATACAAGCGCAGGTGAACATAATCAGCCGGTTATACTTAAAGGTAAATTCCGTTATCCAGTGAGCGAAGGCTTTTTGATTTGAGTATTGGTTGGGATTTTTGATGACGGATGACGTTAAGCTTAAGATTGCAGGAAGAGTCGATACGGAAAATACAAAGGCGGCAAACACGCCCACTGACGCAATAAATCCATATTCTCTCAGCGGTGCTAAACGGGTCACCGTAATAGCCAAAAACCCCACACTCGTCGTCAGTGACGTGTAAAAACAGGGAACAAACAGCTCTTTCATAGATTCGACAGAAGCCTTTTGAGCTGAGTATCCCTGATGGCGAAATTGATAAAACTCCGATATGATATGAATGGAGTCCCCCACGCCAGACGCAATTAATAACCCGAAAAGGCTGGGTGTATTCAGTATGTTTTGACGCCATCCCATCAAACCAATAAAACCATACGTAACCGCCAAGGAGGATAACACCACCATCATAGGGCACAGCACTCCCAGTTTCGTTCGGAAGGTAGCAAAGAGGAGGATCAAGAGCAATACGATCATCAGAGGCTGTATGATGGACCGGTCCAACTCATTAATTTCCTGAATCTCTCCATATAACGCGCTGGTTCCTGTCAAATGAAGTGTGTATCCCCGTTGCCTGTAGCCTTTTTTCTCAATAAAGGCCTGAAGTTTTTTGAAGAGTTTTAAATGGTGGTCAAAAGATTCATTAGTGTAGACAATTTTGGCAACAATCAACGTATGCCGAAGATCTTTGGTAATGAGTGTTCCGTGAATCTGCTCTTCTTCGGACATAATTTTTACCAGTTCATCAACCGTCTGTTTGGTTTCCTGCCATTGTTCCAGATCCTCAATCAACTCTCTGGCGATAATTTGCCCGTTCTCATACCTCATATACTGATAGTTACTGAGGGATGTGACTTTACTCACAAAATCCTGCTGCTCCAGGAAATCCGATAATTCTTTGATGAGGATCAACGTTTCTTTACAAAATAAATCGATATCTTGAGGTCGGGCTTCAACGCCAATGGCGAAAGATTGGTGATCTCCAAATTGATAGTTTGTTTCCTCATAGTGCTTCAAATTGGGATCATTTTCCAGAAACCACATTTCGTTAGAGTTATCAAACTCCAAGTTAAAAATCGGATACATCATGGCACCCACCAAAAGGACGCTTAGTCCAATCACCCACCAACGGAAACGGACAACACCCAGGGCCCAATAGTGAATCGTACGTCCGATAGCCGATAGAATTTTTTGGTTGTAAAAGATTTTTAGCCTTCGCATAAATTCAGAATCCTCAGGTGAAAGTTATTTTGGAAAAGAACGTCACGGTCCTCCTTCTACATTTCATAACAAATTCAATGAGCTTTTGGGCACCTTTCAAAAATGCTGAATTTTAGTTTACAGTTTGTCGTTCCATCCGTTGAGATGTCATTCCCGCGAACGCGGGAATCCAGCGCCCTGTATCGAAGACTGGATTCCCGCCTACGCGGGAATGACAACAAAGTGTAAACTACTTTTGAAAGGTCCC
>JBBCAX010000039.1:0-1681 GCA_051382335.1 Deltaproteobacteria bacterium TL4
AAAAACAAAAAAATATGAAAGAACTGTTTTTTGAGCAAGTTATTAATTTCATTAATAAAATTGCAGCGTAAAAACATTCATGCACGGGTATTGGGCTATGGTGTTCCCTCTGAGTGGCTGGAGGATGTACTCAAAGTTGATGAAGACTCCCTGTTGGAACTGGCTGAACATCTGCCAGGTGAAGCGGCAGAGGCTTTACTGAATTTGGCGACAGGAGTGACACCGCAAATACCAGAGCCCGTCGCTGTTGGTAATCCCTTCGATCATCCTGACGCTCAACGTCGCTTTCGTGTAATGAATGACGTGGATGAACTGGCACAAGCGTTGGAATATCCTTGGGAGAAATGGACCGTATTCCTTCACCCTGTACAGAGGCAACTGGTTGATTGTGATTATAATGGCCCCGCTAGAGTTTCAGGTTCAGCGGGAACAGGAAAAACGATTGTAGCGCTCCACCGTGCGGTTTTTCTTGCTCGATCTAATCCTGATGCCAGAGTGCTGCTCACCACGTTTTCTGATACGCTGGCACATTCTTTGGAAACAAAATTAAAACGACTGATCAGTAATCAGCCTCGACTCGTGGAACGGCTGGAAGTCCATGCCATGAATACCATTGGACGAAGGCTCTATGAATCGAATTTTGGACGCCCCAAAATTGCCTCACGAGAAGTAATACAGGAACTTCTTGAAGAAGCGGCACGAGGACTTGAAGAACACAAGTTTACTTCACGATTCTTGATGACCGAATGGGAGGAAGTTGTTGACGCATGGCAGTTGGATACCTGGGAAGCGTATCGTGATGTCAAGAGACTGGGGCGCAAAACTCGTTTACCGGAGAACCAGCGGTCGATGCTCTGGACGATATTCAAACAGATTCGGGCCAGCCTGGAGAGTCGGGGATTCATCACCTACTCCAGCTTGTTTAACCGACTCGGTTCTCAGTTAGCGGAAAATAAACATGCTCCGTTTGACTTTGTAATCGTGGACGAGTCTCAGGATATTAGCGTATCTCAATTACGATTTCTTGCCGCACTTGGCGCAGAACGACCAGCCACCCTTTTCTTTTCCGGTGACCTTGGCCAGAGGATCTTCCAGCAGCCTTTTTCCTGGAAGGCTCTGGGCATCGACATTCGGGGACGTTCCCATATACTCCGAATCAATTATCGTACTTCTCACCAGATCAGGATGCAGGCCGACCGTCTATTAGATGGTGAGATTTCCGATGTCGATGGAAACACTGAGGAACGTGGAGGAACGATTTCGGTATTTAACGGCTCGAAGCCAACGATTCAGGTCCTGGATTCTCCAGAGGACGAAATCGAAACGGTAAGTCAGTGGCTTTCAGATCGAAAGAACGAAGGGCTGAATCCGCATGAGATGGGCGTTTTCGTTCGATCCGAAACTGAACTGGAGAGAGGTAAAGCCGCATTGAAATTAGCAGGAATTCCTTTTAAAGTTTTAGATGAGAAAGTCGAGACAACGAGTGGCTTCGTTTCAATCAGTACCATGCATCTCGCCAAGGGGCTTGAGTTCCGTGCAGTCGTAGTGATGGCCCAATGTCAGTAACTTAAGAATTTGACAATAATAACAATTAGATTCGTCATTTTTTTTCTAATGAGGTATGTTGGCATTTTAATTTTAATGAGAGAGTAGACATTATGAAAAAAAGGTGATGAGATAT
>JBBCAX010000040.1:0-3433 GCA_051382335.1 Deltaproteobacteria bacterium TL4
TCTTGTGAACACTATTTTCAGTTATGCCTCCAAGCACCCATATTTTGTTATCAAACACAACGCTGATAGGATCAAATCGAGCACACCACCCAGCTGAAGCAGTCACTTGCGTCCACACTCTATTTTCCAGATTGATTCCTGCTTGTAAACTGTACTTCAAATTCCCTGAGCTATCTCGCCAGATCAAGTCAGGTTTGCTGTCTCCGTCGAGATTATTGACTTCAAGTTGTTGGGCATCGGCTCCGCTGACGGCGGTTTTGGCTTCGCCGAAGGTGACATCTCCGGCAAAAGATGGGCTGGTAATGACTACGAGACTTAAAAGCAGAAGGATGATTTTTGTGTACATGGTACCCCCATGGGAAAGGTTGTTTGAAGTGCTGAGCCGAAGGGCCCAACGTTTGCGTGACGGGCGGCAGGCCAACGATGAACGTCGAAAAAATCGCTGCCCTCACGAGTTACTACAAATTGTTGAAAAAAGTGCGGGTCTGCCGTACTGTCAACGCCGAGTTGGGCTGGAACCTACTTCTTAACTGATTTTCTGGAGCTTTTTTCTAATCCAAGCAGGATCTCTACGCATTGGCAGGACTGCTACAATTCGAACAACATTTTCTTTTATTTCGTAGTAGATTGCATAAGGAAATCGTTTTGAAAGCATTTGGTAGAATCCAAACCTCTTGACATGAACTCCCGCAAAAAGAAGCAATGACTCAATATCGGCTATGAGGCTATCCCAGAAGTAATCACCAACACCTTGTTCTTTACGGTCATAAAAAGCGCTTCCATCCTGCAAATCTTTAGATGCCTCTTTTAATACCTGGATTCCTTTTATCTTCATTATCGATGACTCAATTTCAATGATTCCAAGGTAACGAACTCCGCACGGCCACTTTCTATTTGTTTTTTCCGTTCCGCTAAAATCTCTCCATGCCATTCTGGAGATTCAATTTCTGACTCGTTTTCTAGAAGTGAGTCCCAAAGAACTTCCATTGACTGAAGTCGCTCGATCATACTCATATTCTTAATTTCAGTAATAGTCATATCCCTCCTTTATAAAAACCTTAGATCAATCTTACCTGCTAGATAGTGTTATAATTCAATCTACTTTAAACGACGTTTCAAATAGAGCAATGCTAATCAAATTGAGTCTTGTACTAGGGGCCCAACGTTTGCGTGACGGGCGGCAGGCCAACGATGAACGTCGAAAAAATCGCTGCCCTCACGAGTTACTACAAATTGTTGAAAAAAGTGCGGGTCTGCCGTACTGTCAACGCCGAGTTGGGCTGGAACCCACCGATGACCTTCGTTTTGATCTTTGATAATGATTTTCTTAAATTTGTTCCTTTCGGTAAAGCTTTAACTCCTCTATAAAACGAAAATCTTTTAAATTTAATGTGTATAGCGCAAGATTATGTATGATTGCGGTAGACGCTATTAAAGCATCAGGAAGACTTAACCTGTGACTCAAGGAGTACTGTTCCATCAATTGGACAAATTTATTAGAAACCTCCGTGCTAATCGGAAAAATTTGAATCATGGATAAATGTTGCTTGATTTGATTGAACTCTTCTTTATTGAACGCTCCAAAATACAATTCTGCTTGTGAAACTGCACTAATACTGATTTGATTTTTCCCGATCTGTCGTAATTTTTGAATGACGGAATCGTTCTCTTTGTAGAATTCAATTAGAATATTGGTATCGCATAGGATCATCGTTCCTGTCTAGGCCAAGCGTTTCTACGAATTGAGTCAATTGAGACCTCTCGATTTTTCCACAAACCCGCAACAGCAAAAAAATCTTTTTCTCCTGTGGAAGCGATATTTTCTGTATTTTCGTCATGATGTTTTGTCGCGACCGAACTAACAAAATCGAGAGCGTTTAGTAAATCCAACAATAGCTTGGCTTTAGTACGATCTTTTATCTGGATAGTTATTTGTTCCATTTGCTTTTCTCGGTTAAAAACAGATTTTAAAAAATATTTACCGCTAATGCTGTCAAATGATACGATTAATATTTTACAATGCAACTCTACTCCCCCTCATTGTAAAGTGCCTGGATTTCTGATTCTGAAAGAGCACGAGTATAGATACGAATATCATCTATTGAACCATTGAAATACCGTCCACTTAAATATGTAGCCTTGCCAATGGCTAAATCTATATTTGCGGAACTAGCTATATCCATTGAAAGGCTTCGAGTTCCATCTTCTTTACCATCTAAATATAGACGCCAATTTGTTCCATCAAAAGTAAACGTGACATAATGCCAATTTGTATCAATTGAGGTACTAGAGCCTAAACAGTTATTGACATTGCTAACCCCCCCAAGGCAGGCCACTAGTTTATTTTGGCTTGGTCCAAACCAATATCCTTTATCGAATGAGGTAGAAAATTTTGAAATGATTGGATGATCTGTGGTGCCTTGATATGATCTTTTTATCCACGTTCCAATTGTAAAAGCCTGGGTCATATCAATATGAGTGCTATCACTGACGTTAATATAATCGTCAACACCGTCAAAACTATACGCTTTATTGGCATTCCCATTTCGATCTGCTGTCAGAGTTGCCCCATTGACCGTCCCATTATTCCCATTTCCGCTTTCATCGTTGGCATTTCCGTTGAAAGGATAGTAGGCCACCAGTCCCTCTGTTGGAATCGATGAACCTGCATGCAAAATATACTTCAAATTTCCTGAACTATCTCGCCAAATCAAATCGGGTTTGCTGTCTCCATCGAGATCGTTGACCTCAAGTTGTTGGGCATCGGCTCCGCTGACGGCGGTTTTGGCTTCGCCGAAGGTGACATCTCCGGCAAAACATTGACTGGTAATGACTACGAGACTTAACAGCAGAAGGATGATTCTTTTGTACATGGTACCCCCATGTGAAAGGTGGTTTGAAGTGCTGAGCCGAAGGGCCCAACGTTTGCGTGACGGGCGGCAGACCAACGGTGAACGTCGAAAAAACCGATGCCCTCACGAGTTACTACAAATGGTCGAAAAAAAGCGCGGGTCTGCCGTACCGTCAACGCCGAGTTGGGCACGACCAGATCACAGAGGGGTATTTGTGCTGCAAACCCCAATGCAACTAAAACCTGTTATGGTTTTTATGAAACGCCTGTTCTTCAGCTTTCCCAAGTGATTACTGGAACTGAAGACCATAAATTCGTCTTGGAGGTAAACGTTGTTCTGATGCGCTGGTCTACGGGCCCAACGTTAATATTAGACACCAAAAAACAAAATACAAACATTATAAAAACGCAATGGATATCACTCAATTTGGCTTCGTGATCTAAAGCGAGACCAGGCGTTTTTTTTGATGGGTGTTGCCCTACGGGCTAACCCCTCCTACGCGTAACTTATTGAAATCCATAAGTTCGCAAGTTGTCATACGTTTCGTCACAGTTTTGCGACTCATCTTCTTGAAAACGGTT
>JBBCAX010000041.1:0-31254 GCA_051382335.1 Deltaproteobacteria bacterium TL4
ATATGTTTATTATATGCAACTGAATTCATTTAGGTTAAATCCCGAACACCTATGATGTACCAATTGGCAATTTGAAAGGCAAGTTCCATTTTATCCGCAGTATCTGAATCCCAGAAGGCACTAGGGTAAAAGGCCGCCACTAAATCTCAGCCGTAACGATAGTAATGTCTTGAAAATTTAACATTCTTCTGTCTAATCTCCGTTAAATTTAAGCTCCGTCCTCATCAATTTTAAATTTTTGAGACCAAACTGGAATAACCTTATTTTAAAAAATCCGCCTTATGCCTTTAGTTGCTCACACCGCTCTTCCAACCTTTGATGAATTACGAGAAGATGGAGAATCCGTACTGACCCTTGATAATGCGCTTCGTCAAGATATCCGGGAGTTGCACATTGGTTTGCTCAATATGATGCCGGATGCGGCTTTACGTGCGACCGAACGTCAATTTATGCGTTTGGTTGGAAGCTGTAACCCCATTGCCCAATTTTACGTTCATCCTTTTTCCATAGACGGTTTGGTTAGAGAGCCTAAAACCCAAGAGTATATTGAACAGTATTACACGACCTTTGACCAGGTGAAAAAAGACGGTTTGGATGCGCTCATCATTACAGGAGCGAATGTCGCCAATCCTATGCTGGATCAAGAACCCTTCTGGCATACTTTAAAGGAGGTGATCAGTTGGGCTACCGGAAATGTAACCTCCGTGTTGTGCTCCTGTCTTTCCACACATGCGTTGGTCAAACATTTATATGGCATTGATCGTTATCTGCTACCTCAGAAACTTTGGGGAGTGTTCCGGCATCGAATCACCCAAGTCAAACATCCAATCCTCCGAGACATCAATACCCGGTTTGATGTTCCACAGTCACGATATAACACGATTCTTCGGGATCAATTAGAAAAGGCGGGACTTACGATTTTGGTAGAATCGGAGGATGGTGGTGTGCACATGGCTGTCAGTCCCGATAACCTGAGCATCTTTTACTTTCAGGGACATCCGGAGTATGACAGCAACAGTCTGCTCAAAGAATACAAACGGGAAGTTCAAAAATTTTTAAGTGGGGAATTGGAAAGCTATCCAACCTCTCCCCAAAACTACTTTTCCAGCGCTTCAGAAGTCATTATTGAAGAATACAAACAAATGATCTACGTTGCAAAAAAGAGGGGAACTCCGATACCTCCCTTTCCAGAACAACGAATTGAAGACCATTTGGACAATACTTGGAGAGATACTGGAAAAGCCATCTTCAACAACTGGCTCGGTTTGGTTTACCAGAACACGCCTTACGGTAAGCCTCATCCCTCCATTGTTTTGTAACCTGGGGAAATCCCCCCTAGGGAATTGTTTCAAAAGGCATGACCCCTCTTTAGTGTGGGCGATCTGACCGAACGAAGTATCAACCATTTTAAGAAAAGGAAACCAGCTGATGAAGCCACAAACCTTAGCCATCCACGCAGGATACGAAACCGATCCAACCACGAAATCAGTCGCCGTTCCGATTTATCAGACGGTCGCTTATGAATTTGATAATGCCCAACATGCCGCGGATTTGTTCAATCTGGCGGTGCCAGGAAATATCTACACACGAATGATGAATCCTACCGCTGATGTTCTGGAAAAACGTGTTGCCGCATTAGAAGGCGGTATTGCCGGATTGGCCGTTAGTTCAGGCAGTGCGGCCATCAATTACTCCATTCTGAACATTGCGGAACTGGGCAGTAACGTTGTGTCTGTTCCTCTACTTTATGGTGGAACCTATACATTATTCGCCCATATGCTTCCTAAACAAGGAATCGATGTGCGGTTTGCGAAAGACGATAATCCTGCCAGTTTAGAAGCGCTGATTGATGATAAAACGGCCGCTGTCTACTGTGAAAGCATTGGAAATCCCGCAGGCAATATTGTGGACCTTGAGGCCATTGTCAATATGGCAAACAAGCATGGTGTTCCTGTCATTGTTGATAACACGGTTGCGCCTATTTTGATTAAACCCATTGATTATGGAGCCTCCATTGTGGTGCATTCTCTGACCAAATACATGGGCGGACATGGAAATTCTTTAGGCGGCGTCATCATTGATTCCGGTAAATTCTCCTGGGCTCAGTATGCGGAGCGTTATCCAATGCTCACCAAACCTGAACCCTCATACCACGGAGTTGTTTATACAGAAGCGTTAGGCCCCGCAGCTTATATTGGTCGAGCCCGGACCGTTCCTTTACGCAATACCGGTTCCGCGATCAGCCCGATGAATGCCTTTTTGATCTTGCAGGGCATTGAAACTTTGCCCCTACGAATGGAACGTCATTGTGATAACGCACTGGTTGTCGCCAATTATCTCAAAAATCAGGCCAGTGTGACGTGGGTGAATTTTGCAGGACTCCCCGATTCTCCTTATTACCAATTAGCGCAGAAATATACCAAAGGAAAACCCTCGGCGCTCCTCACCTTCGGTATCAAAGGCGGATTTGACGCGGCCGTTCGTTTTTATGATGCTTTGGGGCTGTTCAAACGTCTGGTCAATATTGGAGACGCAAAATCATTAGCGGCTCATCCCGCGTCCACCACTCACCGTCAATTATCCGAAAATGAACTCAAATTGGCAGGCGTCACTGCGGACATGATCCGTCTTTGTGTGGGTATTGAACACATTGATGACATCATTGCTGATTTGGAACAGGCACTGTCGAAGGCCTCCCGATAGGAGGCTGTCCGAGAAGAGGCTGGTAGGAGGCGCTTAAGCGAAGCGAGCGCACCAACTGGGAGCGCAGGCGTCCCGCCTGCTTTTGCGGACAAGATGCCCGCGTTCCCAGAAAAGACTTATCGGGAGAAGTATATAACCCTTAAATTGAGAGAACCCTGTGAAGGCCACTCTGGAATTGATACTGAGTTTGGATCAGGCCGAAGATCCTTCAACACAACGCCAGTTGTTGGCTGAACAACTGAATATTTCACCTGAGCAGATTACAGCCGTAAGGTTAATTCAGCGCTCAATTGATTCCCGAAAAAACAAGATTCGGGTGTGTCTGAAATTTGAGGTGTTCTGGGAGGAACCCGCGCCCCAAGAAATTCCCATCACCAAAACTTATCCCAAGGTTTTATCGAAGCGTCAGGTCGTGATCGTCGGTAGCGGTCCCGCCGGAATGTTCGCCGCGTTGAGATTGATCGAACTGGGTATCAAACCTGTCATTGTCGAGCGTGGAAAAAATGTCAGGGCACGTCGCAAGGATCTCGTGGCGATTCAAACCAAGGGACTGGTGAACGCTGATAGCAACTATTGTTTTGGTGAGGGGGGGGCCGGAACGTATTCTGATGGAAAACTGTACACCCGCGCCACCAAACGTGGAAATGTGGAAACCGTCTTACGCACCTTGATCGCTCACGGTGCGTCCCCCGATATTCTGGTGGACACCCATCCTCACATTGGTTCTAACAAATTGCCTGCGGTGGTTGTCGCTATGCGTAAAAGCATTGTTGAAGCCGGTGGGGAATTTTGGTTTGAAAATCGCGTCAATGATTTGATCCTGGATCCGCAACGGAGAATTCGAGGGGTGGTTTCGTTGACAGGAAACCGCTTTGAAGGCGAAGCGGTTATTTTGGCCACAGGCCATTCGGCCCGGGATGTTTTTGAATTGTTGCGGCATTATGAGATTGCCTTGGAGGCAAAACCCTTTGCCATGGGGGTACGCGTGGAGCATCCTCAACCCCTGATCGACCAGATCCAATACCATAAGACGGAACGGGATCCCCGCTTGCCCGCAGCCAGTTATCGACTGGCAGAAACGGTGCAAGGACGCGGAGTATTTTCCTTTTGTATGTGTCCGGGCGGATTTATTGTCCCGGCCGCTACCGCCCCGGATGAGGTGGTGGTCAACGGCATGAGCCTGTCCCGTCAGGATTCCCCTTATGCCAACGCAGGAATCGTGGTCTCTGTGGAGCTTGCCGATCTCGAACCTTATCAGGAACACGGTCCCCTGGCAGGGGTGATCTTTCAAAAAGGCTTAGAGCACCTGGCCTTTCAAGCTGGAGGGTGTCAACTGCGTGCGCCAGCACAGCGCCTTACCGATTTTCTGGAGGGACACCTCTCCCCGGATCTGCCTCCTTGCAGCTATAAACCCGGACTGTCTTCGGCTCCCTTGCACGAATTGTTGCCGGTTTCACTGGTGTCGCGATTACAGGAAGGGTTCCGGAGATTTGAACATAAAATGAGGGGTTATGTGACTAAGGAAGCGGTGATCCTTGGGGTTGAATCCCGCACCAGTACCCCCACGCGAATTCCTCGAGATCCCCAAACCCTCGAACATCCTCAAATTCCAGGCTTATATCCCTGTGGTGAGGGTTCGGGATACGCAGGGGGCATTGTCTCTGCCGCTATGGATGGCATCAGGGTTGCGGATGCGTGTCACGTAAACGTCCGCTCCTGACTGTGCGTTTCATGGTTGGTTAGAGGATCTCCCTCAATTAATGGAGGTGCGGCATGCTTTCTTTGCAGAAAGCCTCTCCTCAAACGGAGCAGAGGGCTAAAAAGAAGAACCCTTCATGACGACCTCATCCAGAATTTCTCTTATTTTTTGTGCCAGGATATTGAGATCCACAGGTTTTTCGAGGGAGGCCTTAATCCCTGCTTTTTTCAGAGCTTCTTCGCTAAACATTTCACTGTAACCCGTAACCAGAATGACCGGAATCTTTTTTTTCAAGCGGCGAATTTGTTCCGCCAGCCGAAGGCCTGTCAGGTGGGCCATCATTTGATCCGTAATAACAAGATCAAAGGAGTGCGGAGTGGTTCTGATCATATCCAGGGCTTCCAAACTGCTTGAAGTTGAGGTCACCAGATAGCCCAGTTTTTCCAAGGCGAGAGTTTCCATGGTCAGCAAGATCTCTTCACTATCCACCAACAAAATGGATTCTGTTCCCGTTATGCTGATCGAATGATCCATGTCCTCCACAATCACTGCTTGTGCTTTAGGCAAATAGATCAAAAACCGTGTCCCGTATTGAGGTTCACTTTTAACCTGAATCACTCCGTGGTGATCCCTGATGATCCCATCCGCGACAGAAAGTCCCATGCCTGTGCCTTCGGTTACAGGTTTTGTGGTAAAAAAGGGGTCAAAGATCTTATCCTGAATTTCTTTGGGAATGCCACAACCGGTATCGTGAACACTTATTTCATAATAACTGCCTTTTTTTTGAAGAATATTGGAGTATTTCTCAATATTTTCATACTCATTAATAGAAAGGGTCAGGGTTCCTCCCTCATCCCCGATCGCATCGATGGCATTAGAACACAAATTCATTAAAACCTGATGCATTTGGTCCGGGATGGCCAAAATATGGGCTTCATTGATGTGAATCGAAGAATTAATGACAATGCTTGAGGGGAGGCTGGCTTTTAACAATTTGACGATTTCTTTAAAAAGCGGAACGAGATCCATAAACTGTTTTTGTTCCTGCGATCTTCTGCGACTGAAGGTTAAAATTTGACGGACCAGATCCTTGCCTTTTTTACCCGCATCCAGCACTTGTTTTAAACACTCTTTCAACATAGGGCGATCGTCGAGCTCCTGGATCACAATTTCGGTATAACCTAACATTGCAAACAGGATGTTATTGAATTCATGAGCCACCCCGCCCGCCAAGGTACCGATAGCTTCCATCTTTTGTGCCTGAAACAACTGTTTTTGTGTCAGCTTTAACTCCTGTGACGCTTTGAGCAGGTTATCATTGAGGATGTGTTGAATTTCCAACGATTCTTGTAATTCATCTTTGATTCGATGCAGTTGCCGGATATTTTTGTGTGTGTTCAGTGCGGAAAGGATTCTGGATTTCAGCAAATGTTCTTCGACAGGCAAAAGCAAATAATCGGAAGCTCCCTGATCAAAGCACGCTCTCAAGATCATTGGCGCTGACTCGTCTGTTATCATAATCACAGGAACCGTGTGCGTGCTTGTGTGATTTTTTATGGCGTTCAGCATGTCAATAGTGCTGAGCGTTGAATCCTGGTTCCCCAACAGAATAAGCTCGATATTTTCATGATCCAAGGCCTCAACCCAGCCTGGAGACGCTGATAAATAGCGAGTGGTGTGTTCAATTTCTTTAATCCAAATTTCAATTTGTTCAAGCATTGATTTATTAACACCGATAATAAAAATATTTGCCATAGAAAACCTGTTTGACGATAGACTTAAGCTGCTGAGGTTGAATTATTGACTCGTTCGTATTCGAAAAATTTCAAAAACTAAAAGCCTGTCTTGTAATATCACTTGGAAACGTATATTTTTCAACTGGGCCTCCTATCGCCAATTTTTACAAAAGAAGGGTAAGCCTTTAGATAAAGGGTACGTTTAAATTTTACGTTCAGTCTGACATCTTATATTTTTCAGAGACAATGAAAAGGCATAACTTCTTGCTTTTGACAAGTGCTTTTGACATTTCCTCACTCAATTCTGAGATCTTATACGGAGCAGTTCATGGCGACTATTAAATCTATTATGACAGAGCCTCTCATTGTTGCTCAACCTGATGAATCCGTCGCAGTCGTTGTGAAACGTATGAAAGAAAACCAACTTGGCGCAATTTTGTTGCTAGATCAGGGGCAACTCTATGGTATTTTTTCAGAACGTGACTTACTCAATCGTGTCGTTGCTGAAAATAAGGATGTTGCCAGCACTAAAATCAAAGAGGTCGCCACGATGGATCTTGTAGTGATTCAAGAAAACACGCCTATTAAGGATTGTGTTCGATTAATCAAAAATAACGGGTTCGGACATTTACCGGTTGTTGATGCTCAAAACGTGCCCAAAGGGATGATTTCCTCCCGTGACTTTTTGCAATACATGGTGAGTGAACTCGAAAATTTAATTGACGAAGCGATTTACAATGAACAACTCACAGAGGGGATAGACCCTTATGATTTTATTGATGGTTGTACCCAATTCTGAAAAGGAAAGGGGATACCCCTACAGAAATCTTGCTGTGGCTCTACGGTCACAACAGTTTGCTTATATTTTGTGAACATTGTGGAAATGGCTTTCCTGAAGTCCTGCCGGTGTTATTTCGATAAATTCGGCTTTTTCCTGGAGCTCCCTAAGATTGAGCGCGCCTCCATAACTCAGGGCGGACCGAAGCCCACCTACGAGTTGATAAATGATTTCCTGAATACTTCCACGGTAAGGCACAACCGCCTCAACTCCCTCTGGCACCACTTTATCCCAATCTTTCTGATGCTCCGCGCTTTCATCATTTGAGGATTCAGAAATCTTACGTTCGATGGCTGCGCCTAAAGAAGCCATTCCCCGGACTACTTTTACCTTTTGTCCATCCCGAATAACGGTAGCGCCAGGAGCTTCTTCACAGCCCGCAAACAAACTGCCAATCATGACCGTGCTGGCTCCAGCCGCAATCGCTTTTGCCAGGTCACCAGAGGTTCGGATTCCGCCATCGGCAATAATCGGAATATCAATTTTGGCTTCCATCAACCCCTCCACACTGTCCATAATTGCGGTCAGTTGCGGTACGCCAAAGCCGGTTACGATACGGGTGGTACAAATGGAGCCGGGACCGATGCCGACTTTAATCGCGTCAACTCCTGCTTCAGCCAAATCCCGAGCCGCCTCCTTTGACGCGATATTTCCTGCGATTATCTGTATTGCTGGGAACCTTTTACGCAGTTCCTTAATTCTTTGAAGGCAATGATCCGCATGACCATGAGCAATGTCAACGACCAGGACATCGACTTCGGCGTCAACTAACTTTTCCGCCCGCTCAAGGTCCGTTGCTTGAATTCCAATGGCGGCACCGACACGCAAACACCCATTCTGATCTTGAGTGGAGTTGGGGGATTGTTGATGTTTAATGATATCCTGCGCTGTAATCAACCCCACAAGTTGTCCCTTACTGTCAACGATGGGAAGTTTTTCCAAACGGTGTTCATGCAAAAGCTTTTGCGCTTCCTCTCGACTGATCTCTGGAGTTGCGCTTACGATATGATCAGGTGTGGTCATGACGGAGCTCACCTTGGCATTTTCGTTGGGTGCTAACAAAATATCTCTTTGCGTGACAATCCCGATCAGTTGTTTCTTTACATTGGTGACCACTAATCCCCCAACATCAAGATCTTGCATCCGTTTTCTTGCTTTTGAAATCAGCTCATCCTGAGAAATGGAATGTGGGGTTTTGAGCAGCAGGACTTCTGAACTTTTAACCCTTTCCACTTGCCGGACTTGTTGCTCAATACTCATGAAACGATGAATGATCCCAATCCCTCCCGTTTTTGCCATGGCGATGGCCATGGCTGATTCTGTGACCGTATCCATATTTGAACTCAGAATGGGGATGTTTAGCGGGATTTTTCGGGTCAACCAGGTGGACGTATCAACAGCGAAGCGCGAATCTACAGGGGAGCGCTTGGGGACAAGTAATACATCATCAAAGGTTAACCCTTTCTTGGCTCTAATCTGCATTTGATTATTTTCTCCATTAGTTTTTTATCTGTTTTCTTACAATTGTGAACGCGTCATTGGGAGACTCATCCCCTCAGAAAATTGGCACCACTCCCCCTTGAGTGTCTCTTTTCTTTTTAGAATTCATCACTTCTCATTGCATAACATGTGTTAATATTTATTTCCATTGCAAAACTTCCAACATTTCGATAAAAGCTAACTATTGTATCGATTTTCTATGGCCTAAATAGAAGTTTTGTTCAGCGTTGACTTACCCTGCTCCTGTTTGCGCTGAGACATTCCCCCTAGAACCGATGCTGTTCTATAAGTCACAAAATGATTCGAGTTTAGGATAAAGGAAATTCATGGTTATTTCTCAAGAGAGTGAACCACCGCATCATATTCTGGTTGTGGATGATGATCGGATGGTCTGCACAATACTGGTTGAAGCTCTGACAAGCCTCACCAATGTTGTAGATACTGCTGGAAATGGCATAGAAGCCTTGGAGCGTTTGCAGCAAAAGACGTATGATCTGATGATTGTAGACATGAATATGCCCAAAATGGGAGGAGAGGAACTCATTCGAACCGTTCACAATAAAGGCTGGGACATCGCGTTAATTGTATTCACAGGTCATGCGTCTTTTGATGAAGGATTTACGCTTTTAGAAAAATACCATATTTCTGACTTCCTCCAAAAACCGGTGTTGCCCACACAGCTACGCTTCACAGTAAAAAATGTATTGGAAAAACAGGAACTTTACCGTAAAGTTAAAAACTATGCGGAGCAACTTAGAGACTCTAATGAGCAATTGGAAGAGCGGGTTTATGAACGGACAAAAGAGTTAGAATCCAGTTTACAAGTTCAGATGATCCTGACCAATAATCTTTTACAAATTACGGAAAAACTCAAAGCCGCCAAAAGCCAAATTGATGAAGATCTGGCACAAGCCCGCTATACGCAGCAGTCCCTTTTAACCAAACCTAAAACGCCTTTATCCAAAATCAAACTGGCCTCTAAATATATTCCCATGAGTGAAGTGGGTGGCGATTATTATGATATTGTCAACTTATCAAAAGATCAATTGGGTATCTTCATCGCGGATACGACCGGTCATGGAATTTCTGCCGCACTTTTGGCCGCCATGCTTTCCGCCTTGTTTAAGATGGCCGCTTCCGAATCAAAATCTCCATGTGACACCTTGAGAATTCTGGACAAAGCCCTCAAAGGAAAGATTCCACCTGATAAATTTGTTTCTGCTTTTTACTGTATCTATGATGAAAAACACCAAACGTTGAGTTATGCGTCCGCAGGTCACCCGCCGATATACCTGCTTCGACATAAAACACAGGAAATTATTCCCTTGAAAACACGGGGATCGATCTTGGGCATCCAACTTCAAACCCATCTTGCTGAAGAAAACACCACGACCTCGTTTCTTCCTGGCGATAAACTTTTTTTATACACTGATGGCATCATCGAAGCAACCAACTCCAAACTTGAGATGTTTGGAGAACAACGCTTAAAACATTATTTGTGGCAGTACATCCACTTACCTATTGATGAGCTGCTTGAAGTCCTTTATCATACCATTTTGAAGTACTCAGAAAGTGATGAGCAGCAGCTTGAGGATGATGTCACTTTACTGGGAATGGAAGTTAAAATGGATTGAGCCTACCTTGTATCCAGGAGCACTTTGATACTTTTCTGACTATTTGAATATAACAATCAAACTTTCAATTAAAAGTTGTACTATGGATACCAAAATTCTAAAAAAACTTTTCATTTCTTTGGTTTTATCCGCAATCAGCATCAGCCTTGCGTTGTCTCTTTATTATGCCGGAAAGTTAGAATCTCTGGAAATGAACACCTTTGATTTCCGAATGCAAGCTCGAACGGAGCATATTGAAGCACACCCCGATGTGGTGATGCTGATGATTGATGAAGCCTCGTTACAATCCATTCAATCCTTGGTGGGACGTTGGCCCTGGCCCCGAACTTTGTTTGCCGAACTGGTGGAATTTTTAACACAGGCCGAAGCGAAAGCCATACTCTTCGACGTCTTGTTCACAGAACCTCAAGTTCCTCGATCTCCTGAAGGAGAACTCGGCGCGGATGACATGATGCTGGCAAGCAGTACGGCCGGCAGCGGGGCGACTTTTCATGCGACACAATTCGTTAAAGATGTGGAAGATTCGGTCAATAAGTCTTTGTTAAACAGACCCTTGCCTGAAGATTTTACCGAAATGTTCGCGCTGCGAAACCTTCAACAGGACCCCTCGGCCGCCCTTCCCGAGTATAACAATTATTATTTACCGATAACGGAATATTATCAATCCTCCCTAGGGGTTGGGGTTGTGGAATTTTCTTCCGACAAAGACGGGATTTATCGACGATCTCACTTAATCCGGAAGTATGGAGAACACGCGTTTCCTGTGCTTTCGCTTTCACTCATGCAGCAAATTTTGGGTGTAAAACAAATGAAGTTGAGTGCCAGAAGTTTGTTTCTTGATAACCTGAGAATTCCCTTACAAAAAGATGGTTCCTATTTGATCAATATGAAACGGAAATTCACCACTTATTCTCTGGGAGGCGTCTTTTCGACGATGCAAAAACTAAACAAAGGTCAAAGGGCAGGGGCGCTGCTTGATCCTGTCATTTTTCAAAATAAAATTGTCTTGATTGGCGCAAGTGCCGCGGGAGTGGAGGACTTAAAGCATACCTCCATGGGAAGTAATGTGCCTGGGGTTTTATTGCATGGCTCCATTATCAGCAACATCCTTCAGGAAGACTTTATTAAAAACGTTCCTGACTGGGTGATGATCCTTTCTGTGTTGGGACTGAGTTTTCTCACCGTCTCGATGGTTCTATTGCTGAATCACGTTTTTTTTCAAGTCTTGGGTCCCCTCATGATCGCGATCGGATTTTCAATGTTCAGCCTCTGGATTTTTCTCCAATACCAGATCTGGATTCCCATGATTCCGCCCTTGCTGGCATGGTCCTTATCCTTTGTTGAAGTATTCGGCTTTTTATCCGCTACGGAGGGTCGAGAGAAGCGGTTTATCAAGGGCGCCTTTCAACAATATCTTTCTCCCGCGGTGATCCATAATTTGATGGAAAATCCCGGACAACTCACTTTAGGCGGAGAAGAAAAAGAGCTGACCGCCATGTTTTCCGATGTTAAAGGGTTTTCAACAATTTCAGAAATGTTAACCCCTACCGAATTAGTCAGTCTCCTGAATGAATATCTCAGTGAAATGACAGAAATCATCATGAAATATGATGGCACCGTCGATAAATTTGAAGGTGATGCCATCATCGCTTTTTTTGGAGCGCCATTCTACCTGCAAGACCATGCGAAACGTGCGGCACTGGTCATGCTGGAAATGCAAAACCGCCTTGCGCAGCTCCGGGATGGTTGGAAAGAAAAATGGGGCGTTAATATTCATCACCGCATCGGTGTCAATACAGGAATGATGGTTGTTGGAAATATGGGCAGCCGAAACCGTTTTGACTATACCATTATGGGAAACTCCGTAAATCTGGCGGCCCGTTTGGAAGGTGTCAATAAAATGTATGGGACCGATTTAATCATCAGTGAAATGACTTACGAACAGTGCCGTGACGCCGTGGTTACGCGGGAACTCGATTTAATCAGGGTCATTGGAATCCATAAACCTGTTCGTATTCACGAACTTGTGAGTCGTCAGGGTGAACTTTCGCTACACCTGATTAAAGCTTACGGCTTATATGCTGAAGCCCTTGAGGCGTATCGTCAACAACGATGGAGTGACGCCCTCACCACCTTCAAACAGGTACTGGCGATGATCCCCGAGGATGGTCCCTCCAAAGTCCTCATCCAACGCTGTGAGCATTATTTGAAAGAACCTCCTGCTCCTAATTGGGACGGTGTTTATACGGCAACCAGTAAGTAGTTCTCAACGTTTTCCCTTTCGTTTTGAAGTGTTTGAGGCCTCCCAAGGGGATCGTGTTTTTAGGGGGAGTCGTTAGATCGAGCTAAAGCCACGGGGAGTTTTACCGTAAAGCGAGAATAGTGACCCACTTCTGATTCCACCGTTATTTGCCCTCCATGACTCAGAACAATGCGTTTACAGATGGCTAACCCCATTCCCAAACCAAAGCCTGTTCCTCTTTTAGTCGTCACGTGCATCTCAAAAATAGCATGGATCAATTCCGGAGGAATCCCTGAACCATTATCCTCAAAAGTAATCGCCACATGCTTGGCTTTAAAATCTTTTGACGATTTATTTAATTGGGTCCTGATCGTTAGTTTTCCGTGCGGCCCCATAGCGTCTGTAGCGTTGGAAATGAGATTGGTCCAGACTTGATTCAACTGTGCGGGAAAACATTCGACTAAAGGCAGGGTGTCATAGATTTTAACGACTTCCAATTGCTTTAATTTATTGGAAAAAATCATCAACGTGTCTTCAATGCCCTCATGGATATCGACTTTGGCCGTGGTTTCACTATCAAGCCTGGCATAGTTTTTAAGTCCCTTAACAATAGCCGCAATTCGTGTACTGCACGAGTTGATGTTCCGCAAAAAACTGCCGACCTGATAGAAATGATCCAATTGCTCCACAACGGCATCTATCTGCTTTCCAAGAGGTTTGAAATATTTCTGATAACTCGCGTCATCATCCATTTTAAACTGAACAATCATTTTTGCTGTATTTGCGGAATTATAACGGGATTGTGCCTTTTTTGTTTGTTCGCGAACTTCCGCGGTTGATAACGGAGTCACATTCAAGGCTTTTCCCAAAACGAGGTTCCCCAGCACGGAAAGGTTGTTCTCATCCTGAATGGCCGTAATCATGGGAAGGTGAGTATGTAAATGTTCCACACTTCTTAAAATGGCGGCAACCGGGTTGTTGAGTTCATGAGCAATTCCCGCCACCAGTTGACCCAAGGTCGCCATTTTTTCAGCTTCCGCAAGCTGAAGTTGAGTGGCTTCCAACCGATCCAAAGTTTCACGAAGTTCAATGCCGATATCAATAGAGGCTGAAAATCGTGTGTATAACCCTCGCAATAAGGTGTTTGAAAACAGGGTTAAAAACAGGGGACTTTCCTGCATCACTTTTTCGATAATCGGTTTTGTGAGGATAATCACTTCCACTTTGGTTAAAGCCTGACACGAAGTAAACGCGGGTTTCCCACTCAAAAAGGACATGATGCCTAAAATTTTACGTTCGCCTTCTTTCAAGACATCATAGACATTTCCATCCGCATGCATTTTTTGATGAACCAAATGACCTGTTTTTACAAACCATAACGCGTCATTGGGCTGCCCTTCGCGCAGCAGAATAGCCCCGGGAAGAAACGTTCGGAAGAAAGATTCAGGAGCTTTCTTGGAGTATTTTAAAATTTCTGCGATTAATTGATCCCATATCTCTTCATCCAGATGATTCGATTGATCAAAGATACTGTTTTGTAAGGATTTTACCTGTTTATCTAACTTTTTCCGCTTCTGTTCTGAAAACACAAAAGCTTGACTCAATTTTTCGGAATTAATGAGTTTTTGGTAATAATGCACCTGCTCGGGCTCATGTCTGATAAAATATTCGGTCAGTAAATCTTCAATCACCTGAATCAACTCTTTAGGGTTCCAAGGCTTAGTCAAACACCGGTTGACTGCGGACTGGTTAATGCCAGCAATCACATCTTCGTAACTGGCCTGTCCACTGAGCAAAATCGTACTGATCTTTTTAAAACGTGGATCGGCTTTGAGCTGAATAAAAAATTCGACCCCATTACTTTGAGGCATCACATAATCACTGATGACAATCACCACTTCCGTCCCTGAACGATGCAACGCCTGCATTAAGTCAAAGGCCTCCGAAGTACTTTCACACGTTTCAACAATCAGGGAAGAGCCGCAATAATTAGCGATATCTTGTGTTAAACCGTCCAAGACTTCTCGCTCATCATCAATCAAGAGGATGGCCATTTCTTTTTTTTTCATAAGGTTTCCAATAAAAAAAGTGAGTGGGATTCTTTTCTGTGGTACGAGTTGGCAGTAAATTAATCGGACGGGAGATAGAAAAGCCAGGAACCATAGCCAACCACCCTGGAATGATCACCTGCAGTATCACCGGAATTACGGAGATCCAAACGACGGACTTGAAGTTTAAAGTGTTTGGCTGCGGCAAGTAAACCTCGGACAGGATAATAACCGCAGGCGCCCTCATGTCGCAAGGCCTCGATCTCAAAAGACTCAATCGCTTCCGCCGTTTTTAAATCGAGTTTCTGTGCAGTGCTATAGTTTTCGAAATGACTTAAATCCGAGCTGATGACAAGCAACGTCTCTTCGCCACCCCACACATGCTGTAAGACTTGGGCCACTTCAGCAGGGGTGCTTGTTCCAACCACCAGAGGCAGTAAAACAAAATCCCGGAGTGTTTCCTGTAAAAAAGGCAAATGAACTTCCAGGCTATGCTCTTGTTCATGCGCATCATCCCGCTGATTGACCCAGGAGTATTGCTGTGTCAATTCCTGGAGTGTTTGAATTTCAAGTGGAATTTTTCCTAAAGGCGTAAGAAAATGAGTTGCGGAAGGCACCCCCATTCCCTGGAGATAAACACGATGAGCAGGACCTAACAGCACAACCCTGCTGATTTTCTCCTTTAAGGGTAAAAGTGTTTTGTAAGCCGTTGCCGCAATCGGCCCCGAGTAAACATAACCCGCATGAGGCGCAATGAGCGCTTTAGGAATAGCCTCAGAAAAAGCTGAAGCTTCGCTAAGCAATTGCTGAACCTGCCTGCGTAAAACGTTCGGGTCGCCCGGATAAAAAGCATTCGCGACCGCAGGAGGACGGACACGAGAGGAGGAAGTGTGGCTCATAATGACCTTTACAACGGTTTGTTAAAGACAAAGCGAGTAAGAATTGATCTTTTAATCATTATCCATATTGGTTGCGGAAACATCAGCAGGTTTGAGTTTATTGTATTTGAAATCTGAGGTCGATTGATCTGCGTCAATAACGATCGTATAACCAATATTACCATCAACATCCAGATCGTCAACACCTGTTACCGTGACGATTTGTGTGGTATTCCAATCCGCCGAAGTAAAGAACAGACTACTCGGAGAAACAGTGCCTTCACTGGTATCACTGCTTGAAACGGCCAGAGTCACCATCGCCGTAGGTTCGCTCTTCAGTTTCACCGTAAATGTTGCGGTTCCACCGAGCTCCGTAGTATTCCCGCTTATAGCACTAAGCGTAAATCCAGCGCTATCGTCATTGACATTGGTCACCACCACACCGACATGACTTAGCCCCTGATAATTTGAGTCAGCAGACGCGGCAGAACCAAAAATGATGGTATAATTCTGATTTCCATCATCGATAGCATCATTCACTCCGGTTACCGTAATGATTCTCGCCGTATTCCAATCCGCAGGATCATCCATTTCCGCTTTGAAGGTGAGACTGGAGGGAGAAACCGTACCTTCCGTCGTATCACTGCTGGAAACAAAGACCTGAACATTATTCCTGGGAGGAGTATTGAGCCTCACCGTAAACGTTGCGATTATACCCGATTCTGCGGTATTGCCACTGATGCCGCTCACCGTAAACCCTGGAGAGAGATCCTGGTTGACAACAGTAACATCACTTGGATTCAAGGAGTTATACCGGGCATCCGTAGAGACCGCAGGATCCAGAATAATGGAATAAGTCTGATCTCCATCCACCAGTTCATCATTAATCCCCAAGACAGTAACGGTCTGAGGTTCATTCCAGGCGGCTGCGGTAAACGTCAACGTCAAGTCGGTCACGCCCACACCGTCTTTTAAGACCTTCCCTTCACTCACGTCACTACTGGTTACTTTGACCTGAACATTTGTGGCTGTAGCGGGTTGACTGGTTAATACCACAGTAAACGTTGCCTTGGCTCCGGCTTCTGAGGTGTTTCCGCTGATGGCACTCACCGTGAATCCCGGGGTATCATCATCGGTGTTGATCACGTTCACACTTGCGGGTGTCAAGACAGCATAATCCGCATCATTGGTGACAATGGATCCCAAGTTGATTTTATAAGCTTGCTTCCCATCGGCTTCATTGTCATTAATCCCTGTGACTGTAACCGTCTGGATCGTATTCCAGTTAACAGGCGTGAAGGTAAGACTCGGAGGCAGCACGGTTCCTTCGCTCTCGTCAGAACTTGTCATGAAAATTGTAACATTATCTGTGGGAATACTGTTCAAACGGACCGAAAATGTCGCGGTCCCAGCGGCTTCAGTGGTGAACGTACTGATTGCGCTGACATTAAAACGGGCAATATCATTATCAGTGTTAATGACAGTGACATCCTCCGGATCATGCGAGTTATAGTTGGGGTCCTCAGAAGAAGCGGGTCCTAAAATCACGGTATAGGTCTGATCTCCATCTTTAAACGAATTATCTTTTCCATAAACCGTGAGGGTCTGCTCCGCGTTCCAGTTAAACTCAGTAAAAAGAACGCTTTCAGGAGAAACCGTACCCCTTGTTGGGTCACTGCTCGAAACCGGGATGGTGACAGTCATTCCTTCCGCGGGTTTGCTGTTTAAGCCTAAAGTAAAGGTCGCGCTTCCACCAGCTTCGGTCGTGGGGCCACTGATGGGACCCACACGAAATTTAGAAATAAGCAGCATTTCAATATTCAAAACCGTGGTCCCACGGCCGATTTCAACTTGCCCTGTAAAATCCACATAACCTTCCTTCCGAGCAACAATGGTGTAGGTCTCTCTCTCAATCTCTTCAAAAACATACGTTCCACTTTCCACAGTTGCCACATCATCCAAATCTCCAAAAGAAATAACCACGCCCGCCAGCAGCATCCCGTTGGACGCGTCTGTGATCACCCCCCTCAGTTTTCCCTTATCCGTTGACGAAACAGCCTCATTCGAAGTTGACGAGTCGTTGCTGGAACAGCTATACTGAAACAGAGCCATCAGGATGAATCCTATCGAAAGCATAAAGTATAGTTTTTTCATAACTCAATCCCGTTTAGAAATTCAAAAATAAAATCGGTAAGGTTGAGGTCCCTTACTTGATTGTGACAATAATAAAACGTTTTGTTAATAGAAATTTTCTGAGAGTTACTAATCATTTTTTAGTGTTCTTCAAGACCTAGCGCCAGGTGTTCGTCATCTACAATTCGTCATCCACATTGAGCACAACCATGGATTCAATCTTCCATCCCGCATAATTAGTGTCTTCAGATTCAATACTGCTGAAATTCACCAAGTATAGCTGGTCTCCATCTTTGTCATTATCATCAAGGCCTGTAACGGTCACCGTATGTTCCAAATTCCAATTTTCTGAGGTAAAGTTAAGAATTGAAGGCGACACACTACCTTCCGAAGAATCACTGACATTAAGATCAATATTCACATCCGCTATGGGTTTTGAAGTTAATTTTACAGTAAAGGTTGCTGTTTCACCCGCTTCTGTTGTGCTTCCACTAAGTTCGCTCACTGTCACACCGGCACTATCCCTATCAAAATTCAAACCATCAACACCGGGCGGTGTTCGTTTATCGTACTTGGGATCATCGGAAGCAACGCTTAATAGGACTGTGAAGGATTGATCCCCATCTTGAATATCATCCCCTATTCCCGTCACTGTAATATTTTGAGCAGTATTCCAATTTACTGTGGTAAAGATCACACGTTCTGGACTAATCCTAATTTCATCCGTTTCATAGGTTGAAAAATCGAAAGTCACATCCGCAGTAGGTTCTGTCCGCAATTTAACCGTAAAACTCGCACTGCCTCCATCTTCAGAAGTATTTCCATCCAGTTTCCCCACATAGAACCCTGCAATATCGTCATCCTCATTGATGACGTTCAGCCCCTTATGAACTAATCCATTGTAACGATAATCGCTGGAAGTCGAGGAAATGCTGATGTGATATTCTAAATTTCCATCATCAATGTGATCATTTTTCCCTGTTACCTTAACCACTTGATCGACATCCCAATCGTCTGCGTGAAACGCTAGCTTTGAAGGAAAAACACTGCCTTCTGTGCTGTCATCACTGGCCACATCAACGATAACATTGGTGGTCGTTTTGTTACTCAAACGGATGGTAAAGGTCGCGGTACCCCCGGTTTCAGTAGTATTTCCGCTGGGTTTTCCCACAATAAAACCTGCAGTCATATCCCTATTGGTTACAGGAACATCTGCCGGATCCAGCGTGTTGTAAAAACTATCGGTTGAGGTTGACGCACCAATCACCACCTTAAAAATTTTATCACCATCCACTTCATCATCAGCCACCCCCTTGATCGTAATCATTTGTGGAACCTTCCAATTCAGGGCAGTGAACGTGAGACTAGCGGGAGCGACCGTACCCTCGGTCAGGGTATCACTTGAAACAGGAAAGGTTACCTCCGCTTGAGGTTCTGTATTTAAGGCCATGGTGAAGGACGCAATTTCTCCAGTTTCAAAGGTACTGCCACTTAGCGCGCTTATCGTAACCCCAGGCGTCGGATCTGCGCTTTTGTTGGTGACACTCATGTCTTCAGGATCCAAACCATCATAACCACTATCTGAAGAAATAGCGGGACCAATGGCAACCGAATACACCTTATCCCCATCAACAATTAAATCATTCAAACCAATCACAGAAACAATCTGTTCCGCATTCCAGTTATCCAGCGTAAAAGTGAGGCTCAGCGGAGACAAGGCGCCTTCGGTTTCGTCGCCTGAAGCCAAGGGCAGAGTTACCTCTGAGGTGGGTTGCGAACTGAGTTTGACGGTAAAAGTCGCTTTAGTCCCGGTTTCACTGGTACTGCCGCTAATACTGCTCAGGATAAAACCGGGAGTATCATCGTCACTATTCGTAAGTAACACGTCTTTCGGATCCCAATTATTGAAAGTGAGATCTTCTGAAACACATTTTCCCAGAATAATTCGAAACACCTGATCCCCATCATCAACAACATCATCAATGCCAGTGACCGTTACCACCTGATTGGAATTCCAATTATCCACGGTAAAAACCAATTGGTCCGGAGAAACAATCCCTTCAGAAAGATTGCTGCTTGAAACGGGGACGGTCACTTGTGAGGAGGGTTTTACGTTTAATTTCATCGTAAATGTGGCGGTTCCGCCAGCTTCTGTAATGGCTCCCTGGGGATCCCCGACTCTAAATTTGGAGAGGAAATGCATTTTGACATTCAGGACGTTATCTGAACGAACAACCGTCACTTTTTTATGATAGTCCTGGTATCCGTCTTTGATCGCAATCAAAAGATAGTCTCCGCTTTCAAGGTCTTCAAGCGAGTACTGTCCACTTTCATCGGTGATAGCGGAGACTGTTCCAAGAAAGACAGTCGCTCCTGAAATCACTTCTTCCGTCGAATCATCCTGAACGACGCCCTTCACCGTTGAGGTTGCTTTAGGAGCATAAGGATCCGGGTTATCTTGAGATTCACCGCATCCCAGCAAAAAGACCAAGGAGAAGAAGAACCCACCTAAGGTAAATCGACAAAGAACGCACAGGTTATTTGGCATCTACCGTACCATCAAACAACAAGTTAATTTCGTCCAACGATTTCGGAGGAGTGGTCAGAATAATTTCTACCCGTCGATTAATCAGCCTGGCCTTTACCAACTCTTCGCCTTTCAAGGGACGGTTAAGATAATCAACGTAAGGAATTTTGGGGCGGGCATCGGCATAAGCGCTGATAGAAATCCGATCCAGAGGAAAATCCAGGTACCGGGTTAAAAAATGAGCAATACTCGTAGACCTGGCAGAACTTAATTCCCAATTACTGGGATAACGTTGATTGTGAATGGGGACATTATCGGTGTGCCCTTCGACAATCACCAGATCATGTTGGTGCTCAGGAAGAGATTTAACGACTTGAAAAAAGGCAATGAGCGGTTGATGGGCCTTCGGCTGGATATCGGCTTGCCCCGAACGAAACAGGAAATCCTGGGGCAAGGAAATAATACAACTTAACCTATTGGATCGAAGTTGATAATCACGGAATTCATCTTGATGATCCCGCATGTAGTTTTGTATTCCTTCACAATCCTTTGGCGCCGTAGAAAGGGTGGTTAATAAAACAAAAAAACAAAACAAAAGTGTCATTAAATCTGAGAAGGTGATCACCCAACCTTCTAAATTCTTTGGTTTTCGTCCACCCATATCGTTTATAATCCCAAATCGCCACTACGTAATGCCGCCATTCTCTTTTCAAGAATTTGGTTACGATACTCCCACGGCAGGTAAATGATCAAATCTTGCGCACTCACCTCGGGTAATTCTCTCCGTTTCAAATAAACTAAACTTTCGCGAATCATTTCCATCAACATCACATGAGATTCTTTCAACTGATACCGTTTCGAAGCAATCGGTAAGAAGATCAACTGCGCTAACATTACCCCGTAGAGGGTCGTAATCAAGGCGACAGACATTCCGCCCATCACCCCGGAAACGTTAGTCCCAGTTTGACCCAACATTAAAATCAAACCAACCACCGTTCCAATCATACCAAAAGCAGGAGTAGCGGCCCCCATAAATTCCAAAACATCGATTTCCTCAAAAGAACGATAGTTGTACATTTCAATCTCTGAGCGCACAATCTCACACATCATTTCTTCTTCCACGAGATCTACCGCGATAAAATCCTGCAACCAACGTCTGAAATCCTTATTCACAACGGCGTTGATCTCTTCATCGGTAATCAGCTCATTGCGAACCCGTTTTGTGGCAAGTTTCTGAACCGTATCATACACGTCCAAAAACTCCGCCACCTCCGTTTGAGCACGGAGTGCCCGGGCCATAAACAAAATAGCGGCCATCGCCTTGTTAAAAGGAAAGGCAACCATCGTTGCGGCATAGGCTCCGCCCAGTACAATCAAGATGGATTTCAAGTCAATAAACCGGGTGATAGAACCCTCCCAGGAATCCTGAAATTCCTGAAATTCTTTCTTTTTTTCGAGAATTACGGCACTTGAGGCTTTTTGCTCTTTTAGCTGAATCATGATCGTCTCATGATGTCTGAGCTGATACATGTAATAATTTGAAAGGTGGTCGGGCCAGGTAATTCCAAAGAAAATCAAAAAAACGCCGAACAAAAAACCGAATATGGTCCCCAGTGTATCTTTCATGAGTGTTTTTTAGTTTAAGGTTATCGCAAAGGGAGTGGTGGATTATTCATAGCCCAATGCGGGAACTCCCGCATTTTGCCCTTCCCAGGTTGCATTAACTTCTTTAAGATTAACCTTGTCATCCGCAGCCATCTGACGCATGGCTTGAGAAAAAATCCGGCGTTTCCCTTTGATTTCTTCCACGGTAGGTGTTTTTGCCTTCAAGGCAGAGACCAAGGTTCCTCTGCTTTGCTCAGGGAAACACAATACCACCGCTTCTTGAATCTCTTTCGGTGCGCCACAGATTGCGGTCAGGACATCATCTGGAGGAAGTTTTCGTACCACCTCAAGCAACACATCCCTGGGTACAACAGGAATCGAGTCAAAGATAAAGCACTGACCTTCAACAATCTCGCTTAACTTTTGATCAGAGACACGTAACCCATTGAGGATTTCCTGCCGAGTGATGGCATCGGTTTCGCCCAAAACATCAACAACCAGTTCCACCCCATTGACAGAAACCGTATTATCATCAGGCAGATTCTGAGCTTTGCTGGCTAAAGTATAGGCGATTTGTTCAATGAGGTCCAAAGGCAAGCCTTCCATTTTCCCCAGTTGAATCATCACCCGGGTCCGTTCTTCCTTGGGAAGTTTTTGGAGGATAGTCGCCATCAATGCTCCTGACAAACGGCTAATGACAATCGCCTTGATCTTCGCCGGTTCTTCTTCAATCAGAAAACTGATCTGATTGGGGCTTAGCTCCTTCAAAAAAATAAAGGGATCCGTGTGGTGGTCTTCCGGCGCTATCAGTTTTTTTGTGAACAGGAACGTCCAAACATCTTTCAGCACTTGATGCGATTCTTGCACCGAAGGATGGACCTCTCTCACCATTTTTTCCAAATCCAAATAGTCCGCGGAACCGATCATTTTAGAAAAAATTTTCCGCGCTGTCTGCGGTCCCATGATGGCAATGAGTTTAATGAAGGTTTCTGTGGACTGCTTATCC
Organism: Deltaproteobacteria bacterium TL4; assembly: GCA_051382335.1. GTDB lineage: Bacteria > SAR324 > SAR324 > SAR324 > NAC60-12 > JBBCAX01. The sequence continues at coordinate 22,550 of JBBCAX010000041.1, forward strand.
CTGGTCAATTCCTGAATCAATTGCTGATTCCAGTCATCTCTTCCAACCAACTGTTTGATGACCTCTTGAAGCAAACGATGATTTTCTTCGTTCAACATCATTTCATCAATCTGCGCTTGCTGATGAGCCCACATTTCTTCCCGTGCGCGTTCAATCGTTTTCAAGGCGTCTTGAGTCGCGGGCAGCAGTGTCGAATTTGAAGGCGCGGGGTAATGATCCGACGCAGGAGAAGTTTTGCTGGTCTTCTGAAGATTTCCGAGTTTCCAGAGGATGGTCAACAATAACAAAACCAGAACCCCGGCGAGTCCAAGCAGTATCCAGTCTTTTAAAGTCAACAAAGGCCCTTCATTTACAGAATTTGAAGGTTTTCCTTGGGCCGCACCTATTTCGGTTTGTTTTTCTGAGGTTGCGCTGTCCCCTGTCGTTTTAGCATCCTCTTTTTGAATAGCCGCTAATTCCGGTTTAATCGGCAAGAAATTAAATTGATCCCCTCGCTGTAAATTCAAGCCGCTCAAAACCGGCACAATTTCGGTAATGTAGGTGCTGATGGAGGGGGAGATTTCTTTATAAAGCACCAGATCAATGCGCATTTGGGTAATTTCCCAAACCCCTTCCTCGGGAATAGACCGAGAAGGTTCACTGGCAGGAGTTCGGGCTTGTTCAAAGCCGGGAAGAGCGTCCTCAGCGTTCACCTCTTCAAACTGGGACACTTTATTCAAAGTCGGCACCCTCCCCTTCAACCAGACTTTCAACACATAATCTTGAGGAGCGAGATAATACTTTAAGCTGCTGCGAAGGGCATCTTCGATTTCATATTGCTTCATCTGTAGCGACTTGACACGTTCCTGAGCCTTTGCCGTCGTCAGCAACCCCAAGCAAACAATCCCCATCGCCAAAATTCTCATTAAATTTCTCATTCGCCTTCTCCCAACCGTTCAAGGTACTGTACAATAACTGCGTTACTCGGGTCGAGTTCCAATGATTTTTTCCAATGCTTCGCCGCTAAACTTTTCCATTTCAAGCGATAATAGATAGAGCCCAGCATCGCGTAAGCCTGAGCAGAACGAGGGTTATACTCAATCGCCTGCTGGATCTTGTCCAGAGCTTTTGAGTAATCCTGCTTAAAAAACTCCTGTCTGGCTTCCAACAAACGTTTCGCGGATTTAAACTCAGCGTCCTGATTCCTGGATTCCGACTCAGGATCGGGTGTATTCCCAGCTTTGGCGACAGGCTCTAAAGGAACAGGCATTGAGAACAAGGGATCAACAGGTTCCTCCGTAGGTTTTTGCTGAGGATCTTTCTGCGCGGTCTTTTCAGATTTTTTCGTTTCGTCTGTCTGAGGCTGTTCTTCCGACACCATCTCTGACCTTTGAGAACTAGAGGAAGGGACATAGGCGATTTCCATACGATCTTGGGAACCAAGATTCAACTCATCGACCTGAGCGTCTAAACTTTGACGTAAGACTTCAACCTCAAAAGACGATAAAGCGGAGTTAACCACGATGAAGACCGTTTTAAAAACCTGCAGTTGATTCACCAGGCCCAAGACATTCTTGGTCTCCGTTGGAACCCATACGTGATTTGAGAACCCCGGAAGTTTGATCCTCGAGATTTGCTTATGACTCTCACTGATCGGAAGGGTTTGAATGACATAATGACTGCTGACAGTAACACTTACATATTTTTTGAGCAGTAGGGGCTTTAGCAGTTCGTGGAGTTTTTTCCGCAACGCGTTTTCCGCAAATTGCTGTTCCGCGGTTGAAGGCAAACGAACCTCACCTCGCTTCTGTTCATAAGGAGTCTCTATGAATTCGGATGAAACCTCAGAGGTTTCCTTGGGAAGTTCTTTTATTTGCTCAAAAGGCTTGGTCATCGCTTTTTGAGTTTTCTCAGCATCATCCGCAGGCGAAAGCGCTGTTAAGGTTTGAGGTTGTTTCGTTGATGTTTCCTTAGAGGCAGCGTTTGAGGAACCGTTTGGTGTGACTTTGCCTTTGGGAGGAAACGCCAAGGTGGAATTCATTTCTTCCAGTTTGGTTTCTTCCTGTTTTTTAGCATTCACATCCACCTTCACGGACTCCACCAAGGCTTCTTTGGATGAGGCCGATGCGGCTGAGGAGGTGTCCGTTTGCGCGTTGAGAACCTGTGTCAGCCCCCCCACCCAAAGGAGCACAGACACGGATAGCATGAGGTTGCGTACTTTCATTTTATTTTGCCAATGAATTTAACATTTGAAGTGCATCCTGATCCTCAGGATCAAGGCTAATCACATGTTTCCACGTTTCGCGAGCTTGCTCTTTTTCTTGAAGTAAAAAGTGCAAGGACCCTTTCATTTTCAATAAGCTGAGTTTATCTTTTCGTTGCACAGCAACTTTCAAGGCCTGTTGAATTAAGGCTAAGCCATTGACGTAATCGCCTGCTTCAAACGCTGTGTTGATCTGAGTTTGTAAGCGATGCAAGGTAACCAACTTTTCGGAGGTAATCACCCCTTCCTTCTCAGGAAAACGCTTGCGGCTAATATTCAGTTGATCCCCACGGTCAGGATTGATACTGACGATCAGCGGGATAGAACGCTTTAAGAAAGCATCCACTTCCGGCGCGACCGTATCGTTCAACAACACCTCAATATCCATTCTGATCTCATCTGACGTATTTTTCACCCCTTTGTCGGATGTTTTCTTTGAGGACGCTCCCTGGATTAAAACAAACTTGACCTTGGTTACAAAATCATTGAGGTTCACATATTCACTAATGAGTTTTTCAATTTTTTTCGTCAAATCCTCCTCTTCACGGGGAGCAATACTGACCGGAGAGGCCTTGGGAAAAACAGTCCGTTCCACCGTAATGACGTCGCCCCGTTCCTTGACATAAAACATCTGTGACGGTAAGAGCAGGTTCACAAATCTTTCCTGATAATCCGGCAAAGCGTTATCCAACAGGATTTTAATATCCTGACGCACCACCGCGCGTTCCAACTCGTAATTGATATTGATGCTTTTTTCTTCCAGAGAGGATGCCGCTTTGAGCAGAGGCGCACTTTTCAACTGGAGCTCATCCAATTTCTGTTGGTCCCATACCAAGCGCAAAGACACGCTAAAACGATCCAAGGGAAGATACCTGGCCAATAAACTTTCAACACGGGCTTTCTGATCCTCTTCATACTTACCTGTCTGTGGACCAAACTTAACCGTTGTGGGGTCTTGCAGAGGGACAGAAATCACAAAATTCTGGTCTTCAATCTTATGTGAAATTGTTGAATCAATACCGTCTTTCTTCAACAAAATCCGAATCGTATTCTGACCGCCTAAACTTTCCTCGATCACACTGATGGAACCATTACCGCCATCCGTACTCTGGGTATAAATGACTTTTTTCTGGAATTTTTTTACTTCAGAGGGAGGAGCCGTGTATTTATCAAAAGAAGCACAGCCCACAATCAGGGAGAAGAACACTCCCACACACAGTGAACTGATGAAAAAACTTCTGTCATTTTTTAAACGAATCATTTGCTTCATAATATCCATTTCGGGATAAATCAGGAACGAAAGAGAAAATTTTTCCCTATCTTTTGATGATCACATAAAGAAACACACCCCTTAAAATTGCCATCCCATGGCCACGTATTGAGCACCGCTCGTCTTAGGATTAGTAGGGGCGGGTTGAAAACTTAACTGGTAAAAATTAAACGTTAATTTTTCTCCCACGGTTGCTTTTAATCCAAACTTAACAAAAACCGGAGAGGAAATGGGGGTCACAAACAAATTCCCAACGCCAAGCACCGCGTCCAATGCGCCACGAACCCCGGGGAATCGCCATTCATAAGCAACCGTACCATCCACAAGAAGTCCATCAAGTCCGTCACTCAAGCGGATGTCCAAATTCGAGTTATCATCGGTTAAAAAGGCCACCGTTCCCGAAAATAACCAACTTTCAGAGATTCTTTGCGCGAACTCCACACCAAAGATGAAAGCGGAATGTTCCACTTGTTGGGTCGCTTTATCAGAAACGCCATCTCCGTTCTGATCCACCCGTTCGCCCGCGACGGTTTTGGTATAAGTCACTTCGATCGGAATGTTCAATTTTCCGAAAAATCCATTCGTATATTGAACCTTGCCCCCGGGATCCCCGGTAATGATCTCAGAAAATACGATTTTGCCGTCTTTGGCCTCATAAGCCGCCAAGGTCATGGAGAGTTGATCCTGGCTCATGAAAATACCGATATCCAGAAAACCTTGAACATTCAACTCTGCGGCCTTTGTTCTTCGGTAATCTTCATCAGCGATCCCCCGACTCACTTTTAAATAATTCCCACGAATTTCACTTCGAATCTGACTGCACTCCTGGCATCGGCTCACCGTTAGATAGTTATCCCGGGTCAACAGGTCATACAGCCTTGAGACCAAAACTTTTTGAAGGTCGGTTTTGATGTTTTCATCGACAGTCGTTGAGGAAATCGCAACCGATTCAATCCGCTGACGCAAACGCCCAATCGCTTCCAACAACAGCGGAGTCATTTTTTCCAATTGAGCAATCTCACGATCTTCCCAGAAAATAGTCGACTTCGTCTGCTCCTTTCCCATTGCGGAGAAATTCACACCGAGGAAACCAATCATAAACAACACTGCAATTTTCTTCATTCTACCTTTCTCTGTCTGTACCCATGCCAATGTGAGTTTTGTTTGAGAAATTGCAATTCGCACACCAACCCCTTTCTTCTTGTATTTCTCTTTGCAAATTAAATGTCAACTATGTTTTTATATTTTTTATATTTTTGCTAGAAATACGACAACGATCATGTTAAACGAAAACCAGTGTCATGTAACAATGACTTTTTCATGCGATGATTTTGACAATCCTCATTCGAAGGTTGAACGATGAATAAAGAGGTTCAAATAAAAAAATTAAAAAAAGCCATGAAAACCGCAAACAGTTACGAGCAATGGCTTGAGTACGCAAAAAACCTGGATCACCTTGAGGGGAAAGATCTCTGGAGAGCGCAAGATGAATCTGAATTTTACCATCCTGACCTAATTCAGCAGCATCTTCAAAAAATACGTCAATACCTCGAAGATAAAGATTTTGAAGGACTTTCCCACATTCTTCATGAAAGCTTATACCGAAACCTGGCGGAAATCAGCAGTCCTGAGCTTTATCAATACGCACATGCCGGCACCAAGCATTTGATTACGGAATACCTTGAGGTTATAGAAACCGCCATGATGTTCCTTTGTGACTGTGACGTCCCACACATCAGCCTTGACCAAAAACTTCACCTCTTCACACAAGCGCAGCATAACTTTGGGAGAACCGCTCTCATGTTGAGTGGAGGAGCCTCTTTTGGGATTTATCATCTGGGCGTAGTCAAGAGTCTGTGGGAGCAAAAACTCCTGCCTAAAATCATTTCCGGCGCAAGCATGGGTTCCATTGTCGCGGCAGGAATTTGCAGTCGATCTGATGCGGAGCTGGATGATTTTTTCCTGCATCCTGAACGCATTCACAGAATTGCCCTGAAACGCTTGAAACTTTCCGAAATCATTCAACAACGAATGATGATGGACCCCGAACAATTGATGGAACACATTGAGGAGAATGTTGGAATCTATACTTTCAAGGAAGCGTTTGAGCGCTCCGGACGTGTCCTCAACATCACGGTATCGCCCACACGATCCCGCCAAAAGCCGAGAGTCTTGAATCACCTCACCGCGCCTGATGTGATTATTGCCTACAGTGCTTTGGCCTCTTGCGCCATTCCAGGAGTTTTTCCTCCCGTTTCATTAATGGCCAAGGTCAGTAGCGGAGAAAAACTGCCTTACATGCCCACTGAAAAATGGATAGACGGTTCGGTCCACAGCGACTTACCCCTGCTGCGTATTAGCCGACTGCACAATGTGAATCACTCGATTGTGAGCCAGGCAAACCCCCATGTTTTACCCTTCATTACTCACCGTCGAAAAAAAGGAATGCTCCCTTTCGCAAAACACGTTGCCTCCTCTTTCGTTCACGCACGAACCACCGAAACACTCGAAATCGCGAGAGATGTCTGGCAGGATTCACCTTGGCGTCTGCTTTTGGATAAAGCGTATGCCATGGCAAAACAAACCTATCTCGGAGATATCAACATTCAATTTCCTTTTAACCCCTTGATGTATCGGAAAATCGCCTCAAATCCAGACTTGGAGGGAATCCATGCGTATATCTCCCTCGGAGAACATGCAACCTGGCCGCAAATTTCAATCATTCAAGACCAGACTCGAATTAGCAGGACTTTCGAAAGCTGTATTCAAAAATTAAATGAGCGGGTCCACAAAGAAACAAAATCTTGACAAAAAAGATATATTTACCTTCAGCCCCGACGCTTTCCATACGCCCTGTTCCTGCCTTCTGTGCCTTTAGGTTGATAGAGAGGGATCAGGTGTTTTTTGCCGTTGCCGATCAAATCCTCTCGCCCCAGGCGAATCAAGGTTTCCCGCAATAAGGGCCAGTTGTGGGCATCATGATAACGGAGGAAGGCTTTTTGCAGACGACGTTGTTTGAGTCCTTTGGGAATATACACCTCCTCACTCTCACGATGAACCAGATGAAGCGGATTTTTCGAGCTATAGTACATGGCGGTGGCCAAAGACATAGGGGTGGGCAAAAAGGATTGAACCTGATCCGCTCGCAACCCATTTTGTTTCAGCCAGACAGCCAATCGCAGCATATCCTCATCGGTGGTGCCGGGATGAGCCGCGATGAAATAGGGGATGAGATACTGTTCCTTTCCCGCTTGCAGGGAATATTTGTCAAACAGTTCCTTGAAGCGGGTGTACGCGGCAATTCCCGGTTTCATCATTTTATCCAAGGGCCCGCTTTCCGTATGTTCAGGAGCAATTTTCAAATAGCCGCCCACATGATAGGTTACGAGTTCCTTGATATATTCCGGAGCTTCGACAGCCAGGTCATAACGGACTCCGGAACCAATCGTGATTTTTTTGACACCCTTCACCTGACGTGCCTTACGATACAAGTCGATCAGGGGCGCGTGGTTGATATTCAAATTGGAACAAATACGAGGATGCAGGCAAGAAAGGCGACGACAAACGGCTTCGATGGCACTACTTTGACAATGCAAACGATACATATTCGCGGTTGGTCCGCCGAGATCAGAAATCATCCCGGTAAATCCAGGAACCGTATCGCGAATGATTTCAATCTCCCGCACAACCGATTCTGGAGAACGATTCTGAATAATCCGTCCTTCATGTTCCGTAATGGAGCAAAAGGCACAGCCGCCAAAACAACCACGGGAAATGATGATAGAAAAACGAATCATTTCATAGGCAGGAATCTTTTCTCCCGCATAACAGGGGTGAGGTTGACGGGTATAAGGCAAGGCGAACACTCGATCCATTTCTGCCATAGTTAAAGGCAGCGGTGGTGGATTGATCCATAGTTCACGCTGGCCATGCTTTTGTACCAAAACCCTGGCGTTTCCAGGGTTAGACTCCAAATGCAGATGACGTGAAGCGTGCGCATAAAGCGCTCGGTCTTCAACGAGTTGTTCGTAGGAAGGGAGACGCACATATATTTTTTGATCGGTGTTTTCCTTCCTGACGGGTTGAGGTGCCCCCGAGGAAGAGGGGGTGGCTTCAACAGGCGAAAGCTTGCTGGTTTTGACTGCGGGAGGCTCCATTCGGGATCGATCCACTTCCGTCCAGCCTTCAGGAATTTCAGAAAGAGCCAGAACCGTTCCTCTCAAATCACTGATGCTCTGAACCGCTTCACCTGACGCCATGCGATAAGCTAACTCAACAACAGCTCGCTCCGCATTCCCATAGAGAAGGATATCCGCCTTGGCATCCAACAAAATGGAGCGTCGGATCTTTTCCGACCAATAATCAAAATGAGCGACCCTCCGCAGGCTGGATTCAATACCTCCAATCACGACAGGTACTTTGGGATAAGCTTCCCTGCAACGTTGGGAATAAACAATCACCGCGCGATCAGGACGTTTGCCACTCAGCCCTCCCGGAGTGTAAGCGTCATCACTTCTGATTTTACAGTCAGAGGTATAGCGATTGACCATGGAGTCCATATTACCCGCCGTAACGCCAAAAAACAAATTCGGACGTCCCAGCACCCTAAAACTTTTGACATTCTGCCAATCCGGCTGTGAAATAATCCCCACCCTGAACCCGTGCGCTTCCAACAAACGTCCAATCACCGCCATCCCGAAACTGGGATGATCCACATAGGCATCGCCGGTGACCAGGATGATATCACAGCTATCCCATCCGAGTTGAGCCATTTCTTCGACGGACATCGGCAATACAGGGGCTATGCCAAAACGAGAAGCCCAATAAGGACGGGACAAAAACAAGGAATGTTTTTCCATAAAATATAAAAAAGGGGTTGTAAAAATATAGCTGTCCAGGAAAGTTTTTTCCCTGGGAGCGAGGGCATCTTGCCCTCACCGGAGGGCGGGACGCCCTCGCTCCCAGGACAAAACTTATCTTGAGCACTATACTTGAGGGATAGGGAGGGATCCGACAGCCCCTTAGTATCGGATTTCCATTGAAAATCCCAAGACATTTATTAGACATCTTTCCAAAATAAAACCTGGATTTTGCGGGTTTGCTGGCATCCTCCTCCTTTACAGCTTTTCAGCATTTCAAATACATTGTAAGGAGGACCAATAAGCTGCTTTGATCAACTGAGAACCCAAAAAC